>NZ_LMKQ01000002.1:0-300000 GCF_001421565.1 Agromyces sp. Leaf222 | reverse complement strand
CGACGGCGCGAACGTGAACGTCGAGAACAGCTCCGAGGCGTCCTTCGTCGAGGCGATGAGCACCCAGGCGACGGGCAGCAGGCAGTAGACGGCGCCGAGCAGCAGCACGGCGGTCGAGCCGACGGCCACGGGCACGCGCGAGTCCTTCGGGGCGCGTCGCCCGGCGCTGCCGGCGAGGTCGGGCACGAGGGCGGCCCTGGTCTCGGTGGTGACGGACATGGTTCAGTCCTCCTGACCGAAGGCGCGTCGCTGCACGACGCGGAGGAAGAGGAACGAGATCGCGAAGGTCGCGAGCGCGATGATGATCGAGGTGGCCGCGGCGGAGTAGATGTCGTCGCGCGTGAACGCATCGCGGTAGACGAACATGAGCGGCGACCAGCTCGTCGAGAGGCTGTTCGTGAGCGGACGCAGCGTGGTGGGCTCGGCGAAGACCTGGAGCGTCGCGATCATCGAGAACAGCGCGGTCATGATGAGCGCCGGCATGATGATCGGCACCTTGATGCGCCACGCGATCTGCACCTCGGATGCGCCGTCGATGCGCGCGGCCTCGTAGATGTCGCTCGGCACCGCCTTGAGCGAGGTGTACATCACGATCATGTTGAAGCCGACGCCGCCCCACAGCCCGATGTTCGCGATCGCGAAGATCACGAGCCCCGGCGAGAGCAGCGACGGAACGTCGTCCCAGCCGAGTTGTTCGAAGATCCAGTAGAACGGGCTCACGGCCGGCAGGTAGAGGAAGCCCCAGAGCAGCGACGAGATGACCGCAGGCACCGCGTAGGGCAGGAAGATCGAGACCCGGCTGAATCCCTTCGCGCCGGTGCGGCGGGCGTCGAGCAGCAGCGCGAAGAGCAGCGCGAGGCCGAGCATGGTCGGCACGAGGATGAGCCCGTAGAGCAGCACGCGGCCGACGCTCGCCAGGAACTCGGGGTCCGAGAAGGTCGCGACGTAGTTCTCGAGGCCCGCGAACTCGCGGGTGCGCGAGTCGCCGCCGAGGCCGAGTCCCTTCACCTGCTCCTTCTGGAACGACAGCACGAACGTGTACAGGATCGGCGCGGCCATGAACACCGTGAAGAGCGTGATGCCGGGAGCGAGCATCAGCCACGGCGTGAGCGCCCCCTTCGCACGACGCTTCGGGCTGCGCTCGGCACGCGGATGCCGCGGGGCCGGCGTGGCCGGCGGGGTGTCGCCGCGAGGGGCGTCGACCGTGGCGGTCATGGTTCGGGTCCTTCCTGGGTGGAACGGGCGGGCGGATGCCGGTCGAGGGCCGCCGGTCGAGTAGCGAAGCGTATCGAGACCTCTGCGCATGGTCTGGTCTCGATACGGCGCTGGCGCGCCTACTCGACCGGCGGAACCGGCGGACCGGCTACTCGGAGACCGCGAAGCCGCCGGCCTTCAGGTCGTCGATCGTCGTCTTCTGCATCGCGGTGACCGCGGCGAGGAACGCGTCGACGGTCTTCGCCTCGGCCGCCTTCGCGAACTCGTCGTTGTACGCGCTGAACGCGACGTTGACGTTGGGTCCGTAGGTGAACGGCGCGACGGCCTGTGCCGCCTCGGCGGCGACGTCGTAGAAGTCGGGCTGGTTGCTGAAGAACTCGGGCGCCTCGGTGAGCACGGATGCCGCGGCATCCGTCGCTGCGGGGTAGATGCCGGTCTGCTCGACGAGCGAGGCGACGGCCTCGGGGTCGGTGTTCAGCCAGGTCGCGAACTCGGTCGCGGCGTCGACGTTCTCGGACTGCGAGGTGACGGCCGTGGACGATCCGCCCCAGTTGCCGTTGGAGACGTCGCCGTCCCACGTGGGCAGGGTCGCGGCCTCCCAGAGGCCGGCCGTGTCGGGGGCGTTGCCCGAGAGCACGCCGGGGCCCCAGACGGCGCCGAGCCAGCCGACCTGGGTGCCGTCGTTGAGTCCGGCGTTCCACTCGGGCGTGTACATCGGCTTGTTGTCGATCGCGCCTTCGGCGACGAGTCCGCCCCAGTACGAGGCGACCGTCTGCGTGGGCTCCTCGTCGATGCCGACGCCCCAGCTGTCGCCGTCGATCGACCACCACTCGGCCTTCGCCTGCTGCGAGAGGCCGGCGAACCAGCCGGCGTCGTTGGCCGAGAAGGTGCCGAGGTACTTGGTGGGGTCTGCGGCGTGCAGCGCACGTGCGGTCTCGGCGTACTCGTCCCACGTGGTGGGCACGGTGAGGCCGTACTGCTCGAACAGGTCGGCGCGGTAGAAGAACATCATGGGGCCGGTGTCCTGCGGCACGGCGTACACGGCGTCGCCACCGAGCGTGACGGACTGCCAGACCCCGTCGGGGAACTGGCCGGCCACGTCGTCGCCGACGGATCCGGCGATGTCGGCGAGCGCGTCGGAGGCGACGAGCGTCGGGATCTTCTGGTACTCGGCCTGGATCAGGTCGGGTGCGCCGCTGCCGGCCTTGATCGCGGTCAGGAGCTTGGTGATGGCGGGGTCGCCGCCGTCCTGCTTGTTGACGGTGACCTGGATCTCGGGGTGCTCGGAGTTCCAGAGGTCGACGACCTTGTCGAGGTTGGGCGCCCAGGCCCAGTAGGTGAGCTCGATCGGGTCGTCGGCGGTGCCCTCCGATGCGCTGTCGGCCGAGCAGCCGGTCAAGATGAGCGCGGCGGCGGCGATGGCGGCGACCGCACCCGTACGGATTGTGGAACGCATTCGTCCTCCTTGTCGAAAGCTGTGATTGCGGATGCCCCGTGGGGCCCGCGCGACCAGAAGGACGTCAGCGTGCCTGTGAGCGATCCCAGTAATACACAGCCAGCTATTGACTGTCAACTCTCGTATTCGTGATGTTGCAGAGCGGGATTGCTGTGCTAGAACTGTGAGCGCACACAGATTCGAGGGAGAATGCCCATGCCTTTGCAGACCGCGCGGTTCACCGTGGCGCACGAGCCGTGGGCCGAGCCGCTCACGCGCCCCGCGATGGGCACCGAGGTCGACCGGCACGAGCGCATCTCGCTCACGAACCGCTACGTCGAGCAGCGCGGCGTGCCCGTGATCCCGGTCTCGGGCGAGCTGCACTACAGCCGCATCCCCCGCGCGGAGTGGAGCGAGCGCCTGCGCCTCATGCGCGCGGGCGGCGTGACGGTCGTCGCCTCGTACCTCATCTGGAACCACCACGAGCCCGTGCAGGGCGAGATCAGCTTCGAGGGCCACCTCGACGCGGCCGCCTTCGTGCGCACGGCGGCCGACGCCGGCCTCGACGTCGTGCTGCGCATCGGCCCGTGGATCCACGGCGAGACCCGCAACGGCGGGTTCCCCGATTGGGTGCAGCAGGCGCCGGTCGCCCACCGCACCGACGACCCCGGCTACCTCGCGCTCGTCGAGCCCTGGTTCGCCGCGCTCGGCGAGCAGCTGGCGCCGCTCTGCGGTCCGTCGAGCAACGTCATCGCGATCCAACTCGACAACGAGCTCTACGACCAGCCCGGCCACCTCACCACGCTCAAGGCGATCGCGCGCCGGCACGGGCTCGTCGCCCCGATCTACACGGCCACCGCCTGGGGTGGCGCCGAGCTGCCCGACGGCGAGGTGCTCCCCCTCTACGGCGGCTACGGCGACGGCTTCTGGGTCGACGCCGACCACGACTGGGACACGACGTTCCGCGAGCACTTCTTCTTCTCCCACACGTGGGACGACCCCGGCATCGGCGCCGACCTGCGCGCGCACCCCGGCATCGGCCGCCGCCCCGAGACGCCGCGCCTGCCCTCGGCCTCCTTCCCGGCCGCGACCTGCGAGCTCGGCGGCGGCATGGCGACCGCCTACCACCGGCGCCCGCTGCTCGGCGGCGCCGACATCGCGGCCGTCGCCAACACCAAGATCGGCAACGGCTCGGGCTGGCAGGGCTACTACATGTACGCCGGCGGCATGAACCCGGCACCCGGCCTGCAGGAGTCGCACGCGACCGACTACCCCAACGACCTTCCCGAGTTCGACTACGACTTCCATGCGCCGATCGGTGCGGCGGGGCGCCTCGGCCCGAGCCACGCCGCGCTCCGCCGCCAGCACGCGTTCCTCGCCGCGTTCGGCGACCGGCTCGCCCCCATGCCCTCGACCCTGCCGGCGCACCACCCGACGAACGTCGACGACACCGAGACGCTGCGCTGGGCATTGCGCAGCGACGGGGCATCCGGCTGGCTGTTCATCACCTGGCAGCAGCCGCACGTGCCGCTCGCGCCCGTGCACGACGTGCAGTTCGAGGTGGCGCTCGTCCGCACCCGCACATCCGAGTCCACTGGTCCGGATGCCGCGGCGGCGCCGCTCGGCGACGACGACGCACGTGCCGGCTCGCTCGTGCTGCCGCACGAACCCGTCACCGTCGCGCCCGGCACCATCGCCCGCTGGCCGCTGCACCTCGAGCTCGGCGGCGTGCACCTCGACTGGGCGACCGCGTCACCGCTCACGGTGCTGCCCGCCACCGGCCCCGCGCTCGGCGCCGACGGCCCGCTCGACGCGCTGCCGCCGACCCTCGTGCTCGTCGCCGAGGCCGGCATCCCCGTCGAGCTCGCGACGGCGGCCGAGCTGCTCGGCGTGTTCGCCGCCGAGCCGCCCGCTGAGGCCGCGGGCGCCACCTCGGACGTCGCCTCACCGGCCCCCGGCATCCTGCGCGTCGACGCCTCGCAGCCGCTGCGCGTCGAACTCGCGCAGGGCGACGGCCGGCTCACGGTGCTCGTGCTGCCCGCGGCATCCGCCGACGACGTGTGGGTGCTGGAGGCGAGCGGCGACCGCCGGCTCGCGCTCTCGGCCGACGCCCTGTTCGAGAGCGCCGACGGCTGGATCGCCGCCCGCGCCGCCGAGCGCCCCGAGGTGCGAGAGTACCTGCCGCTGCTCGGGCGGTTCGAGCCGCTCGTCGTGGCGGCCGAGGCCGACGGCTCGCCGGGGAGCGCCGGGAGCGCTACGGGCACCGCCTCGGGCACCGGCTCGGGCACCGGCTCGGGCACCGGCTCGGGCGGGCGCGTCGCGACCGGCGCCCCGACCCCCGGCGAGGCCCCGCCCGCGAGCTTCGGCGAGCGCCACGGACGCGCCTCGGCACCCTCGAGGGCCGAGGTCGCACGACACGGCACGGCGTGGACGTTCTGGCTGCCCGAGCGCGGCAGTGCGAGCCGCACCCTCGAGATCGAGTGGGCCGGCGACGTCGCCCGCCTCGAGGTCGACGGCCTCGTCGTCGCCGATCGCTTCTGGGACGGCACGACCTGGATCATCGGACTCGACGCCCTCGACCTCGCACCCGACTCGGAGCTGACGCTGCGCATCGTGCCGCTGCACGCCGCGGCATCCGTGCACCTGCCCGAGGGCGCCGCCACCCGACGCGCCGCTGCCGCGACCGAAGCACCCGGCGCACCGCTCGTCTCGCTCGGGTCCGTGCGACTCGTCGAGGCCCCGCTCTGGCTGGAACAGCCGTGAGCTGACCCGCACCACCGACCCCACCAGCACCATCAGCACCACCCGCGCCCCGCCCGACCGGACGGAGCGCGAAACCGCAGCGCCGCGGCATCCGCTCTCCTCATGACGGGCCGACCCGCGGGCCGCCGTCTGAGAGGAGTGGCACCATGTGGAACCGAACGACGAGAGGGCGCGGAGGCGTCGCGGTCGCCGCGGCGCTCGGCATCGCCCTGACCGGGGCGGCGCTGACGCCCGCGGCGTGGGCGGCCGACGCCGCGAACGGAACAGCCGACGACGGCCCGGTCGACGCCGGCATCTTCGTGCAGAAGGTCGACGGGCTCTCGCCCGACTTCGTGAACGGCGTCGACGTGTCGTCGGTGCTCTCGCTCGAGGAGAGCGGGGTGGTGTTCCGGGATGCCGCTGGGCAGCCGGCCGACCTGTTCGACGTGCTCGCCGACAGCGGCGTGAACACCGTGCGCATCCGCGTGTGGAACGACCCGTTCGACGCCTCGGGTCGCGGCTACGGCGGCGGCAACGTCGATGCGGCGCGCGCCGTCGAGATCGGCGAGCGCGCGACCTCCGCGGGTCTCAGCGTGCTCGTGGACTTCCACTACTCGGACTTCTGGGCCGACCCCGCCCGCCAGCTCGCGCCCAAGGCGTGGGCCGGGCTCGACGCACCTGCGCTCGAGACGGCGCTGCACGACTACACGGCCGAGACGCTGCAGTCCTTCGAGGACGCGGGCGTCGACGTGACGATGGTGCAGGTCGGCAATGAGACGAACAACGCCATCGCCGGGTACACGCGCGCGGGCACCGCGATCGACGAGACGTTCGCCGACCTGATCCAGGCCGGCAGCAGCGCGGTGCGCGAGGTGCTGCCCGACGCGCTCGTGGCCGTGCACTTCACGAACCCCGAGACGCCGAACCGGTATGCGACCTACGCCGCCGGCCTCGCGCAGTTCGGCGTCGACTACGACGTGTTCGCAAGCTCGTACTACCCGTACTGGCACGGCACGACGGCGAACCTCACCGCGGCGCTGACCCAGGTCGCGACGACCTACGGCAAGCAGGTCATGGTCGCCGAGACGTCATGGGCGCACACCCTCGACGACGGCGACGGATACGCCAACGTCATCGGGTCGGGAACGATCACCGACCAGTACCCGGCGAGCGTGCAGGGCCAGGCGACCGAACTCCGCGACGTGATCGCAGCCGTCTCGGCCGTGGGCTCGGCGGGCGTCGGCGTCTTCTACTGGGAGCCCGCGTGGGTTCCGGTCGGGCCGGCGACGGATGCCGCGGCGAACGCCGTGCTCTGGGAACGCGACGGATCGGGATGGGCCACCTCGGCCGCATCCGACTACGACCCCGTGCACGTCGGCGAGTTCCACGGCGGATCCGCGTGGGACAACCAGGCCCTCTTCGGCTTCGACGGGACGGCACTCGAGTCGCTGCGCACGTTCGAGTACGCGCGCACGGGTGCGGTCGCGCCGCGCGTGATCACGCAGGTCGGCGCGGTCGAGGTCACCGCGACCGACGGCTCGCCCGTCGTGCTGCCGTCGACCCTCGACGTGTCGTACAACGACGGCACGGTCGAGCACCCCGCCGTGACGTGGAGCAGCGCCCTGTCGTGGATCCGCGGTCCGGGCGAGTACGCGATCCCGGGCACGACCGCCTCCGGGCTGAAGGTCACGGCGACGGTCACCGTGCTCGCGAAGAACTTCGTGGTGGACCACAGCTTCGAGGCCGCCGACCACGGCGCATGGACCTTCGGCGGATATGCATGGCCGAACCCGACGTCGGATGCCCCCGACGGCGGCACCGCCGTGACCTTCTGGAACGGTTCCGCGTACCAGGCCTCGGCGACCCAGACCATCACGGGCGTGCCCGCCGGAACCTACTCGCTGCAGGCGACGACGCAGGGCACGAACAGCCCGGCCACCGACTCGCGCGTGCTCTCGGCGACGACCTCGGCCGGCACGTGGAGCGCCCCGATGCAGTTCACAGCGTGGAACGAGTTCCACACCGCGACTGCGCCCTCGGTCGTCGTCGGCAGCGACGGGGTCGTCACCGTCTCGGCCGTGTTCTCGCTGAGCGGCGGGGCATGGGGCGTGTTCGACGACGTGCGACTCGTGCGCGTCGAGCCCGCCACGACCGTGCGCACGAAGCTGCTCGACGTCGCCCTCGCGGGCGCGGCGCGCCTCGATCGCGACCGGTTCACCGCGGCATCCGTCGCCAGGCTCGACGACGCGGTCGCCGTGGGCGAGGTCGTGCTCGCGGGGTCGCGCGCCACCCAGCGCGACGTCGTGCTCGCGACCGCCGTCATCGCGAAGGCGGTGCTGCAGCTGAAGCGGGTGAAGTAGGCGGCGCCGGCGCGGCGGGCGCTCGGCACCCGTCGCGCGGCCCCCTTCGCGCGGCCCCCCTTCGCGCGGCCCCCTTCGCGCCGCGCCGCGCCATCCCGCCGAGTGGTCACCATCTGCTGCCCTGCACCCGCCTGGACCAGCAGAACGTGACCGCTCGGCGTACTCCATCAGCGTGTCGGAGGCGCGACGTAGGCTCGGAATCGACGGAAGGATCCTCGATGACCGACCACGCAGCATCCGCCACCACCGACCGCACGACCGTCGAACCGTTCGCGTTCGACCCCGAGAACGATGTGCACGCCCGCGCGCTCTCGCGCCTCGCGAGCGAGCGCATCGCGTGGCTCGGCACGACGAGTCGCAGCGGCTACCCGCACGCGGTGCCGGTGTGGTTCCTCTGGCATGACGGCGCCGTCGTGATCCTGAGCGAGCCGAGCGCGGTCAAGGTGCGCAACGCGACCCGCGACGGGCGCGTGCTCGTGCACCTCGAGTCCGGCCACGACGAAGAGCAGCTCACCGTGTTGCAGGGCACCGCCGAGGTGCTGGGCGAGGCCGCGACCTCGTGGCTGCCGGCGATCGGCGAGGCCTACCTCGCGAAGTACGAGCACGACCTGCCGCCGCTGAAGCTCACGCTCGAGTCGATGGCGGCGAAGTACAGCACGATCATCCGCGTCACCCCCGAGAAGCTCATCGCCTGGTGAGCCGACGAGCGGATGCCTCGGCGCGATGCCGCGACATCCGCAAGCCGAGCACCGAGCGCCGCCCGAAACGCAACGCGGCGGCCCCCGAGATCCGGGAGCCGCCGCGCGCCTGATTCGAGTCGTCAGGCCTTATGCCACGAGACCTGCAGCGCAGTCCGTGTTGTCGAGGTACACGAGCCACACGGCCTTGCCGTCGACGACGAAGCCGTCGCCGGGCAGCACGGTCGGCAGCACGTGGTCACCGGTCGGCGTGAACACGACGCGGTAGCGCGTGGTGCCCTCGTGGTCGGGGGCGTCGGCGACCTTGCTCGCGATCTTCCACGTGCCGCCGGTCGAGTCGCCGAAGGTCACGCCGTCGTTCACGGAGCCGCACCGGTCGTTCGCGGTCGGGACCGAGACGGTCGCGACCGGAACCGGCTTGTCGCACGGTGCCGCAGCGACCACGTCGAAGCCCTTCGAGACCTTGAACGTGACGCCGTCCTTGGCGAAGAGGGTCCAGCCGGCAGGAACCGTGGTGAACGCGTCGGCGCTCTCGTTCTTGACGGTCGCGATGACGTCGTAGTGGCCGGGCGTCAGGTTCGACAGTGCCGTGATGGCCGCGCCGTCGGACTTGCGCTTGACGAGCACCTTCACGCCGTCGGGGTTCGTGATGCCGAGGCTCGCGGGCGTGATGGTGCCGAGGCCGTAGCCGACGGGCGCGGTGCAGACCTCGTCGGTGAACACGACGGTCGGAACCGTCTGGCCGCAGCGATCGTTGTTCTGCGTCGCGGTCCACTGCTTGCGGGCGCCCGTGGTGAACGCGTAGCCGTCCTGCGGGGTGGCGACGACGCCGACCTTGCCGTTCAGCGTCGAGTGGTCGGTCACCGCGTAGGTGTAACCGACGACCGCGGGCAGCACCCAGTGGCCGTTGTTCGCGGGGCCGCAGGTGTCGACCCAGGTCGGGGCGATCGGCGTGACGCAGGCGGTCGAGACCTCTTCGAGGTGCACCGAAGCGCCATTCCACGAGGTGACGTCGACCGACCAGGCGTTGCGAACCGACTTGTCGGCGAAGGTGATCGCCTTCGTGTAGGTCTCGCCGAAGGCGGCGTTCACCTCGGCGATGCCGTTCACCGTGACGGTGACGGTGTTCGGGGTCTCGTCGGCGGCGACGTACGCGGGGTTCGCGACTCGCACGGTCGGCGTGCCCACCGCGGGCACGGCGGCGACACCGGCGACCTCGACGTGCTTCGAGGTCTTGCCGGTGGCGGTCCAGATCTTCCAGTCGTAGAGCACCGCCGCGCCGCCGTTCTTGTGCGCGGTGCGGTACGTCCACTTGACCGGGAACAGGCCCGCGAGCGTCTTGTACTCGTAGTCCGTGTGGCTGACCTCGGCGACGGCGGCGACGGCCGGCACGTAGGCGGGGTTCGCGACCTCGACCTGCGGCTCGCCGACGGCGGGCCTGACGTCGTAGCCCGCGAGGTTCACGGTCAGCACCTCGCAGGTGGCGGATGCCGCGGGCGAGGCCACGGGCGAGGCCACGTCGGCGGTGGCCGGCGCGGCGGCGGCCAGCACGGCCAGGCCTCCGGCCAGCATCGCCGTGGTGGCGACGCTCGCGATGAGCTTCTTCAAGTGCGTTCCCTTCGATCGCCCCATTGGCCGGGGGCGGAGCGGTGCCGCGAGGGCATGGCGAGCACCTCCGGGTCGCCTCGTGCGCATGTGTGGGGACAGCGCGTCGGGCACGGGGTGCAGAACCGACGTCGGGTCCCGCTCGCGGCGCCGTTGCCACGAACGAATGTCGGTATGCATTCGAAGCTATACGCCTCCGGCAGCCCAGGAAGGCGCTTCCATGGCCCCAGTAGGGGGGATTCTCGGCGCGGCGGAGCCGCGATCGTGCCGACCGGACGGTGACGCGCTCAGCGGGTTAGCCGCGACATCCGCGAACCCGCTCTGCCGGTTTCGGATGCCGCGCTGCATTCACCGTGTCGGTGGCGCCGAGTAGGTTCGCCGCATGACCGATTCACGGCGGTCCGAAAAGGAGCCGTCCGACGTGCAGCCGTTCGAGCTGCACGTCGCCGACGAGGTCCTCGACGACCTGCGCGCACGCCTCGAGCGCAGCCGCCTGCTCGCCGATTCCCCGCGCAAGCCGGCGTCCGGCCTCAGCGCGGCCTACCTGCGCGACCTCGTCGACAGTTGGATCGCATGGGACTGGCGTGCCCGCGAGGCGTGGCTGAACGCGCATCCGCAGTTCATCGCCCGCATCGGCGACACCGCGCTGCATTTCGCGCACCTGCGATCCGACCGCCCCGGCGCGCCCGCGGTGCTCGTGATGCACGGCTGGCCGCACACCTTCGCGCTGCAGCTCGACTTCGCCGACCTGCTGCCCGACTTCGATGTCGTCGTCGCGAGCCTGCCCGGCTTCGCCTTCTCGTCGCCCTACGCCGACGGGCCCATGAGCGAGACGCGCATCGCCGCGACGATGCATGCGCTGATGACCGAGGTGCTCGGCTACGAGCGGTACTTCACCTACGGCGAAGACGTCACCGCGAACGTCAGCGACCTCATCGCCGCCAGCTACCCCGAGCACGTCGCCGGCATCATGGCGACGCACGCGCACTTCCCGAACAGCGCCGAACGTGCCGCGCTCACCGACTCCGACGAGGTCGCGTTCTTCGCCGGCATCGCGGCGTTCCACGAGGAGCACGGCGCCTACGGCCATGTGCAGTCGACCCGGCCCGACACGCTCGCGGTCGCACTCAACGACTCGCCCGCGGGCCTCCTCGCCTGGCTCGCCGAGAAGCTCGTCGAGTGGAGCGACACGCCCCCCGGCGATCCCTCGGCGGTCGAGCGGCGCATCTCGCGCGAGCGCATCCTGACCGAGGCGATGATCTACTGGATCACGCAGTCGATCGGCACGTCGTTCCGCCCGTACCACGAGGGCGCCGACCAGCCCGACCCGATCCCGCCGGCTGCGGTCCCCGCCGTCGTGTACATCCAGCGGCACGAGTCGGCGTACCCCGAATCCCTCGTGCGCCGGCACTACGTCGACCTGCGCGACTTCGGCCGGCTCGACGAGGGCGGCCACTTCACGGCCGCCGAGGTGCCCGCCGCCCTGGCGCAGCGCCTGCGCGCCTTCGCGACGTCGCTCGGCGCCCTCGGCTGAGGCGCGGCGACCTCACCGGGAACGCAAGAGCGGCGACCCCCGTCATCCGGGAGCCGCCGCTGGGTCTGGTCGGTTACGCGGCGATGCTCGCGCGCTCGGCCTTCGCGAGGTTGGCGACGAGCTCGTCGCGGTTCTGCGCGACGACGTAGGCGGGCTGGTCGCGCTCGACGCGCCAGCTCTCGTCGAGCGGGCCGATGTTCACGGTGTCGAAGCCGAACTGGTCGTACAGGTCGATGACGATCTGCGCGGCGTCGTCGTGGTCGCTCGACGTGGCGAGCGCCCGACGGCCGGGGGTTCCGGCGGGCGAGCCCGCGACGGTGATGTCGGCGGCCGTGATGTGGTTGAAGCCCTTGGCGACGCGGCTCGTGGGCAGGTGCTTCTGCAGCAGCCCGCTGACCGTGTCGCGGCCCTCGTCGAGCACGGGCACGTGGCCGTCGCGCTCCCAGTAGTAGTTGTTCGTGTCGATCACGATCTTGCCGGCGAGCGGCTCGACCGGCACGGCGCCGTACGCCTTGAACGGCACGGTCACGACGGCGAAGTCAGCCGCCTCGGCCGCCTCCTGGGGGGTCGCTGCGCGAGCGTTGGGGCCGAGCTCGTCGACGAGTTCTGCAAGGGTCTCGGGGCCGCGCGAGTTGGAGATGACCACCTCGTAGCCGTTCGCCACCGCCGCGCGTGCGACCTGGCTGCCGATGTGTCCTGCTCCGATGATTCCGATCGTTGTCATGTCGGGAACAACGGATGCCGCGCCACGGGCATTCCCAATCACGTTGCATTACGCAACATTTCTAGAAATCGCGCAGGTTGCCCTGGATGCCGCCGCCGCCGTACTCGTTGCGCAGCACGCCGCGCCGACGCAGGATCGGCACGAGCTCGTCGAGGTAGCGGTGCACCGTGACCGGGTGCAGGTCGCCCGAGAAGATGAAGCCGTCGTTGTCGGCCTCCTCGCCGAACTCCTCGATGAAGTCGGCGACCTGCTCGGCGGTGCCGACGAATCCGGCGTGGTCGCTGATTCGCCCCTTGCGGGCCTTGGCCACGAGGAGTTCGCGCAGTGTGGCCGACTCGAAGCTGTCGAAGCGGCCGAGCAGTCCCTTGATCGTGCCCTGCGACACGTGGTCCCCGAAGATCGACGTGTCGAGCGGCCGGTCGAGCGGCTGGAACGACAGGTCGGTCTCGAGGTCGCTCGACTGGCCCTCGAGGATCGCGGCGATGACGTCGTCGCTCGGGTCGAGCGACGCCTGCACGACGCGATCGACCTCCTCCTGGCTCGAGACGATCTCGGGCTTGAACACGAAGAGGGTCTTGACCGCGTTCGCGGCACGACCGTGCGCGAGCGCCGCATCGATGATCTTCTGGCGATAGGCGCGCACGACGTCGAGGTCGAGCGGTGCGTAGGCGAGCTGCACGTCGGAGTGGGTGCCCGCGAACGCGAGCCCCTTCGGCGATCCGCCCGGCGAGACGATCGCCGGGTCGCCGTCGGTGAACGGGATCGCGTTCAGCGGCCCGGCGACGTCGAAGTACTCGCCCTGGAACCGGTACGGCGGGATCTTCGAGCCGTCGGCGAAGCGGCCGGTCTCGACATCCTCGATGAGCGCGTCGTCGTCCCAGCTGTGCCAGAGGCCGCGCACCGCCGCGAGCCACTCGCTCGCACGGTCGTAGGCCTGGTCGTGGGTGACCGGCGGCACCGCGAAATGACGGGTGCTCGGGACATCCGTCACCACGTTGATGCCCACGCGATGCCCGCTCAGGTGGTGCAGCGACGCGAAGTGGCGCGCCGCGAGGTAGGGCGGGTAGCCGCCGGCGTTCACCGTCGGCGCGATGCCGAGATGCGAGGTGGCGGCGAGCAGGAACGGCGTCAACGCGACCGGGTCGTGCTTCGGCCCGCCGTAGGCCTGGCGCACGCGCAGGTCGATGGTCTCGGGCGTGCCGATCGAGAGGGCGTCCTCGATGATGACGAGGTCGAGGCCCGCCTGCTCGAGCTCGCGCACCGACTGCTGGTAGAGGTGCGGCTCGGTCCAGCGGTAGTTCCACCGGTAGTACGGGTGGCCCCACCCCTGCGGGCCGAAGCCGCGGGAGAAGAACCAGCCGAAGTGCTGGAGGCGGGTCACAGGGTGCTCCCTTCGAGCAGTGCGTTCGTCGCGGCATCCGTCACGTCATCAGTCGGAAGAGCGGATGCCGCCTGCAGGCGCTGCTGGACCGTCGCACGCACGGCCGCGAAGCCGCGCTCGAGGTCGCGCACGAGGTCTTCGGGCTCCTCCAGCCCGACGGAGAGACGCAGCAGCCCGCCCGAGATGCGCCCGCGGGCGCGGGTGTCGGCGTCGAGGTGCGCGTGCGTGGTCGTGGCCGGGTGCAGGATCAGCGAGCGGGTGTCGCCGATGTGGCTCATGCGGCTGAACAGCTCGACCGCGTCGTAGAACGCCTCGGCGGAGGCCTCCCCGCCGTCGAGTACGAACGAGAGCACGGCGCCCTGCCCGCGAGGCAGGTAGCGCTCGGCGAGGTCGTGCGAGGGGTTCGACGGCAGGCCGGCGTAGTTGACCGACAGCACCTCGGGCTGATCTTCGAGCCAGGTCGCGAGGGCGGCGGCCGTCGACGACTGACGGCCGACGCGCAGCGAGAGCGTCTCGATGCCCTGCTGGATCAGGAACGCGTTGAACGGCGAGAGCACGGGGCCGAAGAGCGCGGCCGTGACGCCGCGGATGTACGCCGTGTAGGCACCGGCACCGTGGGCTTCGAGGTAGCTCGCGCCCTGCAGCCCGGTGTCGGGCTCGGTCAGGTGCGGGAACGCCCCCGGCGTCGCCGACCAGTTGAACGTGCCGGCGTCGACGACCACGCCGCCGAGCGCGGCGCCATGGCCCGAGAGGAACTTGCTCGCCGAGTGCACGACGAGGTCGGCGCCGTGCTCGATGGGGCGCACGAGGTAGGGCGTCGCGAGCGTGTTGTCGACGATGAACGGCACGCCGGCCGCCTGCGCGACCTCGGAGACGCCCGACAGGTCGATGACGTCGTTCGTGGGGTTCGCGATCGACTCGGCGTAGAGGGCGCGGGTGTTCGGGCGGATGCGGCGGCGCCACTCGTCGAGGTCGCGGGCGTCGTCGACGAACTCGACCTCGATGCCGAACCGGCCGAAGCCCTGCGTGAAGAGGCTGCGCGTGCCCGAGTAGACGCTCTGCGCCGAGAGCACGTGGTCGCCGGCCTTCGCGACGGCGAGCACGGCGACGGCGAGCGCCGCCTGTCCGCTCGCGACGACGACCGCGTCGCGCCCGCGCTCGAGCTCGGCGAGTCGGCGCTCGAGGGCCGAGTTCGTCGGGTTGCCCGCTCGCGTGTAGACGTAGCCCTGGTCGTCGCCCGCGAACCGGTCGCGAGCCTGCGCGAAGTCGTCGAAGCGGAAGCCGGCGCTCAGGTAGATCGGCGTGATGCGCGCCCCGAAGGCGGCGTCGTCGTGCTCGCCGGCGTGCACCTGCTGGGTGGCGAAGCCCGGCTCGTCGAGCGCTGATCGGAATGGCATGCCCCATCTTCAGCCGCGTCCTCGCCAGCGTCGAATGGGAGGCGACGCGCGGTGTCACCGGCGGTCATGCGCCGTCACGATTCCCGGCGCGGAGCGCACGACGCCACCCGCACGGTTCGACGGGCTTCGGCCTCAGGATCGGCCACGGCGTGTACCGCCTCACCCACCGCCGGCGGTCGTCGAGCTGGCGCGCGAGCGGATGCCGCGGCATCCGCCGTTCGCATCCGTCTGTCGAGACCCTTGCCGTCGACGCTCCCGAGCGCGAGAGTGGGCGTGGGCGCACAGGGCGGTGCGCGCAGAACGGAGCTGACCATGAAGGATCCCGAGAACACCCCGCGTTCCTCCTCCGAGGCGGATTCCGAGGGCGTGCCCGGCGACTACACCGAGACCGACTTCGGTGAGGGCGGCGAGCAGTCGGAGCCGACCGCGACCGAGGGCGAGGGCGAGTACACCGAGACGGACTTCGGCGACGGAGCCGAACCGCCGGCGGGCGGCAAGGGCGACTACACCGAGACGGACTTCGGTGGCGGAGCCGAACCTCCGGCGGGCGGCAAGGGCGAGTACACCGAGACGGACTTCGGCGGCGGCTCGCATCGGGAGGCGCCGAAGTCGAAGTAGCCCGCGCACCGGCGAGGCTTCACGGCGCGTGTTCGGTGCTCCTGAGATCGGTGCGATGAGCGGATGCCGAGGCATCCGCTCATCGCCTGCTGCCGCCGCGGCGCTGTCAAGCCCTCGCCAACCGCTGGCAGACCCCGCAGAGTGGACCCACGCGCTGCTCGGCGCGGCGAGGGATGGAGCGACCATGAAGGATTCCGAGAACACCACGCCGCATGCCACGGGTGAAGACACCGAGGCCGAGGTCGGCGACGGCGGCCAGCCGTCAGACGTCGAGGTGCCCGCGCAGGTGCAGTCCGTCGACGAGGGCCTGCCGAACGACGAGCTGCCAGACGACGAGACCATCGTGCGCGACACGCAGAGCGAGTAGGCGCCGCACGTCAGAACAGCCGGGACTGCGCGACGACGGGCGCGCCCTCGAGCTCGAGCAGCAACCGCTTGCGCTCGAGGCCGCCCGCGTATCCGGTGAGCGACCCGTCGGCGCCGACCACGCGGTGGCACGGCACGACGATGCTGAGCGGATTGCGTCCGACGGCATTGCCGACACGGCGAGCGAGGTTGCGGTCGCCGAGGCGCACGGCGAGCTCGCCGTAGGTGACGGTCTCGCCGAACGGGATCTCGCGCAGCATGGCCCACACGGCGTGCTGGAACGCATCGCCGGCCGGGGCGAGCGGCAGGTCGAAGCTCGTGCGCTCGCCCGCCAGGTACTCGCCGAGTTCGACGCCGAAGCGGCTCACGACCGGGTCGGATGCCGCGTCGACCTCGACTCCGAGGCGGTCGGCGGGCAGCGGATGCCAGTGCCCCTCGAACGTGATGCCCGCGAGCGCGTCGCCGCTGCCGTCGTCGCTGCCGTCGTCGCCGCCGCCGTCGTCGCCGTGCTCGACGACGACGAGCAGGTCGCCGAGCGCCGTCGGGAGGGTCGCGTGCCGCCGGGTCATGAGTCCATGATCACCCCTGCGGCCGCGTGCCGGGGCGCTTCGGGCGGCGGGAATCGGACGTCATCCTCGGCGGGCGCGGCACTCCGGCGTTGCAGCGCTGCGGCACTCCGGCGCTCCGGCGCCGAACCTCGAGCCGAACCGCCCGACGCGCTACCGCTCGCCGAGCAGGAGCCCGCGCTGAGCGGTCTCGCGACGCATCGCGTCGACGAACTCGGCGTAGGCGTTCTTGCTCTTCGCGTAGCCGATGGCGCCGCCCTTGACCGCGCCGAGCGCGCCGTCTTGATCGAAGCGCAGCCAGGTGTTGCCGTGCTGGTCGACGCCGATGTCGAAGGTGAACGAGATGTGGAAGTTCTTGCCCGCCATCGCCCCCAGCAGCAGCGTCTTCGTCAGGTTGCCGCGCTCGAGCTTGATGCTGCGCTCCGACGGCTGCGTCGCCTCGTAGCCGAGGCCCTGCGCGATCGAGATGACGACCGGCACGGTCTGCTGTTCGGTTCCGGAGAGGATGAGTTCGGGCACGGATGGAGCTCCTTCTGGTGTGTGGCCAGACGACGATACCGCGGGGCCGCCGTCATCACCGACACCGGCTCCGAGGCGACCGAGGCGAACGCTCAGCGCCCGAGCCATCCCCCGTCGACGGGCAGCACGACGCCGTGCACGTACGCGGCATCGCTCGACGCGAGGAACGCCGCCGCGCCCGCGATGTCGTCGGGCGTCGCCCAACGACCGGCCGGGATCCGCTCCGAGATCTGGCGGAACCGCACCGGATCGGCCTGCAGGGCCTCGTTCATGTCGGTCGCCACGTAGCCGGGGGCGACCGCATTGACGTTCACCCCGTGCGCGGCCCACTCGTTCGCGAGCGCCTTCGTGAGCTGCGCGATGCCGCCCTTGCTCGCGGCGTAGCCGGGCACCGTGAGCCCGCCCTGGAAGCTCAGCAGCGAGGCCACGAACACGACCTTGCCGCTGCCGCGCTCGACCATGCCGCGTCCGAGCTCGCGCGCGATGATGAACGGCGAGCGCAGGTTCACGCCGAGCACGGCGTCCCAGTCGTCGGTCGGATGCTCCGCGGCCGGCGCCCGGCGGTTGATGCCGGCGGCCTGCACCAGCACGTCGGGCGTTCCGTGGCCGGCGGTGATGCGCGTCGCGAGGTCGAGTGCGGCATCCGGATCGGCGAGGTCGGCGGCGAGCCCGTCGAAGCTGCGGCCGAGTGCGCGCACCTCGGCTGCGACATCCGCGAGCCCTTCAATCGACGAGCCGACGCCCACGACGTCGGCACCGTCGCGGGCGAACCGTAGGGCGATCGCGCGCCCGATGCCGCGACTCGCACCCGTGACGACGGCGAGCCGTGCGACACCGGATGCCTCGCTCACGACGCCCTCCGCGGCGCCCCCATCGAGGCCGAGATCTCGGCGGCCGTGTCGACGATGCGGGCACCGAGCTCGCTCGCCGACTCGGGCAGCACGCGGGTCGCGGGCCCGGCGATGCTAACGGCGGCGATCGCCCGACCCTCGTAGTCGAACACGGGGGCCGCGAAGCCGCGGATGCCCTCGCGGTTCTCCTGGTTGTCGATCGCAAAGCCGCGCTCGCGGGTGGCGACGAGGTCGCTCGCGAGCGCGGCCTCGGTGACGATCGTGTGCTCGGTGCGCGGCTCGAGGTGCCGCGAGATGTGCGCGAGCCGGGTGTCGTCGGGCGTCCACGCGAGGATCGCCTTGCCGATCGCGGTCGCGTACGCCGGCACCGAGGCGCCGACGCGGCTGAACACGCGCACGGGGTGGGGGCTGTCGACGAGCTCGATGTAGACGACATCCGTTCCGCTCAGCACGCCGAGGTGCGCGGTCTCCTGCGTCTGCTCGACGAGCGAGCGCATCGACGGCAGCGCCGCCGCGCGCAGGTCGAGGCGGTCGAGGTACTCGGAGCCGAGCTGCACGTTGGCGACGCCGAGCGTGTAGACGCCGAGCTCCTCGTCGTAGCGCAGGAACTGCCGCGCCTCGAGCGTGCGCAGGATGCGCAGCGTCGTCGGCTTGGAGTACCCGAGGATCGAGCTGCACGCCGCGAGCGTGAGCCCGGGCGGCGGGCTCTCGGCGATCTGCAGCAGCACCTGGAGTGCACGATCCACGCTCTGCGTGCCGGCCGTGGCTCCGGCGTCGCGCCGGCTCTCCGACGTGTCGACCATCGGGCGTCCCTTTCGATGAGTGGTGAAGTCGGGCGGATGTCGCAGGTGGGTGGTGCCCCTACGCTAGCGGCAGCCCGGTGGGCCGTGGCAGCCCGTGGCGGGCCGCCTCGGTCAGGCGAGGGCCGTCACGGGGATCTGGTCCATGTCGGTGAACGCCTGGTTCTCTCCGGCCATGACCCAGACGAACGCGTAGTTCGTCGTGCCCGATCCGAAGTGCACCGACCAGCTCGGCGAGATGACGGCGTCGCGGTCCTGGAGCACGAGGGTGCGCGTGTCGTCGGGCTCGCCCATGACGTGCTGAATTCGGTGCCCCTCGGGCAGGCCGAAGTAGAGGTAGACCTCGGTGCGGCGGTCGTGGGTGTGCGGCGGCATGCTGTTCCACACGCTGCCGGGCTCGAGCGAGGTGATGCCGAGCACGAGCTGGTCGCTGCGCACGCCGTCGGCGTGGATGTGCTTGTGCACGGTGCGGCGGTTGGCCGTTGCGGCGTCGCCGGTCTGCGTGGTCAGGGAGTCCTGCAGGCGCACGAGCTTCGTCGGATAGCCGCTGAACGAGAGCGCGGAGGCGAGGTAGAACGCGGCCTCGTCGCCGCCGGCGCCGGCGGCGAACGTGACGCTCAGCGAGCCCTGGCCGATGTAGAGCACGTCGCGGTGCTCGAGCGTGTACTCGACGCCGTCGACCGTGACGGTTCCGGTGGTGCCGATCTGCACGACGGCGAGCTCGCGGCGGTCGCAGAAGCGCTCGCTGCGGAGTTCGGCTGGAGCCGTGAGCTCGATCGGCGAACCCGCGAGCGGCACGATGCCGCCGATGACCATGCGGTCCTCATGCGTGTAGACGAGCACCTGCTCGCCGGGCACGAAGAGCTGGTCGGCGACGAATCGCTCGCGAAGGGCCGCCTTGGGCAGCGCGCCGACGTCGGCGGGGTGTGAGGCGTGTCGGATCTGCATGCGTGGTGCTCCTGGTTCCGTGGGTGATGCTGATGCTCAGTGGATGACGTTGGTCGGCGTGCCGGCGGCGAAGGCGACGATGTTCTCGGCGGCGAGGCGGAACACGTCGTCGGCCTCGTTCGTGTGGAACCCGATGTGCGGGGTCAGCACGGCGTTGCTCGCGACCGACGGGAGGCCGGCGGTGTTCGGCGGCTCCTCGGTGAAGACGTCGATGCCAGCGCCGAAGATGCGGCCGGCGGCGAGCAGCTCGTCGAGTGCGTCAGTGTCGACGACCTCTGCTCGCGCGGTGTTCACGAAGATCGCGTCGGCGCGCAGCTGCTCGAGCAGCTCGCGGCTCACGAGCTTGTCGGTCTCGGGCGAGTGCGTGAGGTGCACCGAGACGACGCGCGAGGTCGCGACGAGCTCCTCGAGGCTCACCTGCTCGGCGCCGAGGGCGGCACTGCGGTCGGCGTCGACGGTGCGAGCCCAGTAGACGGGCTCCATGCCGAGGCCCTTCGCGAGCCGGATGACGCGGGCGCCGATCGCGCCGGCGCCGATCACGCCGATGCGCTCGCCGGCGAGCTTCGCGCCCTGGTGCTTCGCCCAGCCGCCCGAGCGAACGATGCCGTCGCCCTCGACGATGCGGCGTGCGACCGCGAACATCAGCGCGATCGCGTGCTCGGCGACGCTCTGGCTGGCGAAGTCGGGCACGTTCGTCACGGCGACGCCGGCCCGCTCGGCCTCGGCCATGTCGACGAAACGGCGGGCACCGGTGCCGACGAAGCTCACGAGCTTCAGGCTCGGCGTCTGTTCGAGGAGGCCCGCCGGCAGCGGCCCCTGGTCGCCGATGACGTAGAGCGCGTCGAACCCCTGCGCGGCCGCGATGGCCTCCTCGGGGCGATCGAAGCGTCCGCCGTCGATCCACGCGAACTCGTGGCCCTGCGCCTGCAGGGGCGCCACGACGTCGCGATCGACGATCTCGCGGTACTGGGCTTCGGTGTCGATGCAGACGATGCGCATCAGGGCGGCTCCTTCGTGTCCGGCGGTGGTTCAGGCGGTGCTGGTCGTGCTGGTCGTGCGGGCGGTGCTGGCGGTGCGGTGGTGCTGGTGGTGCGGTCGCGCAGGGCGACGGGGTTCAGCCGAGCGGATGTCGCGGCCGACGAACGGCCGTCAGCGGCATCCGCTCGGCTCGAATCACTCGCCCAGCCAGCGGTTGAACTGGTCGAGCACCTCGTCGATGTTCTCGGAGTAGTAGCCGACGTCCTGCTTGATGGAGTCGGTCACGTTGTCGCCGATCGGCAGGAACTGCTGCACGTCGTCGGGGAACGACGACGGCTCGAGGCCGATGACCGAGGCCGGGATCGGCGTCGGCACCTTGCTCGCGAACGCGATCTGCCCGTCGGTGTTCTCGATGACGTGGGCGAGCAGCTCCTGCGCGGCGGCGGCGTTCGGCGCCTTGGCCGGGATCGACCAGACCGAGTTCGAGTAGCCGGCCTGGTTCCACGTGATGGAGGCCGGGAAGCCGTTCTCGGAGGCCGCGACGAACGCGCGGTTCGCCCAGAGGATGCCGATGTCGCACGAGCCGTTCTCGAAGGACTCGATCGACTGGGCGCCGCTGGTCCACCAGGTGATGTCGCTCTTGATCTCGTCGAGCTTCGCGAGCGCGCGGTCGACGTCGAGCGGGTAGAGCTCGTCGGGTGCGACCCCGTCGGCGAGCAGGGCTGCCTCGAGGGTCCAGCCGTACTGCGGGTTGTTGAAGAAGCAGCGCTTGCCGGGGAACGTATCGAGGTCCCACAGGTCGGCCATCTCCGACGGCTTCTCGTCGGGGTAGGCCTCGTCGTCCCACGTGAGCACCATGCCGAACGTGCCGACCTCGATGCCGTACTCGCTGTAGGTGCCCTCGACGAGCTTGTCGACGGGCACGATCGAGGTGTCGATCTTCGCGAGGTATCCGTCGTCTGCGGCCTTCTCGGCGTCGTTCACGGTGGGCAGGAACGCGAGACTCCAGGGCACCTGACCGGCCTCGGAGGCGGCGAAGAACTTCGTCGCGGCCTCGTTGTAGTCGTCGGTCACGGTGACGCCCGTGTCTTCGGTGAAGTCGGCGAAGAGGGTGGAGTTCAGCTCCTCCCAGACCTGGCCGCCGCTGGTGTCGTAGAAGAGGATGTCGCCGCTGATGGCGCCGTCCTCGGCCGGGGCGGCGCTGTCGCCGGAGGAACACGAGGTGAGGGCGATCGCCGAGGCGATCGTCGCGGCTCCTGCGAGCAGGAGGCGGTGACGACGGATGGTTCTCATTGCTGCTCCTAGATTTCTCGTGACGCTGGGGGTGGTGCTCTGGCTGTGCGGTGCGGTGCGGTGGTGAAGGCTGGTGCGGTCGGTGCGGGTTCTCAGGCGGTCGCGGCGGGTTCTGCCGCGACGAGGGCGATCTCGCCTGGCCGCACGAGCAGCGCGACGCGGTCGCCGATGGCGGGCGCGGGCGCCGCGGGGTCGAGGTCGACCGAGCAGGCGATGCCGTCGGCGTCGAGGTGGATGCTGCGGCGCTGGCCGAGGAAGCGCACCTCGGTGATCGCGGCGTCGGCGATGCGCTGGAGGCCGGCGGGAACCGCCGAACCGCTGCCTGCGGCGCCGAGGATCAGCTGCTCGGGTCGCACCGAGCACACGACGTCGTCGCCGATGATCGCCGGGTTGGCCCGCGCCACGAGGTCGTTGCCGCCCACCCGCACGGCGGCGCGCGCCCCGTCGAGGCCCGTGATCTGACCGGGGAACAGGTTGGTCTTGCCGAGGAACTTCGCGACGAAGAGGTCCTTCGGCTCGCGGTAGAGCTGCTCGGGGGTGCCGAGCTGGCAGATGCGGCCGTCGCGCATGACGCCCATGCGGTCGGAGAGGATGAACGCCTCCTCCTGGTCGTGCGTGACGTAGACGGCGGTCGTGTTCGACTCCTGCTGGATGCGGCGCACCTCGGCGCCGAGCTCCTCGCGGAGTCCGCGGTCGAGGGCGCCGAGCGGCTCGTCGAGCAGCAGCACGCGCGGGTTCTGCGCGAGGGCGCGGCCGAGGGCGACGCGCTGCTGTTGGCCGCCGCTGAGCTGAGCGGGGTAGCGGTCGGCGAAGCCGCCGAGCGCCACGAGGTCGACCATCTCGGCGACACGTGCCGCACGCTTCGCGCCAGGGATCTTGCGCACCTTGAGGCCGTACTCGATGTTCTCGGCGACCGTGAGGTGCGGGAACAGGGCGTAGTTCTGAAAGACGAACCCGATGTCGCGCTTCTGGGTCGGCGTGCGCGTGACATCCGTGCCGTCGATGTGCAGGGTGCCGCGCGCGGGGTCGAGCAGGCCCGCGATGATGCGCAGCAGGGTCGTCTTGCCCGAGCCGCTGGGGCCGAGCAGCGTGAAGAACTCGCCCGCGTGCACGTGCAGGTCGGTGTCGGCGAGGGCCGGCACGCCGTTGTAGTCGAGGCCGATGTCCGAGACGACGACCTCGCCACGGCGGTCGCCGGCGGTCGGGGTTTCGGCGCCGCGCGTGCGGCGTGCGGTCGAGAGGGTCATGGCTTCTCCTGTCGGGCCGAGGTTCGGCGGCTGGTCGCACGGTTCGTCATGCTGCGCACGACGACGATGAGCACGACGACGAGCACGAGCAGCGAGGCCACGGCGGGCACCGTCGGCACGATGCCGCTCTCGAGGTACTTGTAGATCGTGACGGGCAGGGTCTTGGTCGGACCGGTCTGGATGAAGAGGGCGAGCACGACCTCGTCCCACGAAGTGACGAACGCGATCGCGAACGCGCCGATGACGCTCGGCATGATGCCGCGCACGACGATGGTCCAGAAGGCTCGCGCCCGTGAAGCCCCGAGGGTCCAGGCAGCGGCCTCGATGCCGCGGTCGGCCGAGCTCATGGCCGCGACGATGAGCGCATAGCTGAGCGGTGCGGCGATGATCGTGTGGGCGAAGATCAGCCCGATGACGGTGCCGGTGAGGCCGAGCTTGAGCTCGACGTCGAAGATGCCGATCGCGAGCAGGATCGCCGGGGTCACGATGGGCGCGAACGCGAGCCCGCCGATGACGGCCTTCCAGGTGGTCGAGGTCATGCGGCTCGTGACCCTGGCGAGGATGAGTGCCATGCCGACCGAGAGCACCGCGGTGCCGGTCGCCACGATGATGCTCTGCCAGATCGGGCCGAGCCACGCCTGGCTGGTGAACACCTCGCCGAACCAGCGCAGCGTGAAGCCGCGCGGCGGGAAGACGACGGTGCCGGTCTCGCCGACGGCCAGCGGGAAGACGAAGAGCACGGGAATCACGAGGAACGCGATCGTGATGACGCTCACGACGGCCGAGACCGCCATCCACGGCGACCAGCGGAACGGCAGCGACGTGCTGACGCCCTTCGCCTGCGCCGGGCCGATGCCGCCGGGCTGGAAGCTGCCGGCCACCTTCACGACGCCGACGTAGCAGATGATCGTGGCGATGAGCAGGAGGATGCCCATCGCGCTCGCGATGCCCCACTGGTACACGTCGATCTGCTGCTGGATGTAGACCGAGATGGTCTGCTCCTGCGGGCCGCCGAGAATCGCCGGCACGAGGAAGAAGCTGAGCCCGAGGATGAACACGAGCAGCGCGCCGCTCACGAGCGACCCGCGCACCATCGGCAGGTAGACGGTGAAGAAGGTGCGCACCGACGAGGCGCCGAGCGTGCGGGCGGCGAGCACGAGGTTGTCGTCGACCGAGGTCATTCCCGCGTAGAGCACGAGCACCATGTAGGGCAGCAGGTACATGACCGTGCCGACGAGCGTGCCGGCCTGGGTATAGAGGAGGGAGGTCTCGCCGAGCCCGAGCGCGAGGCTCAGCTGGTTGACGATGCCGTTGGGGCTGAGGATCGACGTGACCGCGAAGAGGCGCACGACGATCGAGACCCAGAACGGCACGAGGATCAGCAGCAGCAGCAGGCCGGCGGTGCGCTTCGGGAGCCGCGAGATGAAGTACGCGGTCGGGAACCCGAGCAGCACGGTGAGCAGCGTCGAGTTGATCGCGAGCAGCACGGTGCGCCATTCGATGCGCAGCAGGAAGTCGTCGACGAAGATCTTCTGGTAATTCGAGAAGTCGATCACGGGCGCTGCGGCATCGAACTTGCCGTCGGGGCTCAGCGAGCGCAGCAGCACGCTGACGACCGGCCAGACGAAGAAGACCACGTAGATCGCGACGACGGGGGCGAGCAGCGCGACGCGCGCGGCGATGGTGCCGATGCGTCGCCGGATGACGGGGGCGGCGTTGATCGCCAGGGGGGTCGTGGGGGTCGGGGCGTCCGTCGTCACGGTCATGTCAGCTCCTCTCGTTCGGTTCGTTCGGTTCGCTCTGGTGCGAGGTCATGATTTTGAAACACCGTACCGAAATCGGATTTCGGTCAGATGTCGGCGGTGTTCCGCTGGGTTTCGGATGCCGCGTCGGGCGTGTCGGCGTCGGCTGCTGCCGCGGTGTCGACGTCGGCCGGCGCCGCTGCGTCGAAGATCGTGTAGACCTTGCGCACGGTCGCGGTGACGCGCCAGGTGCCGGTCCAGCCGGGTTCGAGCGCGACCACGGTGCCGGGCGCGATGCGGGTCGCCGAGCCGTCGGCGTGGGTGATCGTGCCCTCGCCCGAGAGGAACTGCATGACCTCGCCGATGCCGTGCTTGGCCGAGGCGAACTCCCCCGGCGTGACCTCCCAGACGCCGATCTCGAGGCCCTCGCGTGCGACGAGCACGTGCTCGGCGGTCTGCGGGTCACCGGCGAGCACCCGGGCGGGTGCGCCGGTGGGCTCGAGCGCGAGGTCGCGCAGGTCGGCGGGCGAGTAGTCGGCGGCGAGGCTCATGAGTGCTCCAGCGTGGGGGTGACGGTCGTGGCAGTGGTGGCGGTGGTGACGGATGCCGCGTGGCGGCCGCCTGCGCCGGGCGCGAAGGCCGCGGCATCCGAAAGCCCCTGGCGGTTGACGAGCGACGGGATCTCGCGGCCGCGCAGCACCGCGGCGCAGCGTGCCGCGAGACGGGCGCGCAGGCGCTGCTCGGATGCCTCGGAGTACCAGGCGAGGTGGTTGGTGATGATCGTGTTTGGCGCCGAGAGCAGGGGGTCGTCGGCGGCGGGCGGTTCGGCCTCGAGCACGTCGAGGGCGGCGAACGCGAGCCGCTCGCCCTGCAGGGCCGCGGCGAGCGCGACGCCGTCGACGAGGCCGCCGCGCGAGACGTTGACGAGCGTCGCAGTGGGCTTCATGCGGGCGATGGCGTCGGCGCCGACGAGGTGGTGGGTGTCGGCGGTGAGCGGGCAGTGCAGGCTCACGATGTCGCCTTCGGCGAGCGCGGTGTCGAGGTCGACGAGCTCCACGTCCTCGAGGTCGCCGGCGAACGGGTCGTGCGCGATGATGCGGCCGACGAACGGGCGCATCATGCGGATCACCTCGCGCCCGATGCGACCGACGCCGATGAGCGAGAGGGTCGCCGTCGAGAGCGGACGGATCGGTCGCAGCTGCGCCCAGTCGGCCCATTCGCCGCGGCGCACGAGCGCGTCGGCGGCGGTGATGCGGCGGTTCGCGTCGAGCATGAGGGCGACGGCGTGCGTCGCGACCTCCTCCTCGCAGTAGTCGGGCACGTTCACGACGGCGATGCCTCGGGCGGATGCCGCGTCGAGGTCGATCGTGTCGACGCCCACGCCGTAGCGGCCGATGACCTTCCACGTGGGATTCGCGTCCATGACGTCGCCGGTGATGTTCGCGTACTGCACGAGCACGCCGTCGGCGGGCCGGCCGCCGTTCAGGCTGCCGAGTTCGCTGCGCGCGTCGCGCACCATGACCTGAGCGGATGCCGCGGCCGCCGCCTCGATCTCGACGCTGCCGTACGAGGAGTCGAGCACCTCGAGCAGCGCCTGCGCGCCGCCTGTTCCCCACGTTGTCGACACTCGATCACCCTCCGTCGTTGCGATTTTGGAATGGTATTCCAAGATTCGCGGATGCCGCAAGGGTCAGTTGGACGGATGGTCGCGCCGGGGCCTCCGCACCCCCTGCCCCGTCGCTGCCGCCTCGCGGCCCGCGTCGCGCTCACCTGCCCTCCCCACCGCGCTTCCCTGGTGACCCGGATCGGCATGTGGACAGCCGCGATCGCTGGCCGGCGGGCCCGCCTATGGTGGTGGGCATGCCCTTCCCCCGTGCGCGAGGAGTCGCGCTCGCTGCCACCGCTGCTGCTGCGCTCGCGTGCGCGATCTCCCTCAGCGGATGCGGCGCCTCCCCCGAACCCACCGCCGCGCCGACGCCTGCAGCGAGCGACGCCGCCGCGCCCATCTTCGCGTCGGACGAGGAGGCGCTGGCCGCGGCCGTGGCCGCCTACGAGGCGTACGCCGAGGCGTCTGACGCCATCATGCGCGAAGCGGGTGCGAATCCAGGCCGCCTTGAGGGGCTCGTTACTGCTCGGTACGCACCTCAGCTCTATAAAGAATTCGAATCGATCGCGGAATCAGGTATCCGTGTGGACGGCCCATCCAAGGTCGACACAACTTCGATTGCTACTCGCGACGAATCCGATGGCTCAGCCGAGGTCTCCATTTATATGTGTCGAGACGTGACGGGAGTACGAGTACTCAACGCAGCCGGTGACGACATAACACCGCCCGACCGAGAGGATCGTGTCCCCTCTCAGGCATTCCTCGTGTCAAGTGCAAATGACGCCCACATCTTGGTCGTTGATGAGGTGACGAGATGGTCTGGCAAGAGCTTCTGCTAACAGCGGTGCTCTCGATCGCCCCCCAGCCCGGTTTCTCCGTGGCAACAGGTTCACCGGATGAATGCTCTGCCTCCTCTGTGTTCATTGGTTGTCCTGACGTTGCCGCCCGCTCGGACGGAAATGCCGTCGATCTCATTGGCGTAATCGCGGGCGCTGACCAGTCCCGACCTCCACAGACAGATTCAGACGGCTTCGCTGACTCGTCCGGCCCTGAACCGAAGCGGGAGCCAGTCGAGTGGACCGAGGTGTGCCAGGCCGGGCACATCGAGTGCGTCGAGGTTCCCATCCCCCCGGGTCCGCCCGCGACTCCGGCACCTGGCGCCGCGCCCACGGTGGTGACGCTCCGCGACATCGCCGCGTTCCGTCCCTCGACGCCGGGCAACGGCATGGAACCCGGCGGGTGGGCCGTGGTCGGGCTTCCGGCGAACTTCGTGGCCGCGGCATCCGCTCAGGTGGTTCCCGGAACGCTGCTCGGGCAACCGGCCGATGTGCGCTTCACGCCGGTCGGCTACCGCTGGCTGCACAGCGACGGTGCGACCGTCGAGAGCGCTGGCCCCGGCGCGACCTGGACGCAGCTCGGCCAGAAGGAGTTCACGACAACGGCCACCAGCCACGCCTACGCGGAGTCGGGTGAGTACACGGCCACTCTCGAGGTCGCGCTGGCGGCGGAGTACCGCTTCGGCGGATCCGCGTGGCAGCCGATCGCCGGAACGCTCTCCGTCGCGAGCGAGCCCACCCGCGTGCTCGTCGGCGAGGTGGACACGGTCCTCACCCGAGGGGACTGCACGGCCGCTCCGGGCGATCCGGGTTGCTGACCCGGAGACTCGCGCAACTTTGCAACATTGCAACCGCTTCTGTGGGAGTAACTCTCACCCGTCGACAGGCGCCGCGATGACCACTCCCGGCGATCGCGACGCACGCTGAGCACCGCGAAGCGCTGCTACCTCGCGCCACGACACTCGCACGCCCCTACGCCTCCGGCACTCCAGCACTCCAGCGCCCGGCACCCCGGCACCCCGGCACCGCGACACTCGGACGCTCCCACCTCCGGCACTCCGGCACTCCGGCACCCCGGCACCGCCCTCGAGCGCGAGACACCTGCTTCAGCGCAGCGACTGCGCTCCGATGACCGACAGCAGTTCCAGCTTCTCGGCGCTCTCGCTCCCGGGCACGGCGGTATAGACGAGCAGCGAGTGCGACTGCGCCGGGTCGAGCAGCGTCTGGCAGGCCAGCTCGAGCGTTCCGAGCTCCGGGTGCACGAAGTGCTTGACGTCGCGCGGCCGCACGCCGACCTCGTGCAGCTCCCACACCGAACGGAACTCCTCGCTCTGCGCGAGCAGCAGCTCGACATACTCGGCTGCCCGCGAGCCCTGGCCGCGCAGCGTCGCGACCTCGCGCAGCCCCGAGACCCACAGGCGCGAGAGGAACTCGTGGTCCTCCGGCGCGTAGAGTTCCCGCGCGGCCGGATCGGTGAACCACCGGTAGCCGATGCTCCGGGCCGGCCCACGATACGAGGTCAGGTCACCCGTGAGCGCGACCCCGAGCGGCGTCTGCCGCAGGCTCTCCCCCAGCTCGGTCACGATCTCGGCGGGGGTGTCCTGCAGGCGGTCGAAGATGCGCTGCAGGCCCGGGCTGATGTGCTCGCTCGCGACGCCACGCGTCGGCGGGGTGTGCCCGGCGAGACGGAACAGGTGGTCGCGCTCGGCCAGCGAGAGGTGCAGGCCCTGGGCGATCGACGCGATCATCTGCTCCGACGGTTGCGGCCCGCGCTCCCGCTCGAGGCGCGAGTAGTAGTCCGTCGACATGTGGCTGAGCGCGGCGACCTCCTCGCGCCGCAGCCCGCTCGTGCGGCGACGCTGGCCGCGCGGCAGCCCGACATCCTCTGGTTGGAGCGATTCCCGGCGCCGGCGCAGGAACCCCGCCAGTCCGGCCCGATCGATCTCCATGCGTCCCCCTCGCGGCTGCCGCTCCCTTTCTACCGCGTGAGCAGCAGCGCAGCCACGGCCCGCCGATCCCCCGATCAGCACCGGGCCCCGCTCAGCACCCGCCCCGATGAGCCCGAAGCCTCGGATCGCGTATCCGGGGATCAGCAGGCCCTGAATACCTCGGCGCCGATCGACGACGGTGGAAGCAACGACCCACGACGACGCAAGACCAACGACAGGAGCAGCCCATGCCGCGCAAGAACCTCGACATCACGGTGCCCGACCTCACGGGCAAGCGCGCCGTCGTCACCGGCGCCAGCGACGGCATGGGCCTCGGCATCGCCGCGCGCCTCGCCGCGGCGGGCGCCGAGGTGATCATGCCCGTGCGCAACCGCGCCAAGGGCGAGCGCGCGATCACGCGCATCAGAGAGGCCGACCCCCGAGCGGATGTCTCGCTTCGCGATCTCGACCTGGCCTCACTCGTGTCCGTCGCGGCCCTCGGCGAGACCCTGCGAGCAGAGGATCGCCCGATCCACCTGCTCATCAACAACGCCGGCGTGATGACGCCGCCCGACCGGCAGACCACTGCCGACGGCTTCGAGCTGCAGTGGGGCTCGAACCACCTCGGCCACTTCGCGCTCGTCGGTCACCTGCTGCCACTGCTCAAGGACGGGCGGGCGCGAGTGACCTCGCAGATCAGCGTCGCCGCGAACCAGGGCGCGATCAACTGGGACGACCTCGACTGGGAACGCTCGTACGACGGCATGAAGGCCTACAGCCAGTCGAAGATCGCGTTCGGGCTCTTCGGCCTCGAGCTCGATCGGCGCAGCGCGGCCAACGGCTGGGGCATCACGAGCAACCTCTCGCATCCGGGCGTCGCCCCGACGAACCTGCTCGCCGCCCGCCCGGAGCTCGGACGCGGCGAACAGGTCTCGGGCCGCAGGCTCATCAGCGCCCTGTCGTCGCGCGGCATCCTGCTCGGCACCGTCGAGACTGCAGGGCTCCCCGCGCTCATGGCCGCCACCGACCCCGGCGCGAAGCCCGGCGCGCTCTACGGTCCGCGAGGGCTCGGGCACCTCGGCGGTGCGCCCGCCGAGCAGAAGCTCTACTCGCGCCTCCGAAGCGCCGACGACGCTCGCCGCATCTGGGAGACCTCCGAGCTGCTGACGAAGACAACCATCGCGGTCGGCTGACGCTGTGGCTCAGATCCAGCCCTGCTGCCACGCCCGCTCGGCCGCCTCATGCCGCGACGACGCGTCGAGCTTCGTCATGGCCGACGACAGGTAGTTGCGCACCGTGCCCTGCGCGAGGTGCAGGCGATCGGCGATCTGCTGCACGCTCATCGTCGACCGGCTGTAGCGCAGCGCGTCCAGCTCGCGGTCGGTGAGCGGGCAGCGCTCGGCCGTCAGCGCGGTCGCCGCGATCTCGGGGTCGATGTACCGCCGTCCGGCAGCGACATCGCGGATGACGTGCGCCAAGTCCTCGGCGGCGGTCGACTTCGGCACGAACCCCGACACCTTCGATGCGAGCGCCCGCCGCAGCACGCCCGGGCGTGCATGTCGCGTCACGATCACGACACGCGTCGGCACCGCGGCGAGGATGCGCGCCGCCGCCTCGATGCCGTCGGCCTCCGGCATCTCGAGGTCGAGCAGGCACACGTCGGGCTTCGTGGCGATCGCCTGCTCCACCGCGGCGACCCCGTTGTCGGCACTCGCGACGACCTCGATGTCGGGCTCCAGGTTCAGCAGCGCGACGAGGGCGCCGCGAATGAGGTGCTCGTCATCCGCGACCAACAGGCGGATGCCGCGTGCCGCACCGCTCCCGCCGGCGACGGCGGCCCCGCTCACGCTGCCACCCGCTCGCCAACGGGCACGGTTGCACGCAGCTCGAAGCGGCCGCGCGCGGCATCCGTCACCGTTTCGAGCGCCCCGCCCACCGCCGCGAGCCGCTCGCGCAGCCCGGCGAGCCCAGACCCCCGCGCCTCGGCACCGGCACGGCCACCACTACCGCCACCCGCACCCGAACTCGCGCCGGCCCCGGCGACGCCGCCATCACGCGCAGCGGATGCCGCGGCATCCGTCACCCCGTCGTTCGCGATCAGCAGCTCGGCGAACCCGCCCGCCGACGTCAGCTCGATCGTCACCGCCGTGGCCTCGCTGTGCCGCAGGATGTTCGTCGTCGCCTCGCGCACGACCGACGCGAGCGCGCGCTGCGCGGCGGCATCCGCCGGCAACGCCCCGAGCCGCAGGTCGCAGGATGCGCCCGACGCCGTGAGCACCTCGCGGGCGTTCTCGAGCTCGTCATCGAAGGCGACCTGGCGGTAGCCGGCGACGAGCGAGCGGGTCTCTTCAAGGGCCTGCTTCGCGATGAGCCGCGTCTCGTGGATGTGCTCGCGCGCTGCCGCCGGATCGACCTCGAGCAGCCGCTCGGCGAGCTCGGCCTTGAGCGAGATGACCTGCAGGTGGTGCCCCTGGATGTCGTGCAGGTCGGACGCGAACCGCAGCCGCTCCTGCGTCACGGCGAGCTCGGCGGCGGTGCGGCGGTTGCGGTCGAGCTGCACGACGACCTCCCACCACCACAGGCTCGACAGCAGCATGATCGGCAGCATCGCCGAGAAGAGGCTGAGCACGAACGGCTCCGACGTGGCGGTGACCGAGAACGGCACGCCCGTGATCCACGCGGTGAGGATCGGGTGCGAGACGTACAGGCCGATGCTCGCGAGCAGCAGCGTACGTCGGCGGGGCGTCGGCAGCAGGCAGGCGATGACGGATGCCGCGGCCCAGAGCGGCACGGCGGACGCGAGCTCGGTGCCCGGGATGAACAGGCCGAGCACCCAGACGGATGCCGCGGGCACGAGCAGCGCCGCCGTCCAACCGGGATGCGGCAGCCCGCCGCCCCGCCCGGCGCGGAGGAACCAGCAGTACCGCAGTTGCATCGCGGATGCGACAAGCGTCAGCAGGACGAGCACCGCGGATGCCGGGTCGCCCGTGGCACGGTACGTCTCGAGCATCGTCAGCAGCACGACCAGGTCGAGGAAGCCGATGAAGAACACGATCGACCCGAGCGTGTAGAGCCACGTGGTGTGCACGCTCCGGGCGGGTTCGGCAGGCATGGGTCAGAGCCTAGGCCAGTGACATTTGTCACGCTCCGGCGTGCGGAATCGCCCGCGAACAGCTGACACGGCGGCACTGCCGCGCCTCGTCCGGGTCGCGGAGGCTTGACCCATCGCCACCGGTTCACTCCGAACGGTGGCTCGGTACACCTCCGCTCTCCGCACCTCCCGCCCCCGATGAAAGGCCCCGTCATGATCGACGTGCTCCAGGACTTCACCTCCTCCTTCCCCGACTTCCTCCGCTGGCTCGGCGTCATGATCGTCGCGGCGGTGCCGTTCGTCGATTCGTACTTCGGCGCGGTCATCGGCGTGGTCATCGGACTGCCGACCGCGGTCGCGATCGGCGCCGCCGTGATCGGCAACGTCATCTCGATGCTGGTCTTCGTGTTCACCGCGCACGGCGCCCGCACCAAGGCGGTCGCGAGCCGCCAGCGCAAGCGGGCGCTCGTCGCGGCCGGCGGTGCCGGCGGTCGCGATGCCGATGAGAACGCGGATGCCCTCAGCACGACGGCGACTGAGGAGTCGCCCCGCCGTGAGAAGCTGCGCCGGGCCTTCGACCGGTACGGCGTCGCCGGGGTCAGCCTCATCGGCCCGACGATCCTGCCCAGCCAGATCACGTCGGCGGCCATGGTCTCGTTCGGCGCGAACCGCAACGTCGTGATCTTCTGGCAGATCATCTCGATCATCCTCTGGGGCACCGTGTTCGGTGTACTGGCGACGCTCGGCGTCTCGCTCTCGCGCTGATCAGCGCCGGATGTCAGCGGCAGGCGGGGCCACGCCGTCGAAGCCGAACCCACGAAGGGCCGCGAGCATCCGCTCCCGGCCCTTCGGTTCGCGGAATCGGGCTACGCGGCTACATCGCGACGACTGGTACCCCGACGGATGCCGCGGCACGGGCGAGGTGCCCATCGAACGTCGCGAGGGCCGATCCTGTCGCCATGGCCGCGTCGAGCACGCAGCAGTCGGGGAGCTTCAGCCCGGTGTCGACGCGAAGGCGGACGAGCCGGGCGGCTCCGCCCGACGACGGGATCCACTCCGACGCCCCCAACGCCTTCAGCTGCTGCTCCGCGAACTCGCCACGGCCAATGCGGGTCGGTCCGACCAGGATCTCCGTGAGCGTCAGCGTGTGCACCAGGAAGTCATCGTCGAGGTGCTCGAGGAAGAACTCGGTCGCCCGGCGATGATGCACGTCGTGCGATGCGAACTGGGCGATGACCACGCTCGCATCGAGCACGATCATTCGGGCCACTCGGCACGCAGCCGCTCCAGGTAGTCGGGCTCGTACGCGGTGTCGAGGCTGCCTGCGGAGAGGTCGACCGCCCCGCGCCTGACTCGACGGCGCTCGGCGCGCTCGCCCTCGATGGCATCGGCGCCGGCCTGGAACAGCCGCAGCACCCGCTCGGCGCGACTGAGTTCGGGCCACGCCTGCTCGGCGACCTTGAGGGCGTGCTCGATCTCGGGCGTCTCAGTCACCTGAAACCTCCGCAGCAACGTGGGCATGACGCGAGTGTACCACCGTCCGCCTCGGTGCAACACTTGGCTGCACATGCACGCAGCTCCGTGAACGTCGCAGTGCCGGCCCGCCAGCCGCAGGAACACCTCGACCCGCTCGCCAAGGTCACAACTGGGTCACTTGTCCCAGTTGGCTCTTGACCCGGATGCACGCAGTCCCCATGCTGATCTGACCCGAACCCCCGTCACGATGGAGTGTCATGCGTCAGGCCCGCCGTCCGATCGTCGCTGTCGCCGCGACCTCCGCTCTCCTGATCGTCCAGGCGGTGATCGATCCGACCGGACTCCTCGCGCTCGTCGGCTGGCCCGGCGGCACGCCGCAGCTCGACCTCGGCTGGCCGGTCGCCAGGTACCTCGTGTTCGTCCCCGTCATGCTGGCCGTGGTGTGGTGGGCGGCCGTACGGGCCGGCGAACGCTTCTGGACGATGACCGCGGGCGTCGTGCTCGCGGCGCTGGTCGCGCAGGCGGCGGCGTGCTTCGCGATGACGGGCGACCTCGCGCTCGCGGCGTGGGCGGGCGGCTTCATCACGGCGAAGGCCGTGCCGTCGGCGCTCATCGTGGCCGCGGTCGTGCGCTTCGCGGGCGGCCCTCGCGACATCCGCCTGCACGAGCGCGGCTCGGTGTGGCCCGGCGCGATCGCGTTCGGGGCGGTGGCGCCGCTGCTCGCCGGCGCGTGGTGGACGGGTGCCGCGTACGCCCCGCTCATCCCGTCCCCCCGGCCCGACGACGGGCTCGTGCTCATGCTCGTCGCCATGGCGCTGCTCGTCGGCTCGGCCTGGCTCGGCCTCCGGTGGATGCGCCGGCGCGTCCCCGGATTCCTCGGAACCTGGCTCGGCGCGCTCGTCGCGGGCGGACTGTTCGGCCTCGTCCAGGCGGTCATCGGACTCGTCGTCGACGACGGCTTCCGCGGCGACCTGTGGCCACTGCTGGCCGCCTACATCCACGTCGCCGACGGGCTCGCGTTCGGCGCCTGCACCGGCTGGATCGTCGCCGTCGTCGCGCTCATCGCCGATCGACTTCGGGCGCAGGCGCAGGCACGACGCACGGCGACGGATGCCGCGGCGGGCCCGCCCGAGGCATCCGTCACGGCCGCACCCGAAACGCCCGAAACGGTGACGCCCGAACCCGCATCGCCGGCGAAGGTCGCCGCCGGCGCCGGCATCGCGCTGGCCGTGATCGCGGCGGCCGCCCTCACCGCCTCGCTCCTCACCCCGGCGCCGGCCACGGCGAACGCCGGCGCGACCGCAGCCGGCCGCGCCGAGACATCCGCGACCGAGTTCCTGCGCGTCGCGAACGGGCGCATCGCCGACGGCGACGACAATCAGGTGCTGCTGCGCGGCGTCAACGTGAACCAGCTCGTCGACTTCTACCAGGCCCGCGCCGAGGTGCCGGTCACGCGCCCGCTCACCGAGGCGGACTTCGCCGACATGGCCACGTACGGCTTCAACGTCGTGCGCCTGAACCTCTCGTGGTCGGCCCTCGAGCCCGAGCAGGGCGAACTCGACGCGGAATACCTCATGAAGGTGAAGCAGGCCGTCGGCTGGGCGAAGGCGCACGGCATCCGCACGGTGCTCGACATGCACCAGGACGGCTGGTCGAACGCCCCGACCGCCGAGGGCACCGAGTGCCGCCTCGGCACCGACCCGATGTGGGGCTACGACGGCGCACCCGAGTGGGCGACGCACTTCGACGGCGCCCCGCGCTGCTCGTTCACCGGCCGCGACATCTCCCCCGCGGGCGACCGCGCGTTCGAGCACTTCTACTTCGACACCGACGGGGTGCAGCAGGCGTTCGTGCGCACCTGGGGCGAGCTCGCAGGCGAGTTCGCCGACGAGCCGGCGGTCGCAGGCTTCGACCTGCTCAACGAGCCCGGCTTCGGCGAGACGGCGCCGGTCACGACGTCGCTGAAGCTCGGCGAGTTCTCGGATGCCGCGATCGACGCCATCCGCGAGGCCGGCGCTCCCCAGATCGTGTTCGTCGAGCCGAGCATCCTGTGGTCGGGCCTCGGCATCGACAGCGGGCCGTCGCTCGGCTTCACGGATGACCCGAACGTCGTGTTCTCGCCGCACCTCTACGCCGAGTCGATCACGATGGACCGCTCCCTCGGCATCCCGACGATCGTGAGCACCGAGCGCCAGTTCAAGCTCGCCCAGCGCGTGGCCGACGAGCACGGCATGCCGATGTGGTCGGGCGAGTACGGCTACTGGGGCGACATGGACTCCCGAGTGGAGCGCCTCGAGCGGTACGCCGCCGAGGAGGACCGCCGCATGCAGGGCAGCGCCTACTGGGTGTGGAAGCAGGCCTGCGGCGACCCGCAGAACGGTATCGGCGAGTTCGGCAACGCGCTCGTTCCCGAGGATTGCGCGACCGGCGAGGACGCCCCTCGCCCCGAGCAGCTGCTCGGCATCCTGAGCCGCGCCTACCCGCAGGCGGCACCCGGCACGCTCACGAGCCTCACCGCCGGGGTGGCGGGCGACGACGGCGAGCGGATGTCGCTGACGGGCGTCGTCGACGAGCCCACGTGCGGGCTGGTGGTGTGGGTGCCCGGCGAGGCCGAGCCGGCGATCGCCGACTCGACCGGGCTCACCCGCGTCGAGGTCGAGGAGCAGCCCGGCGGATGGCGCGTCACCGCCTGCGCCGACGGCGAGTACGCGCTGGCGACCGCGGGGTGACAGGCGACGGGCGGCCTAGTCGACGTTGGTGGCCAGCAGATGCCGCGACTGATATCGCACTCGACTTGTGCTGATGGTCGACTACGAAATTCGCTTCGCCTTCATGAGCGCGCGATCCCAGCTCGGACCATGCTTCGCCGACAGTGCGATCGATTTCTCGACAGTTCCGTCAATGACTTCAGCGATTTTCGCGGGTGCATCGAGCGAAACGATTTGCTTCACTTCAGCGCGGATGCCCTCACGGATCTGGACTCGGTGCGCTCCAACTAGATCCGCATCTTCGAAGACCGCAAGGTCGAAGGCTGCAAGGGCTTCCCTGTACGCCTTCGACCGAAGCTTCGGGTCGGCGACTGCGGCCTCGAGCACCTTCGACTTCAGTCGGTTCAGCGTAGGGAACCGACGATAGTCGGGCATGTCACTCGTTGCCTCGATCCGGAACACGACATAGTCGAACTCCACTGGGCGCACTGTTCCGTCCTTGTACTCAGCCATGAGCTGTTCATCACGAAAATGCAACCAATCGCCGAAGTTCTCGGACTCATCAACGTTGACGACCGCGTAGAAGCCAGTTGTCAGGGCTCCGAGTCCGGTCTCGTCAGCCGAATCGAACCCGTTCTGAACGCCAACTATCGGCCGCAGGTCACCAATACCCAGCAAAGACTCCGCACCGTCCTTCAACGGTTCGATCAGGTTCAGCGACTCGCTCAGGGCTTTCCCTCCCAATGCATCACTGAAAGACTCGAGTACTCCGACGAGGTTGTCGAAATAATCGTTGGCCACCGAAGCGAAGAGACCGACAGCGACGTTTACAGTGCCACCGATATAGGGGGTCGGTCCGAGAACGTCAATGTTTCGAACGACGAGAGTCTTCGCGATCCCCTCGTCGGATAGCTTCGATTTTCCTGCCACAAACGGAATCGTCACTTTGTTCTCCCCCTCACGGGACAACTCGACGAACGAGTGTGCCACTGGGACGAAATCACGCCAGAGAATACCCGCGTACCGAAGTTGCATGCGAACGATGGAGATGCTGAGATACACCTCGTTCGGGACAAGCGTCGTTCTGGCCCCCGGCCCTTCTACACGTTCCGGCCGAATGGCCGCGAAAGTCCGTGGCTTCGGATCACGCAGCAATGCGTCCTTAAGAACCGCTATCGCTCTGTCGACTTTGCCGGCCATGATGCTCCCCCTCGGGTTCAGCGGTCGAAACCAAGCAATACTCTGAATACACAAGGTCGCGCCAGACCACCTTCGAGGGACGCGACCGAGCGCTGCCGGCGATTTAGCACTACTGAGGACGACTGAGCGTGAGCGCCTGGGCGTGCCCGCTCGTTCCCGAAGATGGCGAGGACGCCCCTCGCCCCGAGCAGCTGCTCGGCATCCTGAGCCGCGCCTACCCGCAAGCAGCACCCGGCACGGGGTCGCGCGCGACGACGGCGAGCGGATGTCGCTCACGGGCGTCGTGTGGGTTCCCGGCGAGGCCGAGCCGACGATCGCCGACTCGAGGGGGCTCACCCGCCTCGAGGTCGAGGAGCAGCCCGGCGGATGGCGCGTAATCGCCTGCGCCAACGGGGAGTACGCACTCGCAACTGACGGCTGACGGCTCACGGCTCACGGCTCACGGCTCACGGCTCACGGCTCACGGCTCACGGCTCACGGCTCACGGCTCACGGCTCACGGCTCACGGCTCACGGGGGACTTTGCCCAGCGAACTCGCGCAACTTTGCAACTTTGCAACTTTGCAACTTTGCAACTTTGCAACTTTGCAACTTTGCAACCGATTTCACCGGAGCAGCACCTCGCCCAACACTTCCCCGCCAGCCCGCTCTCGACCCCACCGCCCCGCGGGGTGACCGGCGTCGAGGGCCGGGCGTAGGCTGTGCCGCATGGCCGCCACCGAGGTTCGCGATCCGGTCCGTGCAGCACTCGAATCGGTGCTCGAGGAGGTGCGATCCCGAACCTCGGGCGAGGTCGCGTCGTACATCCCCGAGCTCGCTCGCGTGGATCCCGATCCGCTCGGCGTCGCGCTCGTCAGCGTGCACGGCATCGTGCACGAGGCCGGCGACACCGACGCGCATTTCACGATCCAGTCGGTGTCGAAGCCGTTCGTGTTCGCGCTCGCGGTCGACGCGTTGGGCCTCGACGAGGTGCTGAAGCACGTCGGTGTCGAGCCGAGCGGCGAGCCGTTCAACGCCATCAGCCTCGAGCCGGCGACCGGCCGCCCGCTGAATCCCATGATCAATGCCGGTGCGATCGTGATGTCCTCGCTCATGGCAGGCGACACCGCCGACGACAAGTTCGCGGCCATCCACTCGGGCATCCAGAAGTTCGCCGGACGCGACCTCATCGTCGACGAGGCGGTGTTCACGTCGGAGGCGACGACCGGCGACCGCAACCGCGCCCTCGCCTACCTCACCCTCGCGGCCGGAACGCTCGGCGCACCGGTCGACGTCGCGACCACCGCGTACTTCCGCCAGTGCTCGATCTCGGTGACCGCCCGCGACCTCGCGACGATGGCGGCGACCCTCGCCACGGGCGGCGTGAACCCGATCACGCGCGAGCGGGTCATCAGCGAGAATGCCGCGCGCTGGACTTCGGCCGTCATGACGAGCTGCGGCATGTACGACGAGTCGGGCTCCTGGCTGCTGCGCGTCGGCATGCCGGCGAAGAGCGGGGTCGGCGGGGGCATCGCGGCCGAGCTTCCCGGGCAGTTCGGCATCGGCACGTTCAGCCCCAGGCTCGACGCGAAGGGCAACAGCGTGCGCGGCGTCGCGATGCTCGAGGCGATGTCGGCGCGCTTCGAGCTGCACCAACTGCAGCACCGCGGCGACCCGCTCTCGCCGATCGGGTCGCTCACCCGCGACGACGACGAGACGGTCGCGTCGCTGCGCGGCGAGATCTTCTTCGCGGGAGCCGAAGAGGTGCTCGCCCGCCTCAGCCCGCTCGTCAGCGATGACGGATGCCTCGTGCTCGACTTCGCGGATGTCACGCGCATCGGCGACGCCGCCGCCCGCATGTTCCGCTCGGCGCCGGGCGTCGCCGGACGCCGGGCCGACGGCGGCGGCGAGAAGGTCGTCGTTCGCGACCCGGAGGGCCTGCTCGGCCACTGAGCACGCTGCGGTCGGACCGAATCATGGACGCACGATTCCCGACGTCGTGTCGATCCAACCCGGTGCCGTTCGACGCATGAGTAGGAGGCGCCCAACGGCGCCCGACGACGAAAGGTTCGATCATGACGCAGTACTTCCTCACCGTTCCGCACGATTCCGCCGACGAGCCGACCATGGCATCGATGCAGGAGGCCGACCCGGCCGAGCTCGCCGCCGTGATCGCCGCGGTCGACGAGTTCAACACCGCGCTCAAAGACGCGGGCGCGTTCGTCTTCGCCGGCGGCCTGTACCCGCCGTCGACCGCGAAGACCGTCGATCCCACCTCGGGCGAGCCCCGCGTGCTCGACGAGCCGTTCGTCGAGGCCTCGCAGTACGTCGGCGGCTTCTGGATTATCGAGGCCGCCGACGATGCCGCGGCCGTCGATTGGACGACCAGGGCGGCGATGGCGCTCCAGGGTCGCATCGAGGTGCGCGCCCTGCAAGAGGTGCCCGAGGCCTGACGGCCATCGCCGGTCGCGCCGACGCGACGCGGTTCACTCGCGCGGGGAGCGGTGCCCTCCGCCGGTATCGAGATCGTCGCCCGCCTCGAGGTCGGGGCCATCGCTCTCGGTGATGTTCGCCCCCTCGAAGAACGGATCGACGCCGAGCTCACGAGCGTGCTCTGCGCGCAGGCGCCGCTGCTCGTTCGCGTCGTCGGCGAAGTCCCGGTCGTCGGGCAGGTCCTGATCGTCGCGTCCGGTGGTGTCGCTCATGTCGTCCTCCTCGGTCGATACGTTCAGGTTCCTTCGCGGGCGGCTCGGGCGCAAGGGCTTGCGGAACGAGATCGCCCGGCGGATGTCGCGAGCAACGCCGTGCGCGGCGAAGGGGCCGGAAGCATCCGCCTCCGACCCCTCGCCCCTACGGACTCGCTACTTCACCACCACCGGCACCGGCTTCGAGGCGGTCTCGCCGTTGGCGTTGGCGAACACGGCGACGAGCGAATGCGTGCCCGCCGCGACATCCGTCAGCTTGACCGTGGCGACCTGGGCGCTCGGCGTCGCCGCCGTCAGCGAACCAGACCCGACGGCGACCCCGTCGAGCTCGAAGCGGTACGACGTGGCGTTCGTGCCCCACCAGAGGTTGGCGGTCGCGGTGAACGAGCCGTCCTTGTCCCAGTTGTCGTGCGACACGGCCGGCACCGCGGGCGCGGCCTGCGTCACCTTGACCGCCGTCGACGACGTCGCCGTCGTGCCGAGCGCGTTGATGAGCTCGCCCGTGTACACGTAGGTGCCGTTGGGCTTGCCGGTGAACGTGACGCCGGTCGTCTGCGAGAGACCGCCGGTCGAACCGAGCACCTTCGTCGCGACCAGCGACCCGTTCTCGTAGAGGCGGAAGATGCTGCCCGGCGTGCCGTGCCAGAGGTTCATGACCACGTCGTAGTCGCCGTTGTGCAGGCCGTTCAGCCATCCGCTCGTGTTCGAGAGCGTGCCCTTACCGGGCACAACCGAAGCACCGGTCGCCGGCACCACGAGCAGCGTCGACGACGCCGTCGAGACGAGTCCGGCATGGTTCGTCGCGGTCACGAGCACCTCGACGTCACCCGCGAGCCCGAGGGCCGCGAGGTCGACCGCGGCATCCGGCTCCACGACCGAGCCACCCACCGTCACGACCAGTGAGCGGATGCCGCTCTCGGCGTCGTCGGCGGTGATCGCGAGCTGCAGCGGCTCGTCGTCGACGACCGTGCCCGAGGGCAGTCCGGCGATGACGGGCGCCGTCTCGTCATCGGCCGGAGCCCCGACGTACGCGATCGACGCCGCGGGCGGCTCCGCCATGTCGGCCCCGATGAAGAACGACGGGTTCGGCGGCTGGTTGTACGCCGAGTTCTGCCCGGCGACGCCGACGCGGTACTGCGAGTCGTGCATCAGGGTCGGAATGCGGGCGTCCGTGACATCCGTCGTGGTGTAAATGCGGATGCCGCTGCCATCGTCGAGCCGAACCGCGAGCTCTTCGCGCCAGTCGCCGAACAGGTCGGCCTGCACGACCGGGTTGCCCTTGGTCGTGTTGTTGGTGAGCGTGCCGTCGAGTCGCTTCAGCAGCACCTGCTTCTGCGCCGCCGGATCCCACTTCGAGATCGTCGGCACGCCCGTGGCGCTGACCGTGTCGTAGTCGTGGTCGGTGATCTCGCGGGTGAGGTCGCCGTCCCACCAGGTGACGAAGTTCGCCGCCGGGATGTCGGTCGACAGCACCTCGCCCGAGGCGGACTTGAGCGTGCCGACGGGCGAGTTCCATGCGGCATCCCCGCCGATGTTCCACGCCTCGGCGCCGGGGTGGCTCGGGTCGATGTCGGCGGCGACGCCGCGACCGGTGTCCTTCGTGGCCTTCGTGGTCCAGAGCACCTCGCCGGTCTCGGCGTCGCGGAAGCTCGCGCCGAGGCCGCCGTTGCCCGAGACATCCTCGTGCACGCCGTAGACCTCGAGGCCCTCGCGATCGGTGTCGAAGTCGCCCACGTGCAGCGCGTCGCCATGGAACAGGCGCGTGTTGTAGAGCGGCGTGCCGTCGTCGTCGATGGTCATGGCGCCGAAGACGATCTCGTCGAGTCCGTCGCGGTCGACGTCGGCGGGCACGAACTGGTGGTTGCCCTGCCCGGTGTAGGCCGAGCCGGCGTCGTTCGAGTCGAACGACCAGCGCTGCTGCAGCTGTCCGTCGACGAGGTCCCACGCGACGATCACGGTGCGCGTGTAGTAGCCGCGGCTCGTGATGAGCGAGGGGTGCTCGCCGTCGAGGTAGGCCACGCCCGCGAGGAACCGGTCGACCCGGTTTCCGTACGCGTCGCCCCACGAGCTCACGTTGCCGCGGCCCGGGTTGTAGTCGACCGTGTCGATGGCGGCGCCCGTCGTGCCGTCGAAGACGGTGAGGTACTCGGGGCCGCTCAGGATGTATCCGCTCGAGTTTCGGTAGTCGGCGGCCGCGTCGCCGATGACCGTGCCGACGCCGTCGGTCGTGCCATCCGCCGTCTTGAATGCGACCTCGGAGCGACCGTCGCCGTCGAAGTCGAAGACCTCGAGCTGCGTGTAGTGGGCGCCGGCGCGGATGTTCACGCCCAGGTCGATGCGCCAGAGGCTCGTGCCGTCGAACTTCACGGCCTCGGCGTAGACCTTGCCGGTGTAGCCCGACTGCGAGTTGTCCTTCGAGATCGACGGGTTCCAGAGGAACACGAGCTCGTACTCGCCGTCGCCGTCGAGATCGCCGACCGTGCCGTCGCCGGGTGCGTAGGTGACGGTCTTGCCGTCGGGCAGCACGTCGTCGGCCGGCTTGTCGAGCGGGATGTCGAGGTACTGGTCGTCCCAGACGCCGAAGTCGTCGGCGACGGTGACCTCGCGGTCGCCCTGCAGCGCCGTCACGAGGTACGTCGACTCGGTCGTGCCGTCGGGGTCGACGAGGTTCGTCGCCCCCGTGATCGGCTCGTCGTTCACGAGCGCGCCATCGCGGTACACGTTGAATCCGAGGTCGCGCGCGTCGAGGCCGAGCAGGCGCCAGCCGACGTAGACGCCGCCGCCCTCCGCCTCGGTGCGAGCCACGGCGACGGGCGCCCGGTCGAGGTACTCGGCCTGGCGCACGAGGGTCGTCGCGACCTCCGTTGCGAAGGTCTCGGATGCCGCGGACGCCCCGCCCGCGTTCTGCGCGACGACCTGGTACAGGTAGGGGCGCGTGGTGAGCACGTCGGTGTCGGTGAACGTGGGCTCGGTGACCGTGGCCACCTGCTCGAACGCGATGTCGGCGCGCGTGGAGCGGAACACCTTCCACTGGATCACGTCGTCGGCGTCGCCCCATCCGATCGTCACGCTGTTGCGCTCGATGGCGGAGGTCGCGAGCCCGGTCGGTGTTGCGGGTGCCGCGACGTCAGGGTCGACGACGGATGCCGCGAGCCGGCCGCTCTGCCGCGAAACCCGGTCGCCCTTCACCGTGGCGATGGCGTAGTCGTAGCTCTCGCCGAGCTCCACGTCGGTGTCGTCGAAGCTCGTCGTCGCGGCATCCGTCACCTGGCCGATGGCGACGAGCTCGCCGCCGGGTGCCGAGCGGAAGATCGTGTAACCCGTGGCATCCGCTACCGGCTGCCAGCCGAGCGTGACGGCGAGGTCGCCGTCGGCGGCGACATCCGTGACTGCGAGGCCCGTGGGCGACGCGAGCGGCGTCTGCACCTTGATGCCGTTGACGCGGCCGTCGCCACCCGTGACGCGGATGTTCAGCTGCCCGTCGGCGACCTGGATCGCCGGGAAGTAGGCCTCGTGCACGTTGCCCGTGGTCGTTCGCGGACCCGAGTAGGCGGTGCCCTCGATGTCGAAGTTCGTGCCGTTGCTGGCGATGAGGTCGCCCGCGAAGGTCGTGACCTCGTAGGCGCCGTTCGGCACGTCGACCCCGAACGCCTGGTTGTTGGCGATGGTGAAGTCGCGCGCCATGAAGTCGTCGCCGCCGCGGTCGCGGAAGCCCGCCGTGGGCGGCGCGGTCGTGAAGCCGTAGCCCCTCGTGGCGTCGTAGGCGGTGCCGGGGTTCACGCCGAGCCAGCCGGCGGCGACCGGGGTGGACGGGCCGCCGAAGTCGAAGGCGAGGTCGACATCGCCTTCGGCGGCGGATGCGGGCGTCGTGGTGAGGGCGGCGCCGGCAACGAGTGCGGCCCCGGCGAGCGCGGCGATCCCCCGCCGCGCTCGGACATGTCGGGCGTCTGAACCCACTGGATCTCCTTCGATCTCGCCGCGCGTCAGTGCGCGGCATGGTGCTGGCAGCGTCCGTGCTCGCCATGAGGATTCGTGGTGATCGCAGTCCGACATTGTCGGGAAAGCGATTTCCCTTGAATCGTGTCAATCCTCACCTGCGGCGAGCGGGGAGTCAAGAGGCGCATGCGTGATGACGGCACCCGTGTGCGGTCTCGCGCTGAAGGTCCTGATCTCGGGGTCGTCCGACGCGACGGCGCCACTCCGTCAACTGCCCCGTGTTTCCGCGCTTCGAGCTCGGTTCCGCTACGAGTGCTGGACGCCTGGAGCAGGCGATTCCGGGTCGATCACGGAATCCTCAGCCCACCAATCCGGGCAGGCCGCCTGCAACGCATCCGCGATCTCGTACGGTTCCATCGCGCCGTCGGAGGCCACCCGGACCACGAACGCGACCGCATCGTCCTCATCCATCACGACGTTCCAGCCGTTCAGCCGGAGGAACGCGATGGTGATGACCCACGCCGTGCGCTTGTTGCCATCCATTAGGGGGTGGTTCCGCGCGAGCGCTGTCAAAAGCGCCGCGGCCTTCGCCCAGATACCGGAATGGACGTCCACGCCGAACACCGGCATCGGCGCGGCGAGGGCCGAGAGCATCAGCCCCCGATCGCGGTAGTGGAATCCCAGCCGGTCGACGACGAGCGGATCGACATCGTCTGGGGTGATGTAGATGACCGGCTTCTCGTACCGGGTCATGCGTCAGCGAGCTTGGCGAGGATGCCGGCGTCGCGCTCGATCACGTAGTCGAACGCGGCGCGCACCCGAGCGGACTTGTCGTCGCGCGCGGCCTTCTCCTCGATCGCCATGATGACGATCTCGTTCTTGGAGCGGCGTTCGGCGGCAGCGAGTTCGGTCAGGAGGCGGTCTTGCTCCTCGGTGAGGCGCAGCGTGAGTGCCATAGCGAGCCCTTCCGGAGTGGTATCACCATAGTACCGCAGCAACACGAACTTGTCGGCGGGTGATATCACCGCGATATATTCGACGCCATGACCGCCCGCGAGCCGGATGCCGCAACGCTCGTGCGCCGCGCGCGCGAAGACGCCGGGCTCTCGCAGCGGGCGCTCGCGACCCTGGCCGGCATCAAGCAGCCGAACCTCGCGATGATCGAATCCGGCGCCCGAGTGCCGAGCGACGAGCTCCGCGAGCGCATCCTCCGGGCCGCGCGGATGCGCCCGTCGATCCCGCTCGAGCTCTTCGCCGAGCGCATCCTCGACCTCGCCCCGAAGTACGGGGTCAGCGACATCCGCGTCTTCGGGTCGGCCGCTCGCGGAACCGACACCGCCGACAGCGACGTCGATCTGCTCGTCGATGCAGGACCCGACGTCGACTTCCTCACCCTTGCGGCGTTCCGTCAGGAGGTGGCAGAGCTGATCGGGTTCCCGGTCGATGCCGTCGTCGACGACGACGCGGATCCGGTCGTGCGTGCACTCCGCCGCGAGGCGGTTCCGCTGTGACCGACGGCGACGCCGAAGTGCCGCGCGGCCGTTTCAGCGCACGCCCGCGGATCGAACCCGAGGGCTCGGGCTCAGACCTCTCGGAGCGCTCGGAGCGCTCGCGCGAGCGTCTGTCCGACGAAGTCGCGCGGCTTCGCTCGCGCTTCGCGCGCGCAACCCGCGACGGGCGCGAGAGCTTCGCGGATACCGACTCCGACGCCTATGACATCGGCATGCTCGCGGTCATCCACCTCGCCGACCTCGTGAACCTCCAACTCCCCGACGAGATCGCGGATACCCTGCCTCGACTCGCACGCGACGGGCTCCGCGCCACCCGCAACATCACCGCCCGCAACGCCGCGCACGGAGACAACGCGCGTCTCTGGGAGACCGTCTCGAGCCACGCGCCCGCGCTGCTCGACGCGATCGATGCTGCCCTTCAGGCGGCGTCGGCGTCGAGCGTCCCCGGGTAGAGCTCGTCGAGCAGCCGCAGCGCCATCTCGCGCAGAAGCTCCTCGAGCTCGCGCTCCACGCGCGGCACCCGCTCCTCACCGTCGCCGCGCCGCGCCCAGATCGCGGCGAGCCGACCCTGCTCGGCCACGACCGCGTCGACCACCATCGGCCGCCAGTGCTCCGGATACTCGCCCTCTCGCCAGGCGCCGCGCCCGCGTCCGTAGTGCGCGACCGCGAGGTAGCGCAGCAGCGCCGAGGTCACGAGCCCGTCGAGGAACGCCTCCTCCCAGCGAAGGCTCGACTCGGTGCGGCCGCGCACGACGTTGACGCCCTGCGCGACGCCCGCGCCGCCGAGCGCGCCGATGATCGCGCCGGCGACCATGCCCGCGCCGAATGTGAGCCCTCCGGCCAGGAGGTCGGCGCCGAGCCCCGTGAGCGCCCCCGAGACGACGCCCCCCAGCGCGGCGGTGCGCGTGCCGTCGAGCGGTGCGTCGAGGTGCACGCCGTCGGCCACGCGCTCGAGCACCTCGTCGGCGGCCCGCCCCTCGAGCCGGTGGATCGCGATGAGCTGCTCCATGCCCCGCCGCAGGTCGGCCTGCAGCCGGGCGGCCATCTCGTCGGTGGCAGCCGCTCGCGCCTTGGTGCGCGCCGAACTGGGCAGGCCGAACGAGCCGGTGACCCGGTTCGTGAGCGGTTCGGCCGGCAGCGTGACGCGGTCGGCGGCGGCCCGCGCGATCGGCCCGGCGAGCGCGCCCATCGACGCGTCGAACTCGCTCATGCGCAGCTCCCGCCAGGCGGCCGACAGGCGTGCGAAGGCCCGCCCCGAGGCATCCGGAACCAGCGGTTCGATCGCCTGGAACAACGTGAACTCCTGCACCCAGCAGCGTGCGAACGCGTCGAAGGCGAGCACGTCGCGCACGTTGGTGGTGGGGCCGAGCGCGGCACGCCAGCGCGCGGCATCCGCTTCTTCGACGGCCCGCTCGCGCGGCGGACCGGTCTGGTTGAGCAGCACGAGCACGGGCTTGCCGATCCACTCGAGCACCTCGAGCTCGGGGGCGAGGTAACCGGCGTCGGCGGGCGCCTCGGCGGCGTTCACGAGGTAGAGCACGACGTCGGCCTGCTCGGCGACGTTGCGCACGGCGAGCTGGCTGAGCCACAGGGCGCGGTCCTGGTAGCGGTCCCACACCTGCGTCAGGAACCAGCCGATCGGGTTGCGGTCCTGCCGCAGCCGGCGCGCGAGGCGCACGCTGTCGCCGAAGCCCGGGGTGTCCCACAGCGTCAGCAGGTCGCCGTCGGAGGTCTGCACGAGCGGGAACGGCGTCGCCTCAGCGGTGACGTGCGGGGCGTCGCGCACCTCGCCGACGTCGCGCCCGAGCAGCGTGCGCGCAAGCGTCGTCTTGCCCGCGTTGGTGTGCGAGATGAGCGAGAGCGACACCGCGCCGGCGTCGAGGCCCTGGATGTCGGCGGGTCGGTCGCTCATCGCGACCTCCCGTCGGGCCGGCCGTTGCCTTCGTGAGCGGATGCCGCAGCCGCGAGTTGCGCCTCCGCCGCCGCCAGGTCGGGATCGGCGAGGTCGACGAACACCGGAACGCTTCCGTGCGCCTCGAGCAACTCGCGCCACGCCGTGCGGCGGTCGTCGCGGCGCTGCGCGTCGTCGCCCCAGCGCGCGAGGAACGCGGACTCGTCGACGAGCGCGACAGTGGTTCCGGATGCCGCGAGGAACGCGCCGTGCGCATCGTCCTCGGGCGTGGCGGTGAGGCTGAAGAGCGGCAGCACGGTCTGCGGCTGGCCCGCGGCATCCGGGCTCACCCAGTCGTCGCCCCACGCGACGGGCTCGTCGATGGTCGCGGCGGCATTGCCGTACGCCCGCGCGACGATGGCCTCGAGCCCGGCGCGCGCCTCGGGCTCGAGGGTGTAACTGTACGGGATGACGCGCACACGCGCCGGCTCGCCCACCCACCCGGCGATGAGGCGGCGGTAGTACGGCTCGTCGAGCGGCAGCACGACGTTCTTGGCGCGGCGCCGTTCGACCAGCCCCGCGACGAGGGCGAGCACCAGCCGCGGAATGATGACGACGACCGCGACGGTGCCGGCCATGAGGTGCATCCAGATCGCAGCGTTCTCGCTCGCGGGCGCACGGATCGCCTCGATCGCCGCGACGTCGGGCACCGGGATGCCGGTGAGCCACGATCCCGGCGCGAGCGTCACGGCGAGCAGCGCGTGCACCTGCTCGGCCCCGAGGAACGTGCTCTCCCACGACGCGCGGTACTCGAACGCGAGCCCGCGCAGGTAGAGGCCGGCGATCAGGCCGAGCGCGGTGGCCGCCGCCGCGAGGTGCAGCACGCGTGCGGCGCGCGCTCCGTAGAACGGTGCGGCGACGCGCGCCCAGTCGCGGGGCAGCGCGGCGAGCACGGTGCGCCTGGCGGCGGTCGCGGCATCCGCTCGGCTGCTGTCGCCGGATACCCGCACCGACGCCGCCCGGATCAGCACCGACCGCACCGGCCCGGCCGCCCCACGCCGGAGCACCAGCGGACGCACGAGCAGCCAGACGTACACGACGAGGTTCCACGCGACGAGCGCGAACACGGGCGGCGCGAGCAGGTTGATGCTCGACCCGCCGCCGATGCGATCGATGAGCAGGCCCAGCACGAACGCGGCGATCACCGTCACGACGCCCACCCACGGACGCCACCGGATGCCGCGCACCGTGCGCGTCACGGCGGGCTGGCGTGTGCCGACCCGTTCGAGCACGAGCTGCGCGCGCCGCCCGAGGAACTCCTCGGCGCTCGCCCGCTCCCCCACGATGGCCGCCGCCGCGCGGCTCGCCCACTCCCGGTCAGCATCGGACCACAGCACGCGATCGCGGTCAGCCGTCTCGACGGCGCGCGCCGCGGTCGTCTCGAGGGCGGCCGACTCGTCCATGCTGCGGAGTCTATGCCGCGGGGGCGCGGGAGTAGTGCGTTCTCGCGTGGCCGCCCGACCGCCGTTGCGGGGAAGGCGAAGTCGCCAGAGGGATCAGCCCACCAACGGCGCGTCCTCGATTCAACTCGGCGGGCGCCGAGGCGCTCGTTCATGCGAATGCAGTGGCCCGCGAGTAACACCGTGAGACACTGAAGCCCGTTACCCCTCGTTTTGGGGTTACGGCCATCTGATCCCAGATCAGCTGGCATTTCGCATCATTAATCAGCTTCAAGAAGCCTGTCCTGCGCATCGGCGCCGAACGGCAAGAGTAATGTCTGTCAGCTGTCCGCACGACGGCGATGCAAACTGTCAAGGTACGCATTCGAATCACACCGATTGCAGGCACGATGAGAAGTTCGACGACGAAGCAGTTGGCTCCAGCGGCCAGGCACCAGAACACCGCGTTGAGGCGGTGTGAGCGCGGCTGCGCCCGTCGTGCATGGCGCCTGTCTTCATCGGTCGCTGCACCCGCCGAAGGCGACCAGGGATGAGCACATCGCAACCGCCGGATTTGGACGAGCCTGACGCAGATTTCAACTCCTTGCACTGGCTGATCGATCAGCCAGAAGCCGTCGCCGATGAGGACGATGGCGACGGCTTCGAAGATCTGGACCTCTTCGCCTTCGACGACGAGATCCAGTTCGGCTTTCAGCTGGTTCCGCTTCAAAACGAGGCCGAAGAGACTCACGACTCCGATGTGATCTTGTTCACATCGAGCTCAGAGTCGCCATCTCGTACACCGCGACGAGCGGTGACTCATCGCCACACTGCTCTCTCCGGTGAGATTCCCGCCCGATACGGCCACATCCCTGGTGCTACCGCTGACCCGGTCAAGGACTACCTGAAGCAGATCGGCAAGGTCGCGCTGCTGAACGCGGCCGAAGAGGTCGAGCTCGCGATGCGCATCGAAGCGGGCCTGTTCGCAGCGCAGAAGCTGCCGCGCATGACGGAGGCCGAGAAGCGCTCGCAGCTCGGTCGCGAGCTGCAGTGGGTCGCGAAAGACGGACAGCGCGCGAAGAGCCACCTCCTCGGCGCGAACCTGCGACTCGTCGTCTCAATCGCAAAGCGCTACAACGGCCGAGGTTTGGAGTTCCTCGACCTGATCCAGGAGGGCAACCTCGGCCTCATCCGTGCGGTCGAGAAGTTCGACTACACCAAGGGCTTCAAGTTCTCGACCTACGCAACCTGGTGGATCCGTCAGGCGATCACCCGCGCCATGGCCGACCAGGCCCGCACCATCCGCATCCCCGTGCACATGGTCGAGGTCATCAACAAGCTCGCCCGCGTGCAGCTCCAGATGCTGCAGGACCTCGGTCGCGAACCCACGCCCGAAGAGCTGAGCCGCAAGCTCGACATGACGCCCGAGAAGGTCATCGAGGTCCAGAAGCACGGCCGCCCGATACGTTCTTTGGATCAAGTCGTCCAGATGGAAGTCATCGAAGGTGAGCTTCATCCCATCGCGCTCGGGGATCTCATCGATGACCCAAAGAAGCTCGACCCCGCGAACGCCGTGGGCTTCACGATGCTGCAGAAGCAGCTCGAGTCGCTCCTCGACTCGTTGAGCGAACGTGAGGCGGGGGTGATCCGCATGCGGTTCGGCCTGGGCGACGGAGAGCAGAAGACACTCGACCAGATCGGCGACAAGTTCGGCGTCACGCGCGAGCGCATCCGCCAGATCGAATCCAAGACGATGGCGAAGCTCCGCCACCCCTCGCGGTCGCAATCGCTGCGCGACTACCTGGACGACGATCTGTGGCCGGATCTGGGGCTCCACGAGGTTGCAACGCCTTCGCAATCACTGAGTGGTTCACCTCGACCTGCTCCATCCCGTTCTCATCAAGAGGTAGTCAAGCCGAAAGCAACTACGCCGATGCCGTCGGAGCCGGAGGGCCATCCACCAGCCGATCTCGCAATGAGCGAACCTGCCGCGCGCGAAGGAGTCACCCCGAAGGCCGGGACCCGCGCAACCTCGACAACGAGCTCCACCTCATCAGACGGGCGCTGGAGCGCCACGACACTGAATACACCGCAACAAACCGATCTCCCAACCAGCATCAAGCCGACGACGACCAGCCCGATGAGGACCCCGTCGCTGATGGATTCCTACCGGATGGGAACGTCATTGTCTCGAATTGCCAGCGCCACAGGTGGCACTGAACGCTCCGTGGTGGAAGAGGTGTGCCTGGCCCTTCTCGGATACGTTCCGTCCGACATGCCAGGAAGCACCCCACCGAACCACGGACTTCCCTACTCTCTCGAGGACCTCCAACGGATCGTCGAACGCTACGAAGACGGAACCACCATCGAGGCCATCGCGACAGAACTCGACCGGACTCCATTCGCTATCGCCTGGCAGCTCGTTGCGCGGTCCAAACTGAACCCAGGGACGCTGGCGGCTAGCTCCGCAAGTAACGATGCCTCGCTCGGTGATCAATCCGATCAGAAACCCGTGACCGACCGCTCAGAGCCCCGTTCACCGACAGCCTCAGCAACGCTCACTCGCGAACGCGAACGCCCTCGCATCCCCACACTCCGCCAACTCCTCAATCGACGACGGGGGTCACTTTGAACTGGGCCACGCCCGATCCTGATCTCGTGGCGTTCGTCACGGCGCAGCAGACGACGGCGATCGAAACGTACCGGCTCAACCCACGGCTTCTCGATGAGCACGTGGGTGCAGAGGACAGCTATAGGGAGGGCGGATACGGTCGACGCCAGATCGCCGAGCTCCTTCAGAACGCGGCAGACGCACTGACCGAGGCCGGCATGCGCGGCAGGGTCGAGCTTCGGATCGCGGACGGGAGCCTCTATTGCGCGAACGAGGGAAGCCCATTCAACGAGAAGGGCATCACGGCACTGTGCTATGCCTTCATCAGCGAGAAGCGAGACGAAGAGTCGATCGGCCGATTCGGGCTCGGCTTCAAGTCGATGCTGGCGATCACCGACCATCCGCAAATATTCAGCTCGTCGGTCGCGTTCGCGTTCAACGCTCCTGAAATCCCCCGGCTGTTCGAAGGGCTGAAGTCGAGGAGCGGCCGCCTTCCGCTCCTCCGAGTTCCCAGCCTCCTGGACTCCGCTGTGGCGATGAACGAAGACCCACACCTCGCGGACCTTGCCACGTGGGCGACGACCGTGGTGAAGCTCCCGCTGGCTCGAGAAGCCGAGCGAATCCACGCCGAGCTTGCCGGATTCCGTACCCGCTCTCTGCTCTTCATGAAGTCTGTCGATCGTCTCGACATCCTCCTGCAAGGCCCGGATGGAACCCTGAAGTCCACATGCCACCAACGAGCCGCGCAACAGACCGGTAACGTCGTCCTCACCGATCCCGACGGGGTCGAATCCCGATGGCTTTTCGGCGAGCGCGAGTACTCGCCGTCACCGGTCCTTCAGCGTGAGCTGCCGGCGACGATCAGTCGCAATCGGATGACGGTGAGTTATGCCGTTCGGCCGGATGGCGGGAATGAGATCGGTGAGCTGTGGTCATGGTTTCCTCTTCAGGACAGGACGACGGCACGAGGAATCTTCAATGCTCCGTGGCACATCAGCGACGACAGGACGACGCTCGTTTCGGAGAGCGAGCTGAATCGGGAGCTCCTCGGCATCTGCGCCGACCTCTTCCTCGAGGTCGCACCTCGAGCTGCCACGACCGAGGATCCGGCCGCACACCTGGATCTGTTCCCCGCGCGAGGCCGAGAAGTTCGAAGCGATGCCGATGCCGAGCTTTCGATTCGGATTCCTGCACTCGGCCGTTCCCGAGCAATCATCCCCGACCGAACCGGAAAACTCCGGCGACCCGATTGGTTCGACGGGGTACCGATCCTCAATGTTCCCGTCGTGCCCGTGGATGTCGTCGACAAGTGGCTCGGCGTCATCGATCGCGAAACATTTCCGCATCCGAATTGTTTCTCGACGAGCCGAGACCGGTTCACGCGCTTCCGTGCGCTCCTGCGGACGGACGATCGTTTCCCGGCTCGGGGTGAGATTGCAGTCTCGGAATGGCTCGTCGAGTTGGCGACAGCCGACGACGATGATGCCCTGGCGGTTGCACTCGATCTTTACCTCACTCTGGCGGAACGCGGATTCACGCCCGGGCTCATCGACGGCGCGGCCATCGTGCCGACCGAAGGCGGCGATTGGATCAGTCCGTCGAGCGCACCCCTAGGTGCACTCATCCCGGTCCCGGATGCTCCCTCCGCGCCAGGAATCACCTACGTGGCCCGCTGGGCTGCGGAACGTCCAGGCACCAGGAAACTCCTGCACCTGGTGGGATTCCGGGATGTCTCCACTGATGAAATAGCGGTGGCCGTCGGCGCGTCGGTACAGGCATCCTGGTCGTTTGAGGAATGGGCGAGGTTCTGGTCTGCTCTTCGCGACGCGACGCCGCAAATAGCCGCCGAGACTCTCGCGTCCGTCCGCTCGCGCGATATTTCCATTCGCATCTTGACCCGTGCCGGCACCCTGTCCGAGTCCCGCGAGGTGTTCGCTGACAACACATTCGCTCCTTCGGTGGCACATCGTCACGCGGATGTCGGCCTCCAAGATCGCGTCGATCTGCTCATCGCGTCCGGCTGTCTCACCGGTCCTCGTTCCGACTTCCCCGTTCACGAGGAGCCTGTCTTCGACATCTACGCGCAGGAGATCAGGGCCGACGTATTACGGAAGCTCGAGAAGCGCGGGATCAGAGCTCGCCACGTTCCTCGCATGGAGTTGACCGGCATCGGGCCGTTGTCCATCTTCGTCGAACTCGAAGCCGAGATCGCCGAACTCGTCGTCTGGACCCGTGCTGTGCTCGAGAAGCTCGAGGTTCATGAGATGACTCTCGAGGTCCCCGTGGGGGATGGTACTCGCCACGCCGAGGTCCCGATTCGTCGGCCCGATTGGTGGATCGCTCAGCGCCTTGGCCTGGTGATCACGTCGCTGGGTGCCACCCGAACCGCCGATGCCGTCGGCTCTGATCTCGTCGAGTACGCCGCTTTCCTCCCAGTCGCAGCGAAATCCGATGACGTGAAATTGGGCGGCCCCTCCAACCTCGCCAAGATTCCCGACCGGGTCATCGAGGCGTTCCTGGGCAGACACGGCTACGTCGTTCCGAACGTCTCTCGCCTTACGGAAGTCGTCGTCACAGCGGCGGCCCGGTCTCGATTCAGCGGAGTTCCGATGATTCCCGCAGCGACGCGAGGCCAGGTGGTCCTGGCACCGGCCGCGGATGTCGTGCTGGCCGTCTCCAGTGACGACCAGATCGTGCTTGATGAGCACGGGGTGCCGTACTTGGACGGAACTGTCGAGCGGGCGAGTGCGCTGGTGCGGGTGTGGGGTCTCCAAACAAGCGACGTCGCTCTCGCACGAGCTGTCGTAGTACGTGATGAGAGCGAACCCGACGTATTGACCGACCGGTTCCCGAGCCTTCAGCAACGCGCTCAGCTCGGGAAAGCTGTGTTCCGAGTACGATCCAGCCCGGAAATCCTCCGCCGCGTCACGACCCCGACCGGCGAGGTCGAGCAACGGATGTCGAGCGTGCGGTTGGATGACGTCATCGTCGTCGACGACACGCTCGATGACTCCGGCGTCCTCGAACAGGTTTCACTTCGTCTTGGCCTTCGGCTGACGAAAGACGATATCGACTGGATCCTGTCGACCGACGAGACGCTGCGGCGCAACGAGCTGGTCGAGCAGTCGCGCGCCGCCGCCACCGACGTTGATCGGCTGCACCTGCTCATCGGCGTCGATGCCCTTCGGTCGAATCTGCCGAACGGCCTGTTGGCCGCCGTCGAAGCAAAGCAGGGGCAACTTGACGACCGAGCCGTGGCAGATCTCTTCCTCCGCGTCCGCGGTCTCGATTCAATCTGGTGGCTCAAAGATGAACTCCGAACACGTGGACTCAACGTCCCGCGGGAGTGGGAGGGTTCGAAGCAGGCGCAGGCCTTCGTGAGGTCGCTCGGATTCGCCTCCGAGTTCGCCGGACAACGCACCCGGTCGCGACCGGCCAGCCAGCAGGTGAGCGGGCGCGTCGAACTCTCTCCGCTCCACGACTACCAGGAGGACCTCGCTACTCGAATCCGCGACCTGGTTCTGACCGATGACCAGGCGCTCAAACGCGCCCTCCTCTTTCTCCCGACGGGCGCGGGCAAGACGAGGGTGACCGTCGAGGCCGTCATCCGGATGCTCGTCGAGAATGAGCTCCGCGGTCCGATCCTGTGGATCGCCCAGTCGGAGGAGCTTTGTGAACAGGCGATCCAGACGTGGACGGATGTCTGGCGTGCCCTCGGCGACAAGCGACCTCTCGACGTGTCACGTTTCTGGGGCCGCTATGACGTCGAGGAGTCCGCATTCGAACTACAGGTGGTCGTGGCAGTCGACGACAAGATCGCTGCACGAATCGGTTCACACTACGCAAGCGACTACGCGTGGCTCGCGGATGCCTCCCTCGTGATCATCGACGAGGCACACACTGCTCTGACGAAGACGTACACCAAGATTCTTCGCTGGCTCGAGATCACTCCGACGAAGACACCGCGACCGCTTCTTGGTCTGACCGCGACTCCGTATCGAGGCAGGAACGCCGATACGAACAGCCGATTCGCCGAACGGTTTGGACGGAACAAGCTCGAGTCCCTGGATCCCGACGATCCGATCGGTCAGCTCCGGCACGAAAAGATCCTCGCCGAGGTCGACCATTACGTGCTCGACGGTTCCACGCTCACTCCGACCGGAACCGATCGAACCGAATTCCACCGCATGCGCGAAGTGACCAAGTCGATGCTCGACAAGATCGGCCACGATCTCGAACGGACTCAGAGGGTCGTCGACGATGTCCTGCGTCAGGACCCGAATTGGCAGATCATCGTGTTCGCCGCCTCCGTTTCCTCTGCCCACACCATCGCCGCGCTCGTGCGATTGGAGAACCGTTCGGCTGCCGCCGTCGATGGCAGCATGCGGCCGCAAGAACGACGTCGGATCATCGACGCGTTCAAGGCGAACGAGATCCGGGTACTCGTGAACTGTGATCTGCTCACCCAAGGCTTCGATGCACCCGATATTCGAGCGCTCTACATCGCCCGACCGACGTTCAGTCCCAATCGCTATCACCAGATGATCGGCCGCGGCCTCAGAGGTCCACGCAATGGCGGGGATGAGCGGTGCCTGATCGTCAATGTCGCCGATACCTTCGAGGAGTTCGGTGAACGGCTCGCTTACAACGAGTTCGATTACCTCTGGAAGCCCGAATCAGGAGCCGAATAGCGGATCTCATGACTTGGCGATCCCAAGATCCGCGATCAGAGCCGCTCGTAGTACGAGCGGATGACGTTTGCCATCAGCTTTCGACGCTCCTGCAGGAACTCCGGGTACTCCTCCGCGGTCAGGGCTGCAAGGCGCGAGGGGATCGCATTCTCGACGAAATTGCGCTGCAGCTCGTCGGCATCCGTGATCTCTCCGAGCGTGAGCCGGCCAGACTCGATCTGCGCCTCGACCTCGGCCAGGTAGCCTGCCGGGGGCTTGTTGCTGATGCTGATGTTGATCGACGTCTCGGTCAGCGCGAAGTTCGCGACCTGGTTGTAGTCCGCGCGGTCGGGGAACCCGTTCTTCTGCAGATAGTCCTTCGGGACGATGTGATGGATGTCGCCGGACTGCTGGTGCATCGCCGCGATCGTGATGCTCTTCGAGAGGAACCCGCGAACCCCGGTGGCGACCTGAGCAGCGAGGAACGCCTGGAAGAAGGGGCTGACGGTACTCGTCGTCTCGAGGGAGTTCGGCAACGAGACCTGCCAGAAGCCGTCGGAGAGATCGGATTCCTCGATCTGCGTGAGGTACTCGGCGGCCCCCTGCGCGGAGATGCGACGGATGTCCTGCTCCCAGGTTCCCTCGAAGCTGCCTGAGTGTCGCCCGGTGAGCATCGACATGACGAACCAGCGGCGGACGATCCGCTTCCGCTCCCCCTCTGACATGGAGACATCGGCACGGAGCCGCAGGTACAGGGCGTACGCGAAGTTCAGGGCGTTCTTCGAGCCGACCATGTCGGGCGCGATGAATCCCGCGGACTTGATCAGCATGATGAAGTTCTCGTAGTGGTACTTCTTGACGATCTGAAGGAGCGCTGCTTCGAGCTTGTCGTACGCCACGGGGATGCGCGATTCGTCGACCTTGCGCGTCTCAGGATCCCGACCGGAAAGCTCGCTGACGATCGAAGATGCCCTGCCACGACTGAACCCGAGCAGCCCTGCGACACGGATGACGTCGCCGTATGCGGGGTCGTACAGGTCTTCGGCGTCGTCTTTCAACCATGAGATCGCACTGATGAACTTCGATGCGGCGAACTCCGAATCGTTCTCCTGGATGTCGGCGAACGCGTGCGGCGCGACGGCGAGATGGCAGAAGTAGTCGATGAGCTTTCGGAGATTGCGACCGCGATCGCCGTAGGTCGCGATCTTGCTCATCGCGAAGTCGGCGCTGCTGAGCGGCACTCCCTTGGAGTTGATCCTGATGAAGATCTCGGAGACGGTTTCGACGTCGAGGTCGTCGGCCAGGGCGATGATGCCGATCTGCGCGTTCTTGATGCCCTCGAGCCGTGCGATGTTCGCCTCGACCGCGGCATGGTCGATGTTCGCGTTCGCCTCGAAGTACGACTTCACGAATGTGTAGGTGGAGTTTGCGGTGAAGAGCTCGCTGATGTCCGAGATCCACTCCGGATTCTTCGCGATGACCGGTGTCAGGGTCGCGAATTCCTCCGTGACCGGATTGAACGCGATCGTGATCCGGATCTGCTTGTAGCGCTTGTTGATCACCTTCAGACCGGCGACCGCCGCGCGGAGCGCGGTGATGCGCTGCTGCCCGTCGATCAGAATCTGCTGGTGAGCCGCGACCTGACCGCCCTTCAAATGTGCGCCGACCGACTGCCAGGTGATCAGGTACCCGACCGGATACCCCTTGTACAGCGAGTCCATGAGGTCGCGGACTTTTACGCTGTCCCATACGAATGGGCGCTGAAGCTCTGGGATCGCGATGTGCTCGCGTCGCACGTCTTCGAGCAGCTGGGTGACCGCCGATTGGGTGACTTGATACTTCGCCATCGTGATCCTCTTTCTCATCGGCCACGCTCATCGACGCTCAGGCAGACACCGATGCGCCGATCCCGGGTGCTGCAGAGCGATGCGACTCAGGATATCCGCGGCTTACTCTGAGCGGAGGAGCAACTCCGACGGCTTCCCCTTCCAGGTCACGACGAGTTCGTCGCGGGCCCGACTGGCAGCCACGTACAACAGCGACCGCTCACGCAGCATGACATCGGCCCGGTCCTCGGCCGCGACGCCCTTGAGCGACCACGACGTCGGGAACGATCCCTCCGAGATGTCGAACAGGATGACGCGCGAGAACTCCATGCCCTTCGCCGTGTGCATCGTGAGAATGACGGGGCGGTCCCCCACCTGCTTCGCGGTGCTGAGGATCGTACTGGCGATTCCGTGGTGATCGAGGGCGTCGTGCACGTCTTTGGCCGCGTTGTTCGAGGTCGTCAACACCGCGATGGTGGCGCCGTCGACGCCCGCGTCCAGCCAAGATCGGACCTGCGTGGCGAGCGCCGCGAACTGCTCCGACGCGGATGCCGCCGTGACGGCGACCGGCTCCGGTCCGAGCCGTGACGAGCGGTATCCCGCCACTCCTTCTTCACCACCCTGGGCATCGATGAAGGTCCCTCCTTCGAGCAGCCCGAGGGCGTAGCGGAGGTTCTGTTCGGTCGTGCGGTAGTTGAGCGTCAGCCTGCGTGATCGGCCGACGATGGCGATGTCGAGGCGCGAGAGCACGACGGGTTGACCGTAGATGCGCTGGTGCGTGTCGTCGGCGATGAACATGTCGTCAGGCCCCGAGGCCGTCACGGCGCGAAGGAACCGCCAGTGCGAGGGCGTGAGGTCTTGCGCTTCGTCAATGAGGATGTGGTCGGCGAATGTGCGGGGTGATTCGCCGTCGGCGCCCTCGAGCCACGCGGCCGACACCGATGCGACTTCGGCGTACGACAACCTGTTGGCGATGCGCGCATTCTTTCGATACTGCTCGACGACCGCCCACACCTGGGCGCGCTTCGCTCGATCGAGTGCCACGCCGCGCCCCGGACGCCGAACCGTGAAGTAGGCGTCCTTCGTCACGATCCGGTTGGCGAGGATCACCTGCAGGTACTCGACTGAGAGGAAGCTCTTCGAACGAAGCGCCGCCGGCAGATCGACGTCGGCGTCGTCGACCGCGTCATCCCAGCCGGAGTCGTTCGCGACGACGGCGCCGCGCGATTCGACGACTGCGCCGAGCACGCTCTGCGCGGCGGCGCCGAACCCGGTTCCGGCGGCATCGCGCACCGCGGCGACCAGCTGGTCGACGCCTCGCACGAGCACACCGGGGTCCCCGGGTGCCGACGCCTGCGCGATGTCGGGGTCGAGGCGCTCGAGATCGCGGCGGAGGTTGTCGGCAAGGGCTCGCGTGTACGTCGTGAGCACGACCCGGTGAGTCGGATGCTGCTCCGCGAGGTGCTTTGCGCGATGGAGCAGCACGACCGTCTTGCCGGTGCCCGCGCCGCCGGTGAGGCGGAACGGCCCCTTGTACGAGCGCGTGGCGTAGCGTCGCTGGTCAGGGTGGAGGAACACCCGCCATGCGCCGAAGTCGCCTCCGTCGATGACGCGCTGCAGTTCCTCCTCGCCTTCGATGAAGGTGAACTGCATCTGGGCGGCCGGGTGCTTGAGCGCCTCGACGAGTCGTTCGTCTTCGGTGCGATCAGGCTCGGCGACCTCGTCGGCGACGGCCGGCTCCGCAACGACGGCGTCGTCGTCGGCCTCGGTGATGCCGAGCGACTCCTTGATCTGCGAGATGGCGAGGTTCATCGCCATGCCGAGCAGCACCCCCGACTGCCACTCGTTCTCGAGGTCGCTCGCGAACGCGAGGAGTTCGTCCTCGGTCGCGGCCGCGAATGCCTCGGCGGCGAGATCGGCCGGAAAGCCGAACTCGTCGGTGAGGTCGGCGACGAAGTAGCTCTTCTCGGTGAGGAACGACGATGGCGCGGCCTCGGCCTCGGCCTGTGCCGATTCCGCCCAGACCTTCGGCACTGCCGGTGCGGGTGCGTCGACGGCCGGCTCGGCCTCGATGAGTTCGGCGATGCCGTTCACCGGATTGATCTGCAGCTTGCGCGTCCGCGCCCGTTTGATCGCCTCTTCGTGCTCCCAGGTGCCTGCGTACACGTAGGTGCGCTCGCCGGCGAGCGGTTCGAGGCAGTAGAGCACCGCCCGCAGGTGGATGTCCACCCGCCCGGTGCGCGCTCGGGAGTCGAGCGGTTCGTTCATCGGCTCGATGTGCAGGCCGGGGAGCGTGTCGTCTTCGGTCAACTTCGAGAGGAACGACATGATCTTGGCACGAACGGCCTTCTCATGGTCTTGGCCCTTGAGCTTCGTCATGATGAGGTTGGGCATCGGTCGCCTTTCAGAGCGGTCGTCGGTCAGACGGAGGTTTCGAGGGCGGCGGCGATCGCGGACGCATCGGCCGGGACGACCTGCCATCCTGCGGCCAGCAGGTCGTGAAGGTCTTCCTCGGCGAAGTCGAACCCGGAGGCGACTCGGCGGTCGCGCCACGCGAACGGCACGGGGATGCCGTCGGCGACCTCGATGCCGAGCTCGGGCACGGCGACTCCGCCGATCTTCGCGAGCTCCCGGATCAACGCCTGTTCCGCGAGCGTCGCCTGCGGCAGCAGCGCGCCCCATTCGACGGAGATCTCGTCGTCGAGCACGACGTCGGCGGGCCCGATGCCCGGCTGCGGCGCCGGGGCATCCGTCTGACTCAGCGCGAGGATGCGTGCCGTGTCCACGTCCAAACGCGCACCGAGCAGGTTCGCGAGCTTGAGCCACAGCCGCCACGCATCGATGAATCCGTCGGCGGTGATCGTCGGAGCGCGGTCGTCGAGCATCGCGACCACGTCGGTCTTGCCCGCTGTGATGAACCGCGTGGTCATCGCGAATGCTCCGAATCGAAGCTGCCAGCTCATCGGCGACGTCCCGCTCGACGCGCCCGCACGGAGCGTCTCCGCCGTGAACTCGACGAGCGAGTGCGACCCGGCGTCGACGAGCCCCGCGGCGGGCAATCGGGTCAGCATTGGCAGCGCATCGGCGATGGTCTCCCACCTCGATTGCGCCTTGTCGGGGTTCTGCATCCACTCCATGAGTTGGGAGACGGGGTTCGCGAGCACGTGATCGAGCGCCGCGAGCGGCAGGTTGTACATGCCGAGGAAGTCGCCGGCGGCCGCCGGGTCGAACCAGGCGGCCTTCGGTTCCGGTTTGCCGTCGCGCGCACGGATGAGCTCGTCCCAATGGATGCCGAGCACGAGGTATCCGTCGTATCGCGCGAGGTCGCGCTTCTTGGCGTCGTCGGCGATCCGGTTGTGCTGGGGCGTCGCATGGAACGCGAATCCGTCGGTGTAGATCGCGATCGGCTTGGCGCCGCCCCCGAACTGCTCCAACACGAAGTCGGGTGTGGTGTATCCGAGCTCGACCTGCGGCCGCAGCATCCAGATGCGCCGGTTGCCCGGGAACGAGACCTGGATCTTGTTGCCCTTGTCACCGGGGATCTCTTTGACTCCGGCGCCGAGCGCCTTCGCCCGGTCCATGAACACCTGTCGGAAGAGCTGTTCGATGACCGACTCGCCGACCTGCACCCCGGGGTCCTGACGCGTCACGACCCACTCGGTGGGCTCGCCGTCGTGCACGCCGAGCAGCACGGCGAGGCTTCGTTCGGCACTCGCACGCGAGACCCGGTCGGATGCCGCGCCGGGGGCATACGGCAAGAGGCACCGGTGACAGGAGGAACGCCCCTCGGTCTTGCACGGGCAGTCGCGCACGGTCTGCCAGGCGACCGTGAGCAGCTCGCGCATCTGCGTCTCGTCGGCGAGTTCGGCGAGATAGCCGGTCCCGCCCGGAACGGAGTCGTGCACGAGCAGCGCCGGCACGTTCTCGGTCCCGTCGGTGAGCACCGGCTCGACCGTCTCGACGATGCGCAGGTGGTCGGGGTCTCCTCCGATCACCTCTCGAAGTCCGCGAAGCAGGGCGGCCGACAGGCTTGGAACGGCGAGGGTGTCGCCGATGGTGAGTTGCGGCGGCAGACGCAGGAGAATCCCCTGTGTCGTGAGCGTTCGACTGAGCGCTAGCGACGTCGTGTTCTCGGTGGTCGCGTCGCGCACGGCGCACCAGGGCTTATGCTCGCGACGCGAGTTGGTGTTCGCCTCGCCATCGAGCTTTCCGCACACGGAGCACACCCTGAACAGCGGCGCCTGGCGTTCATCGCCCGCGATGAAGCGGGTCTCCCCGAAACCGCCGACGCGGCCGAGGTTCAGCCAGCGCACGGTGAGGTCGCGCAGGTAGGTGACGCCGAACGCCTCACCTTCGACGTACCAGGCGTCGGTGATGCCGGTCGGATCCACGTCGGCGGCCACCTGCATCACGAAGCGCTCGCGCCGACGCTCATCGCGTCCGTCGCTGATGGATGCCTCGTCGCGCCGCACCTCGGCCGACACCTGTTCGAGCTCGACGACCTGCAGGTGCTGGGCCGTGTCGGCGATGCCGGTGCTCCCGCACCGCGGGCAGGACGTTCGGAGGGCTTCGACTGTTCCGTGGTCGTATCCGTGTCCGCAGGCGGGACAGAACGACCAGGTGCGCACGGCCTCACCGCCGCTGCCGAGATCGATGGAGTCGATGCCGATCTCGAGGCCCTGAGCGTAGAACACCGCACCGGGCGCGAGTTCGCTGATCGCCACGCCGGCACCGCGCTCGTAGCTGAATGCACGATCTCGATATTCGAGGCTGTCGGGGTCGATCCAGCTGAGCGCGACGTCGAGCCGCACCGAGTCGTCGATGAGCGAGTAATTCGGCAGCAGTCCGAATCGCTCGAGCGCGGAGACCCAGTGCTCCGACCGCAGATCGGCGAGCTGCTTCGTCGCCATCGCATACGACGCACGAGCCGAGCGGTACTCGCGCTTCTCGTCGTCGCCGGCCGTCGGGTGGTCGGCGGCGCGCTTGAGCTCGTCGAGCGAATCCGCAACGGCGTCCTTACGATGGCGCACGAGGTCGACCTGCTCGGTCCAGCGCTGCACGGCGTCACGTACCGCCGTAGCGAGGCGGCTCGAACCCGCATCTTCGCCGGGCGTCGCCCACGCGCGCAGCGCGTCACGAGCCCAGGTGCTCAATGCATCGACGGGGAACGTCGAGAGGAACGACTCGACCCGCTCGAGGTGCTCGGCTTCGGCATCCGCGACGATGTCGCCGAGCAACGTCCCGGGCTCCGAACTCTTCAGCACGTCTCGAGCCTGCCGGGGCGGGTCGGCGAGGTCGGCAGCCCGACGGTCGACGAGCGCGGCGAAGTACTGCCGGCGCAGGATCTCTTCGGCGTTGAGATACGTCGCAGGAGGGCGCACCGCTCCGTTGATCACGGAGAGTGGTTCGCCGAGCTTCGGCAACTGTTCGCCGCGTCCGGTGACGAACGCGAGCGAGAGCGCATTGCCGGTGAGTCGACCCGCGCGACCGACGCGCTGCAGGTACGACGCGACCGACCTCGGCAGACCCGCGAGCATCACGGTCGACAGATCGCCGATGTCGATGCCCATTTCCAGCGTCGGAGTCGCGACGAGCACATTCGGCGTATCGGGATCGGCCCCGGACGACTTGAATCCGTCTTCGTAGGCGAGCCTGGTCTCGTCATCGAGCAGGCTCGTGTGCTCGCGGGCGACGACGCGACGCATGTCGCCGTCGTTGTAGAGCGTCCGGTAGTAGTTGACCGTGGCTTCAGAGCTTCGCAGCCGCCCGGGGCATCGAGCCGACGTGCACGGACCGTCGACGAGTTGATCGATCACGGTCGTGCTGCCGGGCACGGGGTTCTGACAGACGTCGCACACCAGCAGATGGCGCCCGGCTTCGAGGTCGGTGAGTTCGACCGGGTGCACCATGACGGATGCCGCGGCCAGGCGGTAGACGGTGGCAGCCCCTGAGCCGATCGCCGTCGACGTGATGACCCCCTCGTGGTCGAGCTCGGCGAGGAGCGCGCGTGTGAGGTGCGCTCCGACGCTCGCGGGGACGCCGAGCACGTCGCGCGCCCAGACGGCGAACCAGCTCTGGCTCGAGTTCGCGACGTCGAGGTTGCTCTTCTGGCCTCGACCCGCGCCGGCCGCGACGCTGCCGACCCGGGGAAAACCGGGGGCATCGCGACCGTCGGGGAAGGCAGGCATGCCGACGCCGCGCGGGCGGCCACCCCAGAGGTACCAGCGCCTGCCGTCGTTCTCGATGTACTTGCGGAACCACTCGTGGTCGATCGCGCCCCGATCGCGCATGCGCTCGAGCACCCCGCGCACCCACCGCACGACCGTGTCCTTCGGCACCTCGGCCGTCGGCTCCTCGTCGAGCGGCTGTGCCCGCGAGTACCCGGTGAGGGCGGCGCGGCCGATCGCGTCGAGCTTCGCCGCTGCGCCCGCGTTGACCTCGGCGGCGAGGCTGCCCGTGAGTTCGAGGGTGCGGCCGACCCTCGATTGCAGCCCGAACTCCATCGTGAGGTCGAACAGCAGTCGCTGCCGCACACGCTCCTCGACGTTCGGGTCGACGTCGGCCGCCCGTTCCGCCTCCCAGAACTCGCGGAAGTTGTCGTGATCGACGATCTCGGGTGCGAGCAGTCGATACCGCGCGGATCGGTCGTCGCCGGCATCGCTGAGCAGCAGTTCGACGAGCTTCGGCAGGTTCGCGGCGCGGGAGCCGATGGCTCGGCGGATCGCGTTGCGCAGTGAGAAGACGTGCGATCGGCTCTGCACGAATCCCGCGCGGTGCGCGGCATCCTGCACGCTGTCGGTGAAGACGAGTGCCTTCTTTTCCGCGGTGTCGAGCCCTGCCTCCCCGAACAGCGTGGTGACGGCCACCGAGAGCATGGTCGCGATGGCGCTGCCGAGAAAGCGGATGCCGTCGGCGCGTCCGCACGACGGACAGTCGTCGTTCTTCGAGCCGTCTTCGGCGTCGACGCCGGTGAGCACGAGCACCGGCAGCACGACGGTCTCGTCGCCGTCGTCGGCAGGCGCCTGGTCGAGGATCATCCGGTCGCGCACATGGAACCAGCGCAGTCCGTCGACCTCGTGGGGGCTATCGAGGCGCGCCTCCTTCGGCGCATGGATGAGGGCACGGAACCCGCGCTCACCGTGCAGGTGGTTGCCGCGGACGTCGACCTCGTCGTGATCGAGATAGCTGCCCACGGGCGCAAGCTGCACGCCCCATCCGCTTCGGCCACAATGGCGGCAGTACACGGCGGGGAACGCGGGTGCCGCTTCAGCATCCGCCGCGTCGGTTTCGATCATCCCGTCGTCGCTCCACCGGAATCCGACGACGGGTGCGGCCTCCCGGTCGATCCGGGTGAGGGCCCGCACCCAGAGATGCAGGTCGATCGAGAGCGCGGCGCGCTGCTCGATCGCACGAACGTGGCTGAGGGCGCTGAGCAACGTGACCAGGAATCGTCGGCGAATGACAGCCCGATGCTCGTAGGTCTCGTCGGCCGCGAGTCCGGCGGGGAGCATGGCATCCGCGAGCTGGTCGATCTGGGCGGCATCCGTGGCAAGCTCGGTCAAGTTGTGAATGATCGGATGCGCACGAACGAGTGCGAAGACCTCGGCTCTGGTCAATGTGGCCGACGCGACAGCATTGCCGTCTTCTCGCTCATAGAGCGACGCGACGATGGCGGCCGTCATCGCGTCGAGGTCTTCGGGACCTGCTTCGTCCAGCGACGCGAGCACGTCTTCGACGAGCGGCGTGCCTACGGGCTTCGCCCGGAGGCCGAGCCTCGTCACGACCTCGACGGCGTTGCCGGCCCATTCGTCGTAGGTCATGCGTGTCTCGGTGACGACGGACGATTCGTCGAAGTCGTCGCCGAACACCGTGCGCGCGAAGTCGATCATCGCGCTCGGGTCGCCCTTGTCGCCGAGGGTGGCCGACGTGGCGACCGCTGTGACGTCGCCGAGCGGCCGGGTGGTCGTCGTGCTCGGGGCGGCGTGAGCGCCGGCGGCATCCGATCGGAATCGTTCAAGCGTGAGCCCCAGGCGACGCAACAGCATGGCCACATCGGTGCCCTGCGCCCCGTCGTACGTGTGGAACTCGTCGAGCACGAGGTACTGCAGGCTCTCGGCGCTCTGCTTCCACAGCGGCTGGTCTTCGGTGCGCAGCAACAGCTGGTCGAGCATCTTGTAGTTCGTGAGCAGGATGTCGGGCGCCTGCGCCCTGATCGCGGCACGGCTGGTGATGAGTCCGTCGGTCGTCACCGAGGAACGTTCGGCACCGCCTTGGCCGGTGTAGATCGCCGCACGGATGCCGCGGAGTTCGTCATGAGTCGTCAACAGCTCGGTCAGGCGTCGGGCCTGGTCGTTGGCGAGGGCGTTCATCGGGTAGAGGATGAGGGCCTTCACGCCAACGACGCCGTCGCGCTTGGCGCGCAGGACGTGATCGAGGATCGGATGCAGGAATGCCTCGGTCTTTCCGGACCCGGTACCGGTCGTCACGAGCGTCGGCAGCGGTCGCGGTTTCTCGGCGGACAGATTCGCGCTGCTCAGCCGGTCGAACGCCGACGCCTGGTGACCGTACGGCGTCGGACCCTCGTACCAGTCGAGACTCGTACGCCACCCATCGACAGCCGGCTGGAACGGAAGCCTCACCCGAACGTACGGGCCTCGAAAGATACCATCACGAGGGTCGTCGAGGAACGACTCGAGCGCACTGCTCGCATCGCTGTCGGAGAGCGCGAAGGTGGTCGTGAGATACCCGAGCAGGCTCCGGCGAACCTGTTCGGCCTCAACGGAGGGCAGGAGCTCGCTCATGACCGTTCCTTGAGGATCCGCTCGAAATGCGCATACGCCTGTCGCATGTCGGCTTCGCGATCGAGCGTCACGAACGGCAACTCGTAGGTGTAGTCGATACCTGACCCCGGATGCGGCGAGGTGCGTTCCTCCGCGGAGATATCGCCACCTTTCTGCCGCCAGACGGTGAGAACGGAGTTCGGCACGAGCCGACCGTTCGCATCATAGAACGTCGAACGGTGGTCGTAGCCGTATAGCACTGCGAACTGGGTGCGATAAATGGTGTTCAGTTCGTCTATCGATAGGCCAAGAAGGAGAGCGACAATCGCGTCCAACTCGACTTGGGCCTGAAGCCTATCCGACGCGCGACGAAGGGGAACCTCTCGATGCCAGCGCACCGAGGGGGAGCATAGTTCTGGCCGTTTCTCATATGACAACCCGCCGGACCACTCGTCGGCGCCGAACCCTTTGGAGTAGTTTTCTGCCCAAAACTCCGCGTAGACGTCAGCAACCGCGTTTAGGCGAAGCCAGCGATGAGCGAGCTCGGGTTCGAGCGTGGCACCTCGGACCAAGGGCATCCGGTCGATGGTGCTAAACAGGATCTCGGACTTCGGCGCGACTCGCACCAGGAAGTCGGAGACCAACGAAGAAAGGAAGGCCCCGACCACCGGCAGCGCCTCGGGACTTGTTAGCGATGCGGCCGAATAGACAGGGTGCACATGTGCAGCACCCTTGGGGATCAGTGCCGTCACGAGGGTGCGTGCTCCCGTGTTCGCCGCCATTCGCCTCCAGGCGATACGGAAGTGGTCACGGGCGGGCTCACGGTCAGGACCCCAGTGAGTGTAGCTGGCGTCGTACTCTGCCGGCGGTTTGGCAGGCTTGTACGCGGTGACCGGTAGCGCGTCGGGCGCGAGCGCCTCAAGGTCGACGGCCGACCAGTCCTGGTTGTGCAGCATGGTCGGGTTCGGCGACTTGTAGTACGGATTGGCGACGAAGAGATGCGGCCCCTGAAGGATCGCGTCGCGCCATGACTCGACTTCACCCCAACGAACCTCGAACATGCCTTTCTTGCGATCGATGCTCTCGTCCCATCCTCGAGAGAACTCCAGCCCGAGAGCGCCGATGCGCGGCGCGGCCGAGAGTTTGCGCAGCACCTCACTCGTTGCCCTGTTAACGGCATAGACCATTCGCGCTTGCCTCACGGGCACCGCGTCGCTTTCAAGCACCGCGTGCCAGGTCGCGAGGGCCTCATCCGTGACCATCGTGATCCGCGAGGCGTGGGGTCGGAGATCCCACTTGCCATCGCGGTCTTTTAGCCCGGGCTCCTCGCCGGATCCGTCGTGACGTAGTGAGGCCACCACGGTCTCCGGGTGGTAGAGCGACGTCGCCATCAAGAAACCCGGACTCGATTTCGCCCCGTACACGTGGACTCCGTACGAGACATGATGGTCGATCTCGAACAATGACAGCTCGTTCACGAACTGCCAATGCCGGCGCAGTCGCTGGTACGTTGCGGCCCGCAGCACGCCCGCTTTCTCATCGGTGAAGTGTGTTTCAGGGTGGATGAGTCCGATGACCCCACGTGGGCTCTGGCGGTTCCACGTTGCTTCCATGAAGCAGCGGTAGAGATCGGGCTGGAGCCCCGCCAGATGCGGATACACCGTCGGGTCACCGACGAAGGCCGCGGTAACGGCGACATCCGCGGTGCCGTCGATGACGAGATCCGACATGCCGGGGAGCTCCAATGTGAGCGCGCGTTTCCCCGCGATCTGCGATTGCGTGGGCTTCACGGCCAGCTGCCACCACGGATCGCCCTCGGCCAGCAGCGCGTCGACATCGCTCCGCGGCCGGACCCATGGCGGGTTTCCGACCTGCAGGTCGAATCCGCCGCGCTCGAACACGGTGGCGAAATCGAGTTCCCAGTGGAAGAACCCCTGCTGCGCAGCAATACGCTCGACTGCTCCCAGCCACGGTGTCGACGCGACTAGGTCGGCGACGCCTTCGGCGCTCGCGAAGTCGAGGTTGTCGCGCTCCTCCTCGTTGAGCTCCTCCCAGCCACCGCTCGCGTAGGCGAAGGTCGTCTGTCCGAAACGGGCTGCGACGCCCTTGGCTTCGGTGTGCTCACCGAGGATTCCTCGTAGGCCCGCGATCCACTCGTCGAGCGAGGGCGGCGTGGCGCCCCCCGTCAGCGTGTCGGTCAGCGGCCAGAACCACATGGCGTTCCAGGCGTCCATCACGCGGCGGAGGCGCTGGAACGCGCCTTCGGGATCGTTCAGCTTGCGTTCGATCTCCGCGCGACTCACCGCTGCACCGCTGGCTGTGTGACGCTCTGCACTCTCCCAGAGGGGAATGTCGCGCCGAGCCTCGCGTTCGGCGATCGTCAGCCGGCGAAGCGCGAGCTGCCAGAGCGCCTCCACTCGATTCGAGAGGCTCGCCAGCTGATCGAGCTGTTTCTTGGTCGGCTTGGCGAAGATGGACTTGCGCCACCCCCTGAGCCGCGCCAACGCCTCGGGAGCGAGCTCTTTCGCCTCCTTCGCGTCGACGGCGGACCCCCATCCGGCGGCCGGTAGCAGGAAGTGGTGGATCGCACCCGCGGCGCCCTCGGCGAGACGGCCGGCGGCGATGTTGTCGGCGAGATCACGAACAGACACCGGCCTCGGCGGATCCTTGAGCCAGGACTTCTTGTTCACCTGATCGCGGGAGTAGACCGCCCGACGAGAACCGATGAGCGAATTGCCACGCTTCAGGTGCAGGCCGAACCATGGCGCCGAAAGTCCCTCCACCATCGTGTCGAGCCAGAGCGAGATCTCCGCCAGCTCGACAGCGGTCGCATTGAGGTCGACGCCGTAGACCTGGTGCAGGGCGATCGAGGCCTTGACCCGCTGCAGCTCGCGGGGCCGCTGCTCGGGATCGACCTTCTTACCGACCTCCAGCTCACGGCGCTTCAGGTACTCGTCGGCGAGCTGGCGCACCGCCTCGATCGCGAACGCGCCGGACCCGAGGGCCGGCTCGCAGACCGTGAGCTCGAGGATCTCGGCCGCCGTGGTCGTGTGGCCGTCCTGGTCGAGGAGCTCTTCGAGCGACTGGCTGACCACGAACCGGGTGAGCACTTCAGGCGTGTAGTACGAGGCCGACTGCTGACGCTCACGGCCTGCAAGGCGGTACACGAAGCTGCCGCGCGGGTGCAGCACTCTCTTCACCTCGCCGGTCTGCGGATTCTCGGCCCGAACGAAGTCTTTTCGCTCGATGCCCTCGCTGCGGTCGGTGGGGACGACCCACGACCCCTTCGACGCGTCGCCGTCCTTCGCCACCTCGAACAGATCGGTCTCGGCGAAAAAACCCGTGTACGACATCAGGCCCTCGTACACAGCACCGAGCTGGTTGATGCCGAGATCGGAGTAGCTGATGAAGCCGCGGTCCCGACCTCGCTGCTCCTTGCTCAGCAACAAGTGCGCGAGCACCCGCTGCATCGCCTCGTCGCCGAGCCCGACTTCGTCGATGTGCGCCGTCGCACTCGATAGGAAGAGGTCGGCGGTCAGGCGATTGAACACCAGGCCCTCGGGCAGATCGGATGCGGCCGCGGCATCCGATGCCGTCGTCACCGCGGCATGGCCGCCATCGACCAGGCGGAAGAGCACGCGCAACGACCCGTGCAGGTGGGTGCGATCGGCGGCGTCACCGGGCAGGTCGACGAGCACGAGCTCGCGCAGCCGATCGAGGCTGTAGCCCTCTTCATATTCGCCGCTGCCGACGGGCACGACCTGCAGCTCGGGCGAGGCCTCGGCATAGAGCAGGAACAGGATGCGATAGAGGTATCGCAGTGCCTGCTTCGCGAGCGGCTGCGCCTCACTCGACGGCAGCGGTTCGAGACGACACATCGCTCGACGGCGCACGACCTCGTTCGCGATGATCTCGATCGAGGACCGCACGCCCTCGCGCAGGTCTTTCGAGACGCCGACGGTGTGCTTGATCGACTCGTCGAAGACCGTCGCCCACCACACTGTGCCTTCAGCGTCGGGCAGCAGCGACTCGGCGGCGATGCACGCGAGGGCGCGATCAAGCTCGCCGCCCTTCTTCTGGTCGTTGCGGTCGACCGCGAGTTGCAGGTTCACGGCGAGGTAGCGCCCCTCGGCCCACCGCTCACGTTCGGCGAGCAGCACCCAGCGACCCGCCAGCACCAGGGCGAACGCAGGACCGTCTTCATCGGCGAACAGCACTGAGAGCAGTCGCGCGGCCGACGCGATGGGATGCTTCTCGTCGTCGATCGGCGCGAACGGCTCTGACAGCGTCTCCGCATCTCGCTGCAACAGATCGTCGATCTCTGCGACAGGCACGGCGTCGACGATCGCCACGTGGGCCGGCTCATCGAGCCCGCGCTGGGTCACGAAACCGACCGGGCCGCGCTGCTCGAGCTCGTACAGGCCCGAGGTGAAGCCGAGGCTCTGCTTCAGCAGCCGAGCGACACGGGCGGCGGCATCACTCACGACGCCGGCTTCCTTGGCGACCGTCTCTTCGAGTTCTGCGAATGCGTTCACCAGCTCACGGTGCGCCGACGAGAACACGTCACGCGCCGAGGTCTCGCCCGCGTCGTGCTCGGCATCCCACGTCTTGCGTCGCTGGGTCACCCTCGCCTGAAACGACTGCTTCGCGGCATCCGTGTTGAAGTAGTGCTCGCTGATCCACTCTTCACCGACGATGAAGGCATCCGAGGCCATTCACTCCACCTCTTCCTGGGGAACCACGAGCAACAGCGGGCGCACGAGACGTCGGTTCGGCTTCATCGATGCGGCGATCGCGCGCTCCTCTTCGACGGTGACCCGGCGCTGCTTGAGATCGCCGCGCTGCACCAATGCGTCAGCCTCGAGCTCCCACTCGGCGACCCGCTGCGACCACGCCTCGATGTTCTCCTCGATGCTCGTGGCCGAGGCCTGTGCGAGTTCGGCGACCAGGGCGTCGGCGTGGCGGACCGCCGGTGCGACGAAGGCCTGCAGTGCCTCGATGTCTTGAACGGGACCGGGGTTCGACAGTGTGCCGGTCAACCCGATCTCGTCGAGGGCGGACCTGGCGCTCGCGTGGGGCTCGACGAGGACGAACTCGGGGTTCGCCGCATCCGGCATCGCCGCAGTGAGGAACGACGACGCGACGACCTGTCCGCGATTGTTCGTCAACGTGCCGATCAACAGCACCGTCGGATAGTCGACGTCGCTGCGCACGACGAACACCTCGTTGCGCCCGAGCTTCGCGAGCGCCCGATCACTCGCCCATTCGAGCACGGGATGCAGCGGACCGAGGTAGTGCGCCTCGGGCCACAGAGAGTTGCTCGACCGGTCATCGATGGCCCGTTGCAGCACACTGCGCGCTTGCGTCTCGGTCACGGCGAGCTTGAGGTGGTCGGTGACGTGCTGGTCGCGCAGATAGCTCTGCGGAAGCACCGCGAGCCGCTGCACGAGATCGGGGGGCGGCGTCATCTCGACGAGCCCGTGCGCCGCGTGCCTGCGATAGTCGACACCGCCACCGCCGCTCGCGCCAGGCGCCGCACCCGGCGTCGCATAGACCTCGTCGAGCGCCGCGGCGAGGTAGGCGTCGTCGTTCGCGTACAGCCCCGACGAACCGTCATCCGACGATTCCGGCGTCTGGGTTGTGCTCTCGGCGGGCTTCTGCGCGGTGGCGAGGAGCAATGCCAGCCACGGGTCATCCGCATCGTTCTTCACGACGTCGAGCCCCGGCACGATCTCGTCGATCTCGGCGCCCTTCGCCAATGCCTTCGTGATCGCGTCCTCTTCGGCGGCCACGTCGTACTTGCCCATGAGCGAAGCGACGTCACCCAGCGCCGCGTGCGCCTCCTGCTCGCGCTCCATCAGGCGCGTGAGCACCCGGATGTCGCCCGCGAACCGCTCATTGCTCGGCTTCAGCAGAATCGTGGTGATCTGCGGATCGTGCCGCTGCCCGTACCGGTCGATGCGGCCATTGCGCTGCTCGATACGGATGAGGCTCCACGGGATGTCGAAATGCACGAGCTCATGGCACTGCGAGTGCAGGTTCACGCCCTCGGAGGCGACATCGCCGGTGACGAGCACGCGGATCGGCGACGACGACTGCTTGAACGACTCGACGATGCGCTGCTGCGCCTGATCGTCGAGCCCGCCGTGGAGCACCTCGATCTGGTCGGCCTTGAGCTTCAGATCCTTCTGGAGTTTCGCACGGAGCCACTTGAGGGTCGGCACGCGCTCGGAGAAGACCACGGCGCGCTCGGTTCCGGTCGGGCCGACGCCGATCTGCTTCAGGTAGGCGACGAGTCGGTCGTATTTCGCCGAGGTGTCGTTCTCGGCTTCAGCTGCGAGCGTTGCGAGGCGCTCGAGCGCCTCGCGTTCGCCGCGCTGCTTCGTCGTGAGCTCGGTGCCGAGCCGCTTCATCCGCTCGCTCGCCGTTTCTCGAAGAGCCGCGGGCGAGGACAGGAACGCCTTGGCGAGGGTCCAGGGGAACAGTCCCTTGTTGTCGCCGGAGTACGGGCTCCCGCCGTCATCGGGATACAGCCACACGTCGGAGAGCTCGTCGGCGATCTCGTTCTCGATCGGACTCGCGTCGACGGTGAAGTGCTGCAATTCCTTGCGCTCGGCCCAGTCGCTGCCGACCTCACGGTCGACCTCGGGACTGTGCCGATGGCGCCGGATCACCAGACGCTGTAGTTCGTTCTTGTCGATGTCGCCGTCCGGTGAGACCGCGGTCGGCTCGAGCAGGCGGATGAGCTCCGCGAACGACTCCTTCTTGCCGTTGTGCGGGGTCGCGCTGGCAAGCACCAGCGCCTCGGTGTTTCGGGCGAGCAGGCGCGCGAGCGCGTTGTTCTGCGTGGCGCCCGTGATGTTGTGCGACTCGTCGATCACGACGGCATCCCACTTGTGCTTGCGAAGGTGCGCCCGGTACTTGTCCTGCTTCAGCGTGTCGATCGAGATGATCGCACGCTTGTACAGGCTGAACGGATTGCGCGTCGCGGGCAGCTTCTGCCGCACGCGCTGGATGCCGACCGAGTCGAGGCGCACGAACGGCAGCGCGAACCGCGTCCACATCTCGTACTGCATCTGCTCGAGCACGTGCTTGGGCGTGACGATGAGAATCCGGTCGCCGCGGCCGCGCCGCGTCAGCTCGGAGAGGATCATGCCGATCTCGATCGTCTTGCCCAGCCCGACGGCGTCGGCGATGAGGATGCGCGGGCGAAGGTTCGCCGGGTCGAGCGCCTGTCGGACTGCCGACTGCTGATAGCCCAGCGGGTCGGAGAGCATCCGTGTGCTCACCGTCAGGCCGGGCTCGCTCAGCGGCACGGGTGTCTTGCGGAGCGTCGCCTCGAGCCACAGTTTGGCCTGGCGGTAGCCGGGCGAGGCATCCGCCTTCAATTTGGCCTGTGCCGGGTCGAGCACGCGGATGTCGTCGAGGTGCTCGTAGAACGACGCCGTGGTGTCGCGCACCAGCTCGGAGAGCCCCTGGACGCGGATCAGCATGCCGTCTTGGGTCTGCGTCGCCGAGGTGACGACCCAGTCGGCGTCGCGGACCGTGACGAGGGAGCCCGGAGCGACGTTGAGAGTGCGCTCGACCTGGGCGACCGAGGATGAGGGTTCGGTCGGCAATCGATGCTCCTTCGTGGCGCTGTGCAGGCCCTCGATGGGCGCCACTCGATGCTATCCGTCGGAGGCTCGATGGGGCGGGATGAACAGGCCCAGACCCCTGGACGGGGGGTATCTGCAAACGCATTCCGGGTGGTTGCCTTGCAGGGAAACTCCGCTCCAACAGTCGCCGATCCGTTCCATGTCGGTGGGCATCCGTAACGTCTGTCGGCTGGTCATCCGACGGTTCGCGGGATGCTCGGCCCCGGGCTCCACATTCCGGGTCGGCCGGGCGCGAACCCTACGAAAGAGACATGATCATGGATTGGCAGACGGGCGACGACGCCCTCCAGGAATACGTCAGGGAACGCCAGGCGACGGCGCTGCGCACCTACGAGGTCAATCCCGACCTGCTCGAGGAGCATGTCGGCCAAGAGGACAGCTTCCGTTCGGGCGGCTACGGGCAGCGTCAGATCAGCGAACTGCTCCAGAACGCCGTCGATGCACTGACCGAGTCGGGAACGAGCGGAACCGTGGAGTTCCGTCTCGCCGATGGAAACCTGTACTGCGCGAACCAGGGCATGCCGTTCGGCGAGAAGGGAATCCGGGCGGTATGCGCCGCGTTCCTCAGCCCCAAGCGCGACGAGGACATCATCGGCAGGTTCGGACTCGGGTTCAAGTCCGTGCTCGGGGTGAGCGATCACCCACAGATCTTCAGCCGGTCTGTGAGCTTCGAGTTCAACGCCCCCGCGACCGCGGAACTGTTCGCCGGAATGCACGTGCCCGGCGGCCGACTTCCGCTCATGCGCGTGCCCAGCCTGATCGATGTCGACGGCGCGATCGCGTCCGACCCGAATCTCGCAGAGATGATGACTTGGGCGACGACGGTCATCAAGCTTCCGCTCATGCGTGACGGCGCACGAATCCGAGCAGATCTGCACGCGTTCAGCACCGAGACGCTGCTGTTCATGAAGTCCGTCGCCCAGCTCAACATCACACTGACCGGCAAAGACGGGGTACCGGCCACTCAGACGCATCGTCGTGAAGGTGACCTGGCGTCTGGCGAAGTGGTCTTGCACCGGCCCGACGGCGCTCCAACCACGTGGTTGTTCGCCGAACGACGCTACGAGCCGTCTGAAGCCGTGCTGAAGTCGCTGACCGCGACCATGGCGCGCCGAAGCATGACCGTCTCGTATGCCGTCCCGAAGAGCGGCAGCACCAATCCGCTGGGCCAGCTGTGGGCGTGGTTCCCTCTCAACGACCAGACGACCGCGCGCGGAATCTTCAACGCGCCGTGGCAGGTGAACGACGACCGCACCACTCTCCTCGCCAGCAGTGCACTGAACAGTGAGATGCTCGAAGTCTGCGCCGAACTCTTCATCGACGTCGTGGCGCGAGCCTCAACGGCCGAGGACCCCGCGGCGCATCTCGACCTGTTCCCCGCTCGCGGGCGCGAGATCCGCAGCAACGCCGACCGCCACCTCTCGGAGGCGATCCCCCGGCTCGCCCGCAATCGCGAGCTGATCCCCGACGCCGACGGAGTTCTCCGGGGACGCGGGTACTTCAAGGGTGTGCCGGTCTTGGAGGCACCGATCATCCCTGCGGGCGCGATGAAGGCGTGGCAGACCCTCGTCGAGCGGAGAACGATCCCGCATCACATGGCGTTCGCCCCGGGGCGAGACCGTCCGACCCGGTTGCGCGCCCTTCTCCGGTTGGAAGACGGGGAGAAATCCGCGTCTGAGGTTCCCGTTTCGACGTGGCTCGAAGAACTCGTCGCTGCACGAACGCATCAGACGGTCGGTGCCGCTCTGCACCTCTACATCGGTCTCCGCAATGCCGGATTCCCAGTCGATCTCATCGGACCGAGTCGCCTGGTACCCCTTGCCGACGGCAGCTGGGCAAGGGTCGGCGAGACGAGATCGGTGCTGATGTCGAGGCCGGGCGAGCCGACTCCCGAAGGCGTGCTGCTGGTCGACGATGCTCTTCTCAACGAGAAGATCCGCGAACTCCTGGTGCAGATCGGCTTCGGTGAAGTCTCGGCCGACCTCACCGCGGAGGCCATCGCCACCCGGGCATCAAGGAGTTGGGGCGACGACGACTGGCGGAGACTCTGGCGCACACTGCAGCTGGCGACCCCGGCACGCGCCGCGGAGCTGCTACACGGCATCCGCGAGCGCGGGCTGACCGTCCGCGTCGAGAACCGCGAGGGTCGATGGCGCGACGCACACGAGGTCTTCGCAAGCGAACTCACCATTCCGTCGCTCGAGGCTCGGCATGCGAGCGAATCGCTCGCGAGGCGCAAAGATCTGCTTCAAGCTGCCGGCTGCCTCGCGGAGCCTGATCCGGAGTTTCCGCTTCACGAGGAACCGTTGTATGCGGAGTACCGTGTGCGGATCGCGAACCAGGTCGCAGAGAGCATTGCGGCACAGGGGCGGACGGCCGGCGAAGTCGTCGTGCCCGACATCCGTGGTGCCGGCCCACTCCAGATACTTCGTGAGCTCGCAGACAACGAGCGCGGGCTCGCCGATTGGACGTCGGCGATCCTGAAGTCGATGCCGTCCAAGACGGCGATCATGCGGATCTCGATGATCAAGCCCGTACAAACGATGGAGGCCGACATCCCCTCGCCCGATTGGTGGGCGATACAGCGGTTCGGCTTGTTGCCGACGAGTCAGGGGTTCCAGCGCGTGGAGAATGCTGCATCGAACGCGCTTCGGCCGTACTCGGAATTCATCCCGGTTGTTCAGGCAGACCTCGGCATGTATCTCGTCGACGCAGCCCGTTCCCTCGATCGAGTCAAGGCTGCGGCGCTCGGCGCGTTTCTCGAGCGCTCGGGCTACCAGGTCGCCACGCCAGACCGATTCACCGAAGTCCTCCTTGAAGCATCCAGTCGGCGAGAATTCGCAGCACCTTCGACGATTCCCGCCCTCTCTCGAGGGTCGGTCGCCATTCGGCCCCGCACGGATGTGGTGGTCGCCGCTTCAAGTGAGGACATCGCACTGCTCGACGAGCACGGGGTCGCCTACGTCGACGGCACAGTCGCCGGCGCCGACCAGCTCATGGAACGTTGGGGCCTCCGCACGAGCGAGGAAGCTCTGTCGCGTTCGCTCGAGATCCGCGAGTCGGGGAACGAGTCGTATCTGGTCGATCGCTACCCGACCCTTGCCGAGAAATCCGCAATTCCGCTCGGGAGGCTGAGGCTCCGGACGAGCCCCGGCATCGTTCGGAAGACGACGAGCCCGTCGGGCGAGCTTCAAACCCGCGAACTGAGCGCCCGCATGGACGACATCGTCTACGTGGACGACAGCCTCGCGGATGAGGAGATTCTCGCCGAGGTGTCTCGCAGGCTGGGCCTGAATCTCACGCATCGAGACATCCTGGACGTGCTCCGCGGAGATGAGGCGAAGCGGCAGAGCGAGCTCATCCTGAAGGTTCGCGCTGCCGCGACGGATACTGAACGACTCCACTACCTGTTCGGGCCCGCGATTCTGAGGGACGCGCTTCCGAAGGGCCTCCTCGAAGCCGTCGAGTCGAGGAACGGTCGGCAGTCGGATCTCGAGATCGCCGAACTCTTCTGGCGGGTTCGCGGATTCGACAGCCTCTGGTCTCTGCGGGACAAGCTGGCCGACCTCAACCTGCTCGTGCCACGAGAATGGACCGGATCAGACCAGGCGCAGGCGTTCGTCGTCTCGCTGGGATTCGCGCCCGGGTACGCCGGTACGAAGGCGGTGAACAGGCCGGCACTCCAACAGGTTCAAGGCCGCCTCGACTTGAAGCCCCTCCACGGCTTTCAGGAGATCGTCGCCGAACGCATCCGTTCGCTCACGCTGGAGACCGGCGAGAATGGCGACATCCAGCGCGGCCTGCTGTATCTCCCGACGGGTGCCGGCAAGACACGTGTGACGGTGGAGTCCGTCGTGCGGATGTTCGTGGCGAACGAACTCACGGGGCCGGTGCTGTGGATCGCACAGTCGCAGGAACTGTGCGAACAGGCGATCGCGACCTGGACCGACGCGTGGCGTGCATTCGGCGACGAACGTGTGCTCGACATCAACCGTTACTGGGGAAACTACGAAGTCGACGAGTCGAACGAGGAACTCCAGATCGTGGTTGCGACCGACGACAAGCTCCGCTCGCGGATCGACTCCGACCCGGGCGGCAACGCGTGGCTCGCGGAGGCCTCGCTCGTCATCATCGATGAAGCCCACACGGCAATGAGCCAGACCTATACGAGGATCCTGCGGTGGCTCGGGCTCACGGCGGCGAAGACCGAGCGCCCGCTGCTCGGTCTGACGGCGACGCCCTACCGAGGACGCAACGAAGAGGTGAACCGACTCTTCGTCCAGCGCTTCGGAAAGAACAAGCTCGAGTCACTGGACCCTGACGACCCCATCGGGCAGCTGCGTCGAGAGAAAGTCCTCGCCGAGGTCGACCATCACATTCTCGACGGCATGACCGTGCGTTTCTCGACGTCGGACTGGTCGGACACGTTCAAAGACATCACGAAATCCATGCTCGATCACATCGGGCAGGACATGTCTCGCACGCAGAACGTCGTCGACGACATCCTCTCGCAGCCCGAGGATTGGCCGATCCTCGTGTTCGCGGCATCCGTCTCGTCCGCGCACACGATCGCCGCCCTCCTTCGGCTACAGGGCAAGCGGGCCGAGGCCGTCGATGGCAACATGCGTCCGCAGGAGCGTCGAAGGATCATCGAGGGCTTCCGCGCCGGGGAGACACAGATCCTCGTGAACTGCGATCTGCTGACGCAGGGCTTCGATGCCCCGAAGGTGCGCGCGCTCTACATCGCGCGCCCGACGTTCAGCCCCAACCGCTACCACCAGATGATCGGTCGTGGTCTGCGAGGCCCAGAGAACGGCGGCAAGGAGCGGTGCCTCATCGTCAACGTCGCCGATACATTCGAAGAGTTCGGTGAAGAACTCGCATTCACCGAGTTCAACTACCTCTGGGAGACGCGATGACCCCGACCGACGCAGCAACGGCCGATGACCCGGGGGCTGCACCCGATGGACGCGACCTCATCGTCGAACAGCTCAGGCGCGCCTGGCTCGGCCCTCGGGGTGGTGACGACGAACTGCTGCAGCGCAACCCCGTGTACGCCTATCTCGTGGGGGCGCTCTACCCCGTCGAATCCGGTGAGGTGAAGGCGCAACCCGTCATTTTGGACGAGGAGCTCGATCCGGACTCCGAGATGCCCGAGGACGAGGTCGGCCCCGATGCCCTCGAAGATGGAGACGCGACGACCGAGGACGCCGACGAGGACCCTGGCCTGAACCTCGCCGGGGCGTTCGGCTGGGCGCCGCAGTCGATGGGTATGTCGTTCATTCATGACGGAGCGATCACGGTCACGATCGATGCCGGCGTCTACGCCCCTGAAAACGAGTCATCGCCAGCACGTTCAACCGGTCAGCCCGGGAGCGAGGGCTCGACTGAAAACCTCGATGCGGACCGGAACGAGGCCGCTGATGGGCCCCAGCACCGCCGCGAACTGTGGCGTCGCCGACCGCTTTCCGACTCGTTCGAGATTCCTCCAACGGACGTCGGCAAGCTGCCGGCGTTCGACGGCCGCTCGACCGTCGCCTGGCGCTCGCGCGTCGTCGGTGGTCTGCGCCTCACCACCGTCGCCATCTCGAACGCGGCAACCGCCGATCCGGGCAAGGCGAAGTCGTCTCCTGAAGACTGCCTATTCCAGGTGCGCCTTCAGGTCGACGTCACGGACGGTGAGCTCCACCCGTACCCCACGGGCAACCCCGTGAACGCCTCCGACGAAGACCTCGAGCTCGAACTCCGCTACCGCGACAAGTCGACGTATGCGATCGGTCACGGCGTCGCCGTCGACTGGCAGCTCGGTGCCGGGCCGACGACGGCGTGGACCGATTGCATTCCGACCGAAACCGTTCCGGCCGTTCGTGCTCGCGTCAGTTCGGATTCAGCGCTCGAACTGAAATGGCTCGCGGAGGAATCGCGAAGCGCGTCCGAGTTGGCGTCCGGCCTTCGCGGATTCCTTGCAGGCTACGGGGAGTGGATCGTCGAGCAGCGTGCGAGCGCTGATGCGGCGCCGGCGCGCTTCGTCAAGACCGCCGGTGCGATCGTCTCTCGGGCTCAAGAGGCGCTCGATCGGATGTCGGCCGGCATCGACCTTCTCGAGACCGGCGGCAACACACTCACCGCTTTCCGTTTGGCGAACGCTGCGATGCGTGAACAGATGCTCCAGCAAGGACTCGTTCGCAGTGCACCCGGCCGAATCGGTGTTCCGTTGGCGAACGTTGGCGACGACGCGACAGAACCGCGCTGGCATCCATTCCAGCTCGGCTTCATCCTGCTCGCGCTGGAGTCGACGATCGACCCGTCGCATGAGGACCGGGAACTCGTCGACCTCATCTGGTTCCCGACCGGTGGCGGTAAGACGGAGGCCTACCTCGGCCTCGCCGCGATCGAGATGATCCGCCGCAGGCTGGATCACGGCGTCAGTGGCGGCGGCACCGCCGTGATCACTCGCTACACGATGCGGCTCTTGACTGCGCAGCAATTCCAACGCGCCGCCACACTCATCTGCGCGCTCGAACTCATGCGCAAGCGTGATGCGCGCATGGCGGGGAGCCCGCCGTTCTCGATCGGGCTCTGGCTGGGCAACACCACCACGCCAGGGTCGTACGAACAAGCCGCCGACATCATGAATCGCATCTACAAGGAGCGGTCGCCCGGCAACCCGTTCCAGATCCGACAGTGCTCGTGGTGCGGCACGGATCTGATGCCGACTCGTCAGTCCACGCACAAAGAGCTGTACGGGATCCGAGCCACCAAGTACTCCTTCGACGTCTACTGCCCGCACAAGGACTGCCCATTCCATTCCAAACTGCCGGTGCAGGTCGTCGACCAGGGCATCTTCGACGAGCCGCCGACAATGCTCGTCGCCACGGTGGACAAGTTCGCGCGGCTCGCATGGATCGAACACGGCCAATCGCTCTTCGGGTTGGGCGGCTCCCCGTTCGACCCACCCTCCCTGGTGATCCAGGACGAGCTCCACCTCATCGCCGGCCCGCTGGGCACCATCGTCGGCGTCTACGAGGCGGCCATCCGTGGTCTCATCGCCTGGACGGGTAAGCCGGCGAAGGTCGTCGCCTCGACCGCCACGACTCGCGCCGCGGGTGATCAGATCCGTGAGCTGATGGCATCAAAGGTCGCCGTCTTCCCGCCGAGCGGAATGAACGCCGACGACAACTACTTCTCCGAGCCGGATCCGACGCGCCCGGGGCGAATGTACGTCGGCATCATGCCCCAGGCGCACACGCCATCGTGGGCCATCGGCCAGCTGTCGTCCGAGCTGCTCCAAGCCCCGCTCGAAGTCGGGCTGACCGATGCCGAGCTCGACGCCTACTGGACGCTCGTCGTCTACCACAACAGCCTTCGCGAGCTCGGCCGCACGATGACGATCCTTCGCGACGATGTGCGAAGCGTGCTCGAGCGGTGGAAGTCGCAGAATCCGCAGAAGGACATCCGCGAGCTCAGGCGCGACGGAATCGACGAGCTCAACGGCAACGTCTCATCGGACGATCTGCTCAAGATCCTCGATCTGCTCTCGAAAGGCCCCGAGCAGAACGATGCGCTCGACGCGCTCGCGACGACGAACATCATGTCCGTCGGGATCGACGTGAGTCGCCTCGGGCTCATGCTCGTCAACGGGCACCCGAAGTCGACGTCCGAGTACATTCAGGCCACCAGCCGCGTAGGCCGTGGAAAGGTTCCCGGACTCGTGGTGACCATGTTCCGTTCCGGCAAGCCGAGAGACCGATCGGTGTTCGAGTCCTTCACCGCATTCCACCGCGCGTACTACCGATTCGTCGAGCCCGGCACCGTCACCCCATGGTCGCTGCAGGCCCGACGCCGGGCTCTCAGGTCTGCGCTCGTCATCCTCATGCGGCACGGAGGCGGGCTCGCCGCGAACGATCGGGCGTCACGATTCGAGGCGGACTCTGCGTCCACCACGAAGGCCGTGCGCCTTCTTTCCGATCATGTCGGTGTCGCAGACCAGCGTGAGGCCGCCGTGGTCCGCGATGAATTGGACAAGGCCGTCGTCGACTGGGAGAACCGGATCGAAGCCGTCTCTCTCAACGGGAACATTCTGAAATTTCAATCGAGAACCCCCGAGGAGCGTTTGTTGAAGCAGTTCACGGACCCGGGAGCCGGTTGGGCGACCATGAACTCGATGAGATCCGTCGATCGAGTTGTACGGGTCCGGGCGGACGGTGAGCGCTGATGGCCGCACAGAAGCCTGTCATTCGTTCCATCCGTCTCTCCGAAACCGTCTCGCCGTTCGGGCCGGGTGCGCTGGTCGACATCCTCGGCGAGTCGTTCATGGCCGTGACGGGCGACGAATGGCCCCCCACATCCATTCGCACCGCAGTGCCGTGCGACCGCCTGGCGGAGAAGCTCGGTGTCGACGAGTTCTGGGCCGCTCCGAGTTCGGGAACACCTGACGCTCCGAAGACGCCCGGCCTCGAATTCGCACGATTCCCCGCCTGGCTGTTCTGCCAGGAATGCCGCCGCATGACGCAGTGGCGACGATCCCTGGAGAAGGGCGCGGCACCGACCTGTCCGGAGTGCGAAGGGCGCATGGTGCCGATGCGATTCGTCGTCGTCTGCACGACGAAGAGTCACGCTGATGACGTGCCATGGGTCGAATGGGTTCACCGCCCGAGCGAAGGCGGGTGCCGAATCCGCGATCGACTTCGATTCAAATCGGCAAAGGGTGCCGGCGAGGGCCTGAGCTCACTCGAAGTCTCGTGTGAGGCGTGCAAGTCGAGCCGATCGCTCGGCGATCTTCGCGGCGACATCCTGAGCCGCGAGGGCCTCCTCTGCCGCGGTCGCCAACCGTGGCAATTCGAGGGTTCCGGATGCGGCGGCAAGGTCGAGGTTCTACAGCGAGGCGCGACGAGCCTGCACTTCGGCGACTCGGTCTCAGCGATCGACATCCCAGAAGTCGAGGGTCGTGCCGCGGAGCTCGAAGAGCAGATTCGCAACCATCCGTATTACGGAGCTCTCAAGACGAATCCGAGCGGGCCTCTCCTCGACTTGCTCGTCGGTGAACTGTCGACGGCGTTGGGCGTAAGCCCAGACGCCGTGCGGGCCGCTGTCGCTTCGCTATCCGGAGTGGCGCCGCCGTTGGCGCAAGCGAAGAGCTCTCTGTTGGCCGAGGAGTACGAGGCCTTCGTGGCCGCGGCGAAGGGGGCCGCACCCGCGCAGGATTTCGTCACGCGCACGTCTGCGATCGCGACCGGTGCGGGCAACGTCGCCGACCTCATCGGATCTCTCCTGCCCGAAGTCGTGATCGTCGATCGTCTGCGTGAAGTGCGAGCCTCGACCGGATTCAGGCGGTACACGCCCGAGGCCGATCCTGTGCCCTCCGTGCCTCCGAAGCCCTACGAGAAGAAGTGGTTCCCTGCAGTCGAGGGATACGGCGAAGGGATTTTCATCCGGTTCGACGGCGCACACGTCGACGGCTGGGCGGCAGACGCATACGTGAACGCCCGCACAGCCCAGATCGCCACCCATCAGGAAGGCTCCGTGCTGGGATCTCGGCTCCATGAAGCCTCGGCGCAGTACATGCTGCTCCACTCGTTCGCACACGCGCTGATGCGCGAACTGGCGTTCCGGAGCGGATACTCCGCGCCATCACTGCGGGAGCGGATCTACTGCGAGGCCGCAGGCGACTATGCAGTATTCATTTACACGACGTCGACCGATGTCGAGGGCACCCTCGGAGGGCTCGCACGCCAAGGCGAGCAGCCGTACCTCGCGCAGGCCATCGTTCGAGCCTTGGAGCAGGTGGCCTGGTGCGCGAACGACCCGGTGTGCTCCGAGACCGAGGCTCAGAGCATCGACGGACTGAACCTGGCCGCGTGTCATGCCTGCATGCTCGCCCCGGAGACCTCGTGCGAGAGCTTCAATCTCCTCCTCGACCGGGCTCTTCTGGTCGGCACGGATCGTGCGCCCGGCTACTTCTCGAGCATCATCGCTGCGGTCACTGAGGCGATGATCGAACAGGGCTGATCGCACCCGACTCAGCGGTCACGCGATTCAGCTCGGCCACGATTTCAGCCACGACCTCGTCGGTTGGTCGGTGCTCCCAGAATCGGAGCACCGACCATCCCGCCTCGGTCAAGAGCCTGGTGGTCTCCGCGTCACGGTCGACGTTCACTGCGACCTTGTGCGCCCAATACGCGGCGTTCGCCTTGGGGACTGTGTAATGGGTCGGACAACCGTGCCAGAAACATCCATCGAGGAAGACGGCGACCTTCTTCCGAGTGAAGACGATGTCCGCCGTTCTGCGCAGCGTCGCCACAGGTCGGTGGTTCACCCGGTACCGGTAGCCGAGCCTGAACAGGTCTTTGCGGACGCCGAGTTCCAATGAGGTGTCACGCCCTTTGTTCGACTGCATCGACCGCCGAACGCCAGGCGTGCTCGCCCAAGAACTCTGGTCTGCGTCCACGTGAGTACGCTACGCCGCCGTGATCCGCCGGCGAGCCGGCCGCTCGTGGTCGGTCGCTGCGGATACCATCGAATCCATGCCTCCCCGCCCCATTCGCGTCCTCGACCTCTTCGCCGGCGCGGGTGGCTTCACGCAGGGATTCCATGAGGCCGACCCCAGATTTGTCACGGTTCAGGCCGTCGAGATGGACGTCGCCGCAGCCGCGACATTTTCGCTCAACTTCTCGGATGCCGCGGTGTTCGCCGGCCCGATCCAGGATTGGCTTGCCGCGGGCGAACTCCCGACTGAGATCGACGTCATCATCGGCGGGCCCCCGTGCCAAGGCTTCTCGACGTTGGGCAAACAAGACGTCGACGATGAACGCAACTTCCTTTGGGAGCAGTACGCCGAGACGATTCGCCGAGTGCGTCCGAAGATCTTCGTCGTCGAGAACGTCGCCGCGTTCGCGAAATCACCGCAGTTTCGCCAGTTCCAGACCACGCTCGCCGAAGACCCCGAATTCGCCGAATACACGACTGAACATCGCATTCTCAATTCAGCGGATTACGGAGCACCGCAAGCAAGGAAGCGGGCGGTGATGATCGGGCATCGTCGTGACATCGTGGCGCCCGCGTGGCCTGACGCGAGCCATATCGGTCGTCCCCTCACGGTGGCTGATGCGTTCGACGGCGTTCCGCACGAGGCCAAGGCATTCGATGCGCTCGATGAACGGTCCATCTATTTCGCCGGCGTGAAGCTCAACGGTCCGTTTGCAGGGCAGGAGCTTCATGTGGGGCGAAAGTACACGCCCCTCTCCCTAAATCGCTTTGCCGCCATACCCGAGGGCGGAAACCGCTTCGATCTGCCCGACACGTTGAAGGCGCCCTGCTGGTTGTCGCATCGCAGCGGGTCTGGGGATGTCATGGGCCGGCTTCATTGGACCAAGCCATCCGTGACGATCCGAACCGAGTTCTTCAAGCCGGAGAAGGGTCGATACCTCCACCCGGTGGCCGACCGCGCGATCACCCATCATGAAGCGGCCCGGCTCCAGGGCTTTCCCGACGACTTCAAGTTCGTCGGCTCGCGCACGGCGATCGCGCGGCAGATCGGGAACGCCGTGCCAGTGCCCCTCGGTCGTGCGATCGCGGATTCAATCGCAGCAGCCCTCAGCAGGGAAGAGATCACGGAACTCTCGTCGACCTCCTGATGACGGATGTCTCGTAGCCCTCACTGCGTGGCGTTGTACAAGTACGCGAGGGCCGTGACCATATTCCTCAAGTCGTCGACGAGCGCCGTGTCATCCGGAACTCGATCCGCAGAGTACTCGAACGCCGCGACGACGCTCTTCTCGTAGGGGCCGGCCACCTTCGACTTCGGTGCGCGAAGAGAGATTTGAGTGAGGAGCCGGGCGTCATGTCGCATCCATCCGCCGAGTTCGGCTCTCGCCCAGTCGACCGCTTCACGAATCGACTGCTCATCTTGTGGAATGAGCGCGTCGCCGACTGCGTGAGTCGACGCATGCATCAATGCGAGAACGACACCTGACCCGTCACCCGCAAAGAGATAGACGACGTACCATCCGTCGGTTGCCGATTCGCTTTCGCGAGGCGAATAGAAGCGAACCCACGGGACTTGGCTCTTCCTCCCGATGCCGTCTTTTCCCTGGACCTCCAAAGGAAAGGGCGCCCATCCGCCGCGCGCAACAGACGCCGCCCCGTTGTGCCGGAACCATTCGGGGACGACATCCCTGATCAGAATCCCTCGCTGCTGCATTGCCTCAGTGGTCTTGTCGCTCCACTGATGCTGCAGCCCAAGAATCTCGATGAAGTGATCGCGGATCAATGAATGGCCCCTTTGCGTCGCGAAGGCAGATGCGACTCACCTTGCCGGCACCGGGCACGCCGCGGGCGTCAATACGGGGTATCCCACCCGAAGTGGGGTCGACCGATAGGACTATCCCAGTGGACGCAGCCGCCCAGACAAGCTGACCTCCGCCAGTTCTAACGCGGCCCAGGCCTAAAGCAATGCGCTCAATGGCGTCGAAGGCTGAGCACCGAGATGCTCAGGGGAGCAGTACTCGAGCTTGAGCTCCATTCCAGAATCGTCGACAAGCCTCAACGTGATCTCAGCATCCGCTCGATGCCACGTCGTGATGAACTCGACGTCGCCCGACTCAAGGGCCCAGCCGAGTTGCTCGGGATCGCCCTTGTGGAAGTCGTCGTTCCATCTGCGCTTGTCTTTGGCCGGTTGGCCGTACTGCTCGATGAGCGTCCTCAGGAGTTTCTTTCGCGTCTTGAGCGCCTTGTCGCCGTCGTCAAAATCAGCGTTCACCGTATATTCGCCTCGCGTCAGGCGATCCGAACGGAAGAAGTAGACGACGAACACCTCTTCTGAGCCCAGTCGACCATCGAACATGGCCAAGTCTTCGTGACTCTCGTAGGGTTCCCGACCTTCAAATGCGATCACGTCTGCTCGGCTCGAACCCCATGGCACTGATCGGAACCCAACGCGCGTCGCTGCAGGAATCTCGCTCCAGGTCCCATCGTCGTGAAGTTCGAACCTTCGCCCGTCAACCGATGTCGAAAGAATCATGACTTGCTTGCCTCTCAACGGCCGTCGCTCGTGATCGTTCGCCCCCCGACCTATCTTCAGGCCAATCGTCACTGGCGGGCGCGACCGCACTACCCCATTTCGTGGGTCAGGGGTGTTCACATTCCCGTCATGCACGCGCAACGAACCGGCACATGAGCCAAGCGAGGCGGAGCCGCCACTGAACATGACGGCAGGGTTGCCTAGACTCGTCCTCACTGCCCACCTACAGTCGATTCCGTCAGACCCGCGACATCCGGAGGCCACATGGACGAGGTCGACTTCCATTCCGAGGTCGGCGATGCACTCGCGTTGCTGATCGACGGGCTCTCACCGTTCGTCGAGCGCGGGTTCGCGACGAAACTCCCACCGGGCGTCGAATGGACGTTGCTCCTCGAACGCAAGGACAAGCTCGCCGGTCGGCGCGGTGGCGTCTACTCCAAGCGCGACCTCTCACTGCTGCTGCGGGCGCTCACTGAACGGCTGGGCGACCTCGGCTATCCGTTCGACCGTGACCTTCCGCGACAGGGACAGAACTACGCGAGCGAGCTCCGCGAAGTCCGAAATCTCTGGGCGCACAATGGCGAGTTCTCGGCCCAGACGGCCTTCCGGGCGATGGACTCCGCCGGACTACTCCTCGAGATGATCGGCGCCCCGGAACAGGCGAGCCAGATCGCAGTGCTGAAAACCGCGCTGCTGCCCCCTCGTGCAGCGGGCGAGGCGGCACCCCCGACATCGGGCGAACCGGTGAACGATGCCATCGATGAGGAGACGACCGAGCGCATCGTGGTTCGCCGCGAACCGAGCCCACTGCCCCGTCCGGCACCGACGGTCGCGGCATCTGCCGGAATCAGCATCAAGTCCGTCAGCCATCTGAGCTACGCGATGGCGCACTGCCGGATCCCGGTCATCGACGAGATCGCCATCGAGAATCGGGGCGGCGAGCGGCGCGGCGCCTCCCTCGAGATCGACGTGGTGAGCGCCGAAGGCTCACTCGGCGGACCGAAGGTGCTCATCGTCGACCTCGGCGAAGGCCAGACCACCACCCTCAGAAGTGTCGACCTCGTCCTCGACCCCGCCCACATGCTCGCTGTCGACGAGCAACGACCGGGCCTCATCCGAGCAACCCTCCGCGACGCTGCAGGCGAGCTGATCGTCGAGACATCCGTCGACGTGCAGATCCTCGCGTCGAACCAGTGGATCGCGACCCCGCTGCACCTCGGTCTCGAACTGTTGGCAGCGCACGTGCAGCCCAACGCGGCTGCGATCGCCCCATTGCTCGTCGAAGCGTCCGATCGGCTGAAGAGCGCCACCGGCAAGTCCGCCCTCGACGGCTACCAGTCCGAGAACCCCGAACGCGTCGACGCGATCGTCACCGCCGTCTACGACGCGATGCGCGCCCGCGACATCCGCTACGCGGAACCGCCGGCGAGCTGGGACTCGATCGGTCAGAAGGTGCGCACCCCCGGCGAGGTGCTCGAGGGCCGGCTCGGGACCTGCCTCGACACGACGGTGACGCTCGCGGCCGTGCTCGAACAGGCCGGCATCAACACGACCCTGTGGTTGCTCGAGGGACACATCTTCCTCGGCTACTGGCGCACCGACAACTCGCTCGGGGCGGTCGCCTCGACCGATGTGATGGACGTCATCAACCTCGTCGACCTCGGCCATCTCGCCCTCGTCGAGACGACGATGTTGACCGGCGGTGACGAGTCCCGGCCGTTCGGCGACGCCAACCGCGCACCGCGCACGAGCCATCTCGCCGACGGCGTCGACCGCGTGCAGGGGGTCACCGATGTGCGCCAGGCGCGCCTCTCCGGCATCTACCCGCTGCCCAGTCGGTCGCGCGGCGTCGACGGCGAGACGATCGTCACGGTCTACGAACCGGGGTCTTCGCCCATCATCGCCCCGTACTACGGAGCACCGGCGGCCGGCGGCACAGCACCAGAGCCGGCGGCAGTGCCCCGGCGCGTGCAGCAGTGGAAGAACGCCCTGCTCGACCTCAGCCTCCGCAACAAGCTGATCAACTACACCGATCGATCCGGCTACCGCCTCGAGGTGCCGCCTCCGGTCGTCTCCCAGCTCGAAGACGCGGTCAACGCCGGCACGTCCGTCACGTTGCTCGCCTCGGATCGAGTGCAATCGGTCGACGAGGTTCGCGGCATCCGCTTCGGCAGGGACCTGCCCGAGCAGACGCGAGAGCTGCTGCTCGCCCAGAAGCGCAGCGCGTACATCGACATCACGAGCGGCGCCTACACGTCGAAGCTGCGCTATCTCGCATACAAGGCGAAGACGATCGCCGAAGAGACCGGCGCGAACAACCTCTACCTGGCATTCGGCATGCTCCACTGGCGGGTCAACGACCGCGATCTGCGCTCGCCGCTCGTGCTGGTGCCGGTGAGCCTCACCACCGCGAGCCGGGGCGAGGTCTATCGCCTCACACTCGACGAGTCGGGCGCATCGACACCGAACTACTGCCTGCTCGAGAAGCTTCGTGTGAGCTTCGGCCTCGACATCCCCGGGCTGCAGAACCCCGTCGAAGACGAATCCGGCATCGACCTCGGCGCAGCGTTCCGCGCCGTACGAGAAGCGATCGCCGGGGCCGGGCTTCCGTTCCGCGTCGAGGAATCGGTCGACCTGGCGATCCTGCAGTTCGCGAAGTTCCGTCTCTGGAAGGACCTCGACGAGCACTGGGGGACGCTCGCCGAAAATGCGCTCGTCTCACATCTCATCCACACCCCGCTCGACGCCTTCCAAGATCCGAATCCGGATGCCGCGACCGTCGATCTCGACGAGCTCGGGGCCGTCGTGCCGGTACCCGCCGATGCCTCACAACTCGAGGCGGTCGCCGAAGCCGTCGGCGGGCGCACGTTCGTGCTCGAAGGCCCACCCGGCACGGGCAAGTCCCAGACCATCACCAACCTGCTCGCGCGATCGCTCGCAGCCGGCCGCAGAGTGCTGTTCGTCGCCGAGAAGCGCGCCGCGCTCGACGTGGTGAAGAAGCGCCTCGAGTCAGTCGGCCTCGGCGACTTCTCCCTCGACCTCCACGACAAGTCGGCGCGGCCGGCGGCCGTCCGCGCGCAGATCAAGCGCGCGCTCGACCTCGTGGTCCGAACCGATGCCGCGGCTCTCCAGGCGAATTCGGAGGCGGCCGAAGCCAGCCGGCGATCGCTCGCCCGCTACGCGACGCGGCTCCATGAAGCCAACTCCGCGGGAATGTCGCTGTACTCGGCGCGGACGAACCAGCTTGCGGCTGATCCCGAGATCGAGGCACTCGAAGTCTCGACAGGTCTCGTCGCCTCGGCCGATGAGGCCGCGTTCGCCGAAGTCCGCGACGTGCTGCGGCGGCTCCCCGAGACCGCTGACCTGGCGCGACCGGCGCCGACGCACCCATGGGCGTTCATCGACGAGCGCCCGCCTGCACGCATCGATGCACGGGCAGTGCACGCCGCAGCCCGCGCTTTCGACGCCGCGCTCGATTCAGCGCAGCAGGCCGGGTTCGCGATCGCCGACCTCGGTCGAGTCGACTCACCCGACCTCCTCGACGGCTGGGCACAACTTGCACGTGCGCCGAGGCACCCGGTGGCGACGCTCGATGCGCTCCAGTCGCCGGCGTGGCAGACCTACCTCGACGAGCTCCAACGTCGAATCACCGGCTTCGCCCGCCCAACGTGGACCGCCGAGGTGCGGCCGACGGTGCTCGGCCGCGATGTCGACGCGATCCACGCCGAAGCCCTCGCCGCCGATGCCTCGAGTTTCTTCGGGCGCAGGAAGCGTCGCCGTGCGGTGCTCGCCCGGTTCGCCGACGAGCTCGTCGGCGAACCGGCATCGGTCAAGCTGAAGACGCTCTCCGACCTCACCGGTCGGATCGCGGCGACGAACGCAGAGCTCGGAGAGCTCCGCGGCATGATCGCGAAGGTGCCCGTCCCGCTGATCGACAGCACGTGGAACGTGCTGCTCCCGGCCGACGTCGACGCATTCACGCTACGCCTCGGGTGGGTGCGCTTCGCCGCACGCTCACTCGATGGACCGTCGAACCCGCACGTCGCGCAGCTGCGGCAGTACTTCTCGTCCACCGCGGCCGGTGCCGGTGAAGCCGAGCTCTCCGCGCTTGGAATCACCTGGCGACAGCTGCTCGCGGCCGCAGCCGTCACCCCGGCCGATGCAGCGACGTGGGCGGGCGAACTCGACTTCCTCACGCGCTGGCAGGCGACGCGGGCCGCACGGAATCTCACGACGGGTGAGCCCGTCACGCTCGTGCGATGGCTCGAACTCGTGCGACATGTCGAGCCGCTGCGTCGCCATGGTCTGGACTCGGCACGTGGCGCGATCCTCAACGGAAGGGTGCCGGCTGAGGATGCCGCACTCGCCTTCGACAAGGGCGTCGCGCTCGCCTCGATCGCAGAGCGCGAGGATGCGACGGCGCTCAACGCGTTCGACATCGCGGCCCACAACAAGACCATCCAACGATTCACGAACGCGACGCACGCTGTCCGGGCGGAACTGCCGAGGGCGATCCCCGTCGAGCTGTTGGCGGGACGAACTTTCGCAGCCACGTCGACCAGCGGGCAGATCGGCGGCCTCAGGCGCCAGCTCGACCGGCAACGCGGAGGGTTGAGCGTCCGCGCAATGCTCGAACAGTACGGCGACATCATCACCCAGGTCATGCCGTGTACCCTGATGAGCCCTGAATCGGTCGCACGATTCATCCCGGCCCGCTCTGACCTGTTCGACATCGTCGTGTTCGACGAGGCATCCCAGATCCGAGTCGCCGACGCCGTCGGGGCAATGGGTCGCGGAACGTCGGTCGTGGTCGTCGGAGACAGCAAACAGATGCCGCCGACGAGCTTCGCGGATGCCGGCGCCAACCTCGACGAGGACACCGAGTACACGCCGGAGACCGTCGTCGACGAGGAGTCCATCCTCACCGAGTGTGTGCAAGCGCAGGTGCCGAGCAAGTGGCTCTCGTGGCATTACCGCAGTCAAGACGAGTCGCTCATCGCGTTCAGCAACCACCACTACTACGAGAACCGGTTGTCTTCCTTTCCAGCCCCGATCGGTTCCCACGCGCGCGACACCGTCGACGGACACGGAATTTCGCTCGTCCGCGTCAATGGTCACTTCGAACGCACAGGAAAGGGCAAGTCGCTCCGCACCAATCGGGTCGAGGCTGAAGCGATCGTCGAAGACGTCAGACGGCGGTTCTGGGCCTCGCCTGACGTCACGCCGTCCCTCGGAGTGATCACGTTCAACGCACCGCAGCGCGACCTCGTCGAGAACCTGCTGCGCGACAGCGACGACGACCGGATCCGACAGGCGCTCGACGAACCAGATGGGCTGTTCGTCAAGAACCTCGAGAACGTGCAGGGCGATGAGCGGGACTGCATCCTCTTCTCGGTGGCCTTCAGCGTCAACGCCAACGGCGTTCTTCCGCTCAACTTCGGACCGCTTTCACGCGCCGGTGGAGAGCGCCGACTCAACGTCGCCGTCACGCGTGCGCGGCGCCAGGTCGTGCTGTACGCGAGCTTCGATCCCGAGATCCTGCGCGCCGAACAGACCAGCTCGATCGGCATCAAGCACCTCAAGGCGTACCTCGAGATGGCTTCACGCGGCGTCGAAGCGGTCAGCGACGACGGTCGGCGACAGGCGTACATCGATCGGCACCGTGACGAGATCGCGGACGAACTGCGGCTCGCGGGCTTCGCGATCAAGACGGATGTCGGCCTGTCGGACTTCCGTGTCGACATCAGCATCGCCGAAGCCGACGAACCCGACGTACCGCTCGTCGCGGTGCTCCTCGATGGGCCCGTCTGGCGAGCACGACAGACCGTCGCCGACCGCGACGGACTGCCGGTCGACGTACTCAAGGGCCTCATGCGGTGGCCTGGGGTGGAGCGCGTCTGGCTGCCGGAGTGGCTGCACCATCGCGAGGAAACGCTGAGCCGCCTGAGCTCAGCCGTCACCGATGCACGGATGCGCGGAAGTCGCGACGTGACGGACATTCCGTCGGCTCCTCCGGATGCTGCGTTCGAAAGCACCTCGGTCGAGCTCGAGGTCGAATCGGTGGTCGGCGACGCCAATTCCGCACTGCTCGAGGTTTCGGATGCCTCGTCGGCATCGACCGCGACCCCGCCGATGCTGATCGACCCCCGCGCGATCCGAATCGGGTCCGCGACCGGCGCTCCTGTTCTCCCGTTGAACTCGTCGCCCAACCATCCGAATTTCGAGGAGTTCATCGAGTGGCAGCCCGGCCGACGCGGCTCACTCGCCGACCTCGATGCGCTCCCGCACCGATCGGCGCACGCCAAGATCGAGGCGGCGATCCGCGATGCGATCGCGACAGAGGGCCCGATGTCCGCTTCGCGGCTGAGCAAGCTCGTTGCGGGCTCATTCGGCCTGAACCGCGTCGCTCGTGATCGGATCACGGCGATCCGGCGAGTCGTTCCCGATGAGTTCCGCCGTCGTGACGGCGAGTCGACGTTCTACTGGCCGGCCGCGATGGACGTCGGCACCTGGCTGCAAGTTCGGCTCCCCGAGTCCGGTTCAAGTCGGGCGATCGATGAGGTGCCACTCGTCGAGATCGCCAACGCGATGCGGATCGCATCGGCTGCAGCGGGCGGCATGAACCCCGACGAGGTGAAGCGCGAAGCGCTCGGCATGTTCGGCGGCAAGCGGATGACGGCCTCAGTCGAGGCCCGGCTCGATGACGGTCTCGCATACGCACTCGAGACTGGGCGGCTCGTGCGTGCCGCGAGTGGAGTCCTGCTCGACGGGCTGCGGTAAATGCCTCGTGCGTTCTTCGGCGAACACCGGCCTGACCCCGATTCTGGGGCCACAGCGGAGGCCCTCGCGCGCAACGCATCCACGGGGGAAGAACTAGCGTTGAACTCGCTCTCCCTACGACCCTTCAGGAGCCGACGATGACCAACGAGATCCAACTGATCAACGACGGTGACGGCGTGGCTCTCATCGGCGATCCAGGGGTCATCGACAAGTTCCTCTCCGCTGAGGGCCTCGCCTCGAAGGAGCTCGGACTCCCGCGGCTCGGTGCCGCTCTGAGCAGCGGAAGTGGTGTCCTGCAGGCGGGCTCCGAAATCGCCGCGCACTCCGGCCAATGGGTGAAGCTGACCGAGAAGTCAGCGCAAGCGCTGAAAGCCCAGACCCTCATGAGGGGGTCCAACCCGTCTGTCAGCCGTGCGGTGCTGACGAAAAACGGCAAGATCACCGGTCTACTGGAAATCGTGAAGACTCCGGGGGCGATGCTGACCAATCCGGCCATCCTCGCAGGGGCCGGTGGCATCATGGCGCAGCTCGCCATGCAACAGGCTATGGACGAGATCACCGAATACCTCGCCAAGATCGACGAAAAGCTGGACGATGTCCTTCGCGCCCAGAAGGATGCGGTGCTCGCAGACATGATCGGGGTGGGCTTCATGATCGACGAGGCCATGACCGTGCGGGCACAGGTCGGCCGCGTGTCCGACGTCACGTGGTCGAAGGTTCAGGGCACATCGATGACGATCGCTCGAACGCAGGCGTATGCACTGCGTGCCCTCGATGCGTTCGCCGAGAAGCTGGAGCGCAAGTCCAAGGTCGGAGACCTCGCAGAAGTCGCCAAGGGAGCCGAGTCCCAAGTGCAGGAGTGGCTCGGCGTGCTGGCTCGATGCTTCCAACTCCAGGATGCGATCGCGGTCCTTGAACTCGATCGGATGCTCAGCGCAGCACCGCAGGAATTGGACGAGCACCGCATCGGCCTTCAGACGGCCCGTCGGAACCGACGGGACCTCATCGCGCGGAGCACTGCCCGCCTCATCGAACGTATGAACGCGGCCGCCGGTATGGCCAACACGAAGGTACTGCTCCATCCGATCGCGTCGGGTGAAGTAGTTCGTTCCAGCAACCTCGTCACGAACTCCATCGGCGAGTTTCACGGACTGCTCGGAATCGAAGCAGGCGGAGCGTCCTTGGACGCGAAACGGTGGCGAGAAGCCGCCGTCGACGCAAAGGACAAGGCGATCGAGACGGGCACCCAGGGTGTGGATGCCACCGTGCGATTCGGAAATGAGACGCTCGTTCTGGCCAAGTCGGTGAGCGGCAAGGTCTCGACCGTTGGAGTTGACGGCCTCGACGCCACCATGCGCTTCGGCAATGAGAGCGTCGATCGCGCCAAGTCGATGGCGAGCAAGATGACCGGCGGGTTCGCTGAGCGTGGACTCCGTCGCCGCGGACGCGAGGATGCCCGTGCGGAGCCTACCGACGGTGCCAACGACTAGAAATCGCCTGAATGCAAGGCCGCACGACCCTTACTCGAGATCCGGCGCGTCACGACCGAACGCGCGCAGCCGCACCTCGCTGCTGCCGTAGATCGACCCACCGGCCACCACCGCCGGTCGCCATCGATGACGAGGGCGGTCGAGGTAGTGGCGTCAGCCCGGCACGGCGCCGCGCCGGTCCGCGGCGCCCCTCGGCGTCCGGGCAGTGGCGAGCATCATGCCGAAGCCGTCACGCTCATGCGCTGGGAGAGGCATCGCCAAACCCTCCAAACGCTCTGTCCAAGCCAACAGTGCCAGACTGATCGGACCTGCGACGGGAGCAGTTGGAACGAAGGAGCACGATGTTCGAAACGTTCTGGTCGGACCTGCTTGTCGCGGTCATCGGTGCGGTCTTGACCGTCGCGATCGCCTTCGGGACGTACCGGCTGCAGTTGCGCCAACGAGAACGTGGCTCGGTCCGCCACATCGCGAATCAGCTCGCGCACCGTCGAGCATTCGTGTTCGCGAACCCTGTTCGCGTCGATACAAGTAATCCTGAGGTCAAACGTGACTTCGACACGTGCCGAGGGTCGGTAAAGAGCGCTCGCGATCGCGTGGTCGAGTCGAACCGCGATGTGCGGCCCGGGTCGAAAGTTCAGGAACAACTCGATGCGATGGGGGTCTCGATGAACAGGTTCCTCAGCCGAAGCAGCCGGGATCCCGACGGCTATTGTCTTCTCCTGAATGATCTCGTAGCGGAACTCGCCTCAACGACCGCCACCCTCTCGAAGCTCACGAGACAGGATCTTCCATTGCCGGGCAGCCGAGGATAGGAAATCGCGTTCAGTTCACGCGCTCTGAACGGCGACGTGACGGCGACCCAGGGCCGCTTACGCTCTGCGTCGAAGAGTCCGCGCGCGAGCTCGGTGACGGCGGAACCGGTGTCCACCCGGGTACACACGTCATCGAATATCCCTCCTACCGACCAAAATGCGGGGGCATTGCGGTGAACGCAGCGGCATCCGCCGACCTCAGATGTCACTGTGGAAGCGGCGCCTCCCGCCAAGCGAGGGTGCCCCACCACAACGACGAAAGCAGGAAGTGGGCGATCTCGGGCGGGGTCACGGCCTCCGGATCACCCCGCACGAGGGTGAGCGCCCAGGTGTCGCCTTGGATGCAGAAGACCGGTTCGGTCGCGTCGGCCAGTGCGATGCTGACGAGTTCGGTGGAAGGCCGCCCCGATACGACATCGATGAAGTACTCCTCGACGAGATCATCGGCCTCGTCGGAATCCGCGTATTTGACACCCTGCGCCCGCCGCGGTGCATCCGATCCGTCCGACACCACCCGGTGCCCTATCGAATCGAGGTAATCGTGGTTCCTCAGGTAGTCGATGACCTGGTCGGCATCGGCGCCGGGGGGCAGGCTTGCGAGTCGGGTGGCATCGACCACTCCCTGGCGCACGAGCGACATGAGAATCGCGTTCGTGCGACTCGAGTGCTCTGCTCGGTCGAGGTGCGACCCCAGCCTTTGCGTCGCGTGCCAGATGCCCCGCGGAATGACGTCGAGCCGGGGGTCCTCGATCTTCCCGCGAACGAAATGCTCGAGGATCTCGGCGACGGCGTCCGGCAGAGCGGGTGAAGGTCCGAACTCTGCTTCGACGCAGGCCGTCACAACGTGCACACGTTCCGTGCTGCTCATCATTCGGCCGTCGTCACCGGTCTAGGCCGAGCAGGTAGGACGTGACATTCGCCCAGGTCTCATAAGGCGGCACACCGAACTGCAACCACTCGCCCTCGAACTCGGAGGCGCCACGCGCAGATCGATCGTCGATGAGATAGTCGCCGCGGTTCAGGTGCTTGTGGTGCGACAGGATCAGGCGCTTGTAGGCCGGGCCCGAGGCATCCGTCGCCAGGTGCTGCTGCACCCAGAGCAGCTTGTCACTCCACGCGGACGGGTTGTTCCACGGTGCCGTCGAGAGGATGTAGACGTCGTACGCCGTAGACAGGTCGTGGAACGCATCAACCGCACCTGGCATCGGGTCCATCAACGCGAAGATGCCGGGGATGTCGTCGAGGTCAGGCTGGGCCGAGTCTCGATCGAGCGGCGGGTCGAGTCGAGGCAGTGCCGACCTGAAGTCGACGAGCGTGTTGTCGAGGTCGATGTAGACGATCTTCTTGGTCATGCTGAGTCCTCTTCGTTCGGCTTCCGGCCGGATGCGGCGATCGAGATCGAATGGAGCAATGACGGATCGCTCGTCGTGGTTCGGGCGATTGCCGCCTGAGCTCTGGATGAGCTGAACGAGTTCCGGAGCCCCTCGGTGCTACTGGTCGTACTGGCGCGGGCGACGCAAGACATCGCTCACCTCCGCGGCAACGCCTGAACCCTTGCAATGCTCACCACCGCGCCCGTGATCGACGATTCGCCCCACCTTCATCTTCACTGCGACCATACGGCCGCACTTCTTGCACGTCACCTTGGGCAAAGCTCAGGCCTCCTCGATACGTACAACGGCAGCCCGCCCTCATCGACGCCCCCGCTTCTCATACGGCTCACCCTTCACCCGGCCCGACGGGCCTCACGGCGTCCTGATCGTGAGTCATCCCATGAAGGTAGAACTTCAAGGTCGTCGGATGCCAATAAATCCTCGCCGAGACCCCAGCAATGGGGGGGCTCGGCATCGGGAATCGCAGCCGCGATTCGCTCGTCGACGTCGCCGCATCGAACCCGACCGGATACGAACGGCCGGCACCGCCATAGACGTCGAGGCGGTCGGGCAACAGGCGACTGAGCTCGCGAGTCAGGTCGCCGGTCTCGATGGCGAAGACACGGCTGACATCGCCGACTTCAGCGACGAGGTCGGCGACGTTGAGTTCGGGTTCACGCGCACCGAACGCCGACGTCACGACGACCCACGGTCGATCGCGGGCGGGGTCGAAGAGACCACGCGCGAGTTCGGTGACGGCGGACGCGGTGTCCACTCGGGAGTGCGTCATCGAGGTGCCTCTCCTTCCGGCCAAGGTGCGGGGGCGTTGAGCAGACGGTAGTCGGTGCCGCCGACATGGGGCGCGCTACCGCAGACACTCGTAGCACCACGCGGCCGACGGTCACGGAGGGCCGCGCGGCGCTCGTCGAGCGCGACGATGCGTGCGCGGATCGTCACGAGCAGGGCCGCGACCCTGCGCCGGTGGTGGGCCTCGATCAGGCCGTCGACTTCGAGGGCTCGAGCCCGCACGGCGAGGTCCCGCGTCTTCGTGACGGTGTCGCGGCGCCACGCCTGGTACTGGTCGTCACCGCGACCGGCGAGCCGCTCGAAGCGGTCGTCGATGAGCGCGAGCCGCAGCTCGAGGGCGTTGATGTCGTCGAGCAGGCGCGCTCGGTCGGCATTGCGCGCCGCCGTGGAGAAGCCGAGGTTGATCGCTGCGCGGGTCGCGCGGGCCGCGCCGATCGTGGTCGCCGCGAGGTGAGAGTCCGAACCCATGAAGTGTCCTTGCCGACTCCAGCCGATGGCCGAAGATCACGACGCTAGATGCGACCACCGACATCGGTGCGAGGGCGCGTCGAGAGGGACCTGACCCCCGGAGTGGGGGTCAGCGGCGTGACGCCCAGCAACGGCGCGGATGTCGCAGCCGCGACGCCGCTCGAAACGTGATCTCTCGCCAGCGAGCGGCATCCGGTGTCACTCGTCATCGCTAGCTTTCAGGAGGCTCCCAGTCGGGAGCCACTCCACGCTCAGCAGCATCACAGCTCTTCGCACTCACCGTTCCACCGAGAGGCCGGCTCATGTCAGATCCCACCAATCCCCCCAGTCCTCCGGCGCAGCCGCCGGCGCCCCCGCAGCCGTACGGTGCCGCGCCGACCCCGCCGCCGCCCGCCGCGCCCGCGCCCTACGGCAGCGCGCCGTACGGCGCAGCGCCTCAGGCATACGCGCCGCCCGCGGCATCCGTGGGTCAGAAGTCGTTCATCGCGACGTGGCTGTTCGCCTGGCTCCTCGGATTCTGGGGCGTCGACCGCTTCTACCTCGGCAAGGTCGGCACGGGCATCGCGAAGCTCCTCACGCTCGGCGGGCTCGGCGTGTGGGTGCTCGTCGACCTGATCCTCGTGCTCGCGGGCGCCCAGCGCGACATCCGCGGTCAGCGCCTCGAGGGCTACGACCAGCACAAGAAGGCCGCCTGGATCGTCACCGGCGCGGTCATCGCCCTCGGCATCGTGATCAACATCATCAGCGGCGCGACGGCGGGGGCACGCCTGGCATCGGATGTCGCAGACGCGCCGACTGCGGTCGTCGTAGGGGCGGATGTCGCAGCCGACGCCGAGACGACCGAAGCCGAGGCATCGGCCGAGCCCGTCGCGACGGCGCAGACCTGGGCCGATGAGGCGTTCGGCACCTTCACTCCCGTCACGCAGACGGGTGCGGGCGACACGCTGATCACGCTGCCCGCCGCGGCCGGCATCGTCACCGCCACCCACGACGGATCGGCGAACTTCGCGATCAGCGTGCTCGACGCCGCCAACGGCTCGACCGGCGAGCTGCCCGTCAACACCATCGGTGCGTACTCGGGCACGACGGCCTACGGGTTCAACTCCTACTCGGAGCCCGCCACCCTGGAGGTCATGGCCGACGGCAACTGGTCGATCACGATCTCGCCCGTCTCGTCGGCGCCCATGCTCGCCTCGTCGGGAACCGGCGACGCGGTGTTCCTCTACGACGGCGGGGCCGCGGGCCTGACCGCGACCCATTCCGGTTCGGCGAACTTCGTCATCATCGAAGACACCGCCGACGCCTTCAGCATGGGCCTGCTCGTCAACGAGATCGGCGCCTACTCGGGCACCGTGCCGCTGAGCGCCGGCCCGTCGGCGATCTCGGTGCAGGCCGACGGCTCGTGGACGCTGGCGGTGGGCTGATGGAGACCGCACCCATCCTCGCCTGGACCCTGCAGACCGAGATCACCGTGCCCGCCGACGTGCAGAGCCTGCTCGTCGAGGGCGAGCAGGCCGTCGCGTCGTTCAAGACGTTCCGCGATTCCGCGACGTTCACCACGAAGCGGCTGATCGTGCGTGACGCGCAGGGCATCACCGGCAAGAAAGTGGAGATCACGTCGCTCCCGTACAGCTCGATCCACATGTGGTCGAGCGAGAACGCCGGAGGCGTGCTCGACCGCGACGCCGAGATCGAGCTCTGGACGAAGGCCGGGCACATCAAGGTGAAGCTCAAGCGGGGTGCCGACATCCGGCGCATCGACAGCCTGCTCGCGTGGGCGGTGCTGCAGCACTGACGCGGCGGGCGTGCCATGGCCGCGGGTGCGAGCGAACCTGCTCGTGCCCGCGGCATCCGCCTATCCCACGCGGTGGGAAGCCCTAGTCGCCGTCGATCCCCCCGCCGATGTCGCCCGCCTCGGCTGCCGACGGCTCGCTCTCCGCGGCCGCCTCGGCGGTCGACGTGTCGAGCGACCCTCCTGCGCGCAGGTTGGCCGCTTCCATCGCCCGCTCGATCGCGAGATCCACATCCGACCCGAGTTCGTCTCGATCGCTCATCGGCACGTCCCCTCTCCGACGCCCACCCTAGGTTCGGATGCGCTCGAGCGTCCAGCATCAGGGGGCGCGGCAGGACGAGCGGATGCCGCGGCATCCGCTCGTCGTTTCGCAGCTCGCACAGCGGCGCATGACTACGCGCCCATGAACGACCAGATCAGGCAGAGCCCGCCTGAGACCACGAAGATCACCCACGACGGATGACGCCACCGCGTGTAGACGATCGGCAGCAGGGCGCAGAGCAGCAGCATGCCGCCGATGGAGCCCACGATCGCCTGCGGCGACGCGTCGAAGCCGAAGAGCACGAGGGCGACGCCGATCGCGATCGCCAGCAGCGAGGTGACGTGCCACGCGAAGCGGATCGTTCCGGCGGCGACGGCGCGGCCGCCCTTCATGGGCGGCAGTTCATCACGCTCGAGCAGCCACCCGACGACGTACCGCTCGCCCAGGATCGAGTGACCGATTCCGAGCAGGACCATGAGCACACCGGCGATCAGGAGCATAGACACGAGGGTAGCGACTCGGACGCCGTGCGCATGGTCGGCCAGCAGGCGCGTGCGCACCGAGCCGCGCCGTGGCGAGCGGCGCGATCAGGCCCACGACATGGGGCGCGACCGCGACTCGGCACGGTTCTGTGCGCGGAGCACGTCGAGATCTCGGCGTGCCAGCTGCACGGATTCGTTCGCCACGGATGCGACCCGTCGCGCCATCGCGAGCACCCGGTCTCCGTGGCGCTGATCGGACGCCGCCACTGTGCTCGTCGCCGCACTGCCGAGGCAGAAGCCGAGATCGATGCGGGTGCGCTCGGCCTCGGCTAGTCGCGTCAGGGCCTCATCGCCGATGCATCCCGGGTGGGCGGTCACAGTGTCACGGGCGATGCCGAGCTTGCGGTCGGCGTCCTGAATCGCGCGCTGCAGGAGGCTCGCGGGCGACATCGTGCGCCTCGAGCGGGTCTCGCGCTCGCGGACCGCAGTCATCGCGGCATCCAGTGCCGATCGCGCTGCGCGCAGTCGGTTCAGGTGGGCTTGCGCGTCGGTGTCGGCATCGGCGCTGCCGCTGACGCCGGCGTCGACTGGTGGGAGGATGACGAGCCGGTCGACCGTGTCACGAGCGGTCAGGATGCCGGAGCGCTCGCGCGCGACATCCGCTCGGATCTCCACGACGACCACCCCAGCCCGCCGTGACCGCGCGACCCGGTCGGCGAGGGTCGAAGTCAGCGCCCCGAGCACGTGCTCGGCCCATTCGCACAACCGCAGGATGAGCACGTAACGCGCCCGCACCTCGTCGGGCGTTCCGGGCATCGCGTCGTGGTTGACCCGGTTCAGTCGGAACGCGTCAGTCAGGTGCCGGCGCACCGCGGCGATCACCGTGGCCGCTGCCTCGGTCGACTCGGCACCCAGCTCGGCCTCGGCGAAGTCGAGCTCTTCGGATGCGGTTCGGACGCCCTCGTCGGCGGCGAGCAGCGCGGATGCAGCCCGTTTCGCCAGCTCGGCGTCATGGGCTTGGAGTTCGTGCGCATCGTGCCTGCGCTTGACCAAGAACCCGGCCATGCGTCGATCCTAGGTTCGCAACTGCGCGGGCGCCATGGTGGAGAGCACTCCTCAACACGATCCCGGCGAGCCGGCGACCTCACACCGACGATGGATCCCGGGCCGCGAACGATCCGCGGCTGTACGTTCGACGAGTCGATCGACCAATGCATGCGTAATGCATGCATCGCTGCTAGCTTGGAGGAATGCCGGTGAACATCACGATCCGTGCCGTACCCGACGAGGTGCGCGATGAACTCGCCGCGCGCGCCAGGCGCTCCGGTCGCTCGCTCCAGGAGTACCTGACCGCCACCCTGACCCGCATCGCCAGCACGCCCTCGCCCGACGACGCGCTCGCCCGGATCCAGGAACACGCTCGGGCGTACCCGGCAATATCGACCACCGACATCCTCGACGCCCGTGCCGAGGATCGGCGCTGAGATTGCCGGTCGCTCCCGAACGCATCGTCATCGACGCGTCGTCGATGTGCGCGTTGTTGATATCCGCCGACGCGCCCGAACATGCGGGCGTGCGAGGTGCGCAACTCCTCGCGCCGAGCGTGCTCCCCTACGAAGTGGCGAACGTGCTGCGACGGCTCTCGAGCGCCGGGCGACTCGCAGACGCCCACGCCGACCAGGCGTTCACCGATTACCTCGACCTCGCGGTCGAACTCTGGGACTGGGCGCTCCTCGGCGAGCGCACCTGGCGCCTTCGGCACAACCTGTCGAGCTACGACGCCGCATACGTCGCCCTGGCCGAACTCACCGACGCAACGCTGCTCACACGCGACGCGCGCCTGGCCCGTGCACCGGGCATCCAGTGCCGAGTCGTCGTGTTCGACTGAACGGCCGGCCCTGCAGTCCAACGGGCTCGCAACCATGACGGATGCCGCGGCGTCTGATGAGTGCCGCGCCGCGGGGTCTCGATACGCTTCGCTACTCGACCGGCGAGGTCAGTCGAACATGCCGTCGAGGACGCTGCCGATGACGAGGCCGCCGAGGATGCCGCCCATGAGGTCGTTGCCGCCGCCGCCGCGGCGACCGCCGCCACCCCATCCACCGCCCCACTGGTCGGGGCCCTGCTGCGGGCGTGACTGGTCGATGTCGCGCTGGGCGAGCTGGAGGGCCTCACCCGCGAGGTAGGCGACGCGGCGGGCCATCGACATGGCCTGTTCGCGGTGGTCTTCGTCGATGACGCTGAGCGTGGCCGCCGGCGCGCCGAGGAAGCGGTCGAGGTCGATGCGGACACGCTCGGCCTCAGCCAGGCGGGTGCGGGCGTCGGCGCCGATCCATCCGCGGTGGCCGGCGATGACGTCGCGGGCGACCGCGAACTGCCGGTCGGCGTCGTCGATGGCGTGGTGCACGTGCTCGATCGGCGGGATCGGGCGCGCGGCGCGCTCGCGGGCGGCGGCGATGGCGGCATCCAGCCCCGCATTCGCCTCGCGCAGGCGGCCGAGCTGCGAGAACGGGTCGGTGTTGACGCCGGCGGGCGGAAGGGCGGCCAGGGCAGCCCGCAGCTCGGACATCGCGGCGGTGACGACGGGTGTCTGCGGCTCGGTGAGCGCGACGGTGAGGTCGCCGCGGGAATCCTCGACGATCGCGGCGAGCGTGGCCTCGGCCCGCAGCGCCTCGACCTCGAAGGTCTCGACGGCTTCGAGCAGGGTGCCTGCGCGCCGCACGGATTCGGTCGCGGCCTCGAGTGCGAGGTTGGCCTGCTCGCGCTGCCCGGCCTCGCGCCGGCGCTCGGCCACGCCCGCGCTGTGCTCGGCGAATCCGAGGAGCTGGTCGGCCTCACGGGGGTTGGACTCGACCCGGGCCATCGCCTCGGGGGCGTAGCGGGCGGCGAGGCGTTCGATGGTCTCGCGCGCCTGGGGAACGAGGGCGCGCAAGCGCGCGGCATCCGCTCGCACCGAGGCGATGATCTCGGGGGCGCGGCGTGCGCGCTCGATGGTCGCTGACAGCGCCGACATCCGCTCGTCGAGCAGGTCTTCGGCCCACTCGCACAGCTGCACGATGCGGGCGTTGCGCGTGCGGAGCTCTTCGGCGGTGTCGGGGATCTCGTCGTGGTTCAGCTGGTTCAGCCGGAACGCCTCGCCCAGGTGCTCCTTCACCGCGACGAGCGCGGTGGCGAGGTCGGTGGTCGCATCGCGCCCGAGCTCGGCCTCGGCGAAGACGAGCTCGTCGGCGGTGACGCGCACGCGCTCGTCGGCGGCGACCAGCGCGATCTTCGCCCGCTGCGCGAGGGTCGCGTCTTGCGCCGCGAGTTCAGCTGTCTCACGCTTGCGTTTGCCCCAGAATCCGGCCATAGGTTCGATCCTAGGGGCGGGGATGCGAGGCGGCTGAAGGCCCTACTCCGCGGCGACCGGGATCATCAGCGACTGGCCATCGAGATCAATGGTCACCGTTTCGAGAGACGCTCCGGAAGGCGTAGGTCGAAACCGTATGGGTGCCGGCGGACATGCGCCTCTCGACGACCGCCGAGTCGGTGCATCCGCTCAGCGAACGATGCAACTTTGCAACTTTGCAACTTTGCAACAGGCTTCCAGAGAGGGCACCGAACGCGCTCGCGGAGCCCCGGGCGCGCCGCCATCCGGGCGAGGAGATCGACGCTGATATCTCTGACCCGTAATATCGACGATCCGCGATATCATGAGAGCGTGATTCTGGCCGCTGAACTCATCCAAGACGCACGACGCCGGAGCGGACTGACGCAGGCGGAGCTCGCTCGCCGCGCCGGGCTCACGCAGAGCGTCATCAGTGCGTACGAGAACGGCCATCGCGACCCGTCGTTCACCACGCTGCAGCGAGTGATCTCCGCGACGGGATTCATGCTCGAGCCGATGCTCGTCCCTCGGCCGAAGCGTTCTGCGCTGGCGGAGGTGCGGTCGCATGCGGCCGACCTGAGGGCGGCCCTCTCGCCCCTCGGTGCCCTCGACATCCGCATCTTCGGCAGCGTCGCCCGTGGCGATGAGACCGACGAGAGCGACGTCGATCTGCTCGTCGAACTCGCATCCGACGTGGGCGTGTTCAACCTGCTGCGCATGCAGGAGGCGGCCGAGCAACTTCTCGGGCGGTCGGTCGACATCGTCCCATCCACTGGAATCAAGCCCGACGCGGTCGAACGCATCACGCACGAAGCGGTCCCGCTGTGAGTCGCACCGAGCGGGATCGCCTCGAAGACATCGCCGTCGCGTGCGGGGTCATCAGCGAGTACATCACTCGCACGGATATCGACGAACCGATCGTGTTCGATGCGATCCGCGTGCGGCTGATCGAGATCGGCGAGGCGGTCAAGGACCTCAGCACGGAGACGATCGCGAGCGAGCCGGAGATCCCATGGGCGATGATCGCCCGTATGCGCGATCTTCTGGTGCACCGCTATTTCGACACGACGCACGCGATCATCACGACAACCGCGCGCGACGACGTGCCGCGCCTTGGGGCTGCGGTCAGACGTCTGCGTTCGAAGACGATGTGACGCATGTTGAGCGGCGAGGCGCGGATCAGTCCGCGCGTCCGGTGGCCTCGTCGCGCCGGGCGAGCAGGTGGGCGCGCACGGCCTCGTCGTCGGTGAGTTCGGCGGCACGGGCGAAGGCGTCGGATGCCTCGGACGCGCGGCCTGCGCGAGCGAGGAGGTCGGCGCGGGCTGCCCACCAGGGCTGGAACGTCGATGCGTCGGCCTCGGGCGGGAGCGCGGCGAGTCCTGCTTCGGGGCCATCGACACGACCGATCACCGCGGCGAGCGCGACCCTCGCGCCGAGGCTCGGGGCGACGCCGTTCAGCGCGAGGTAGAGGGTGCGCAGCGCCGCCCAGTCGGTGGCGCCCGTGCGGCGGCGGTCGCAGTGCACGGCCTCGATCGCGGCCTCGAGCTGGAAGCGGCCCGGCGGTCGCCCCGGCGCGGAGGCGCGGCGGAGGTACTCCCCGCCCTCGGCGATCAGCGCGGCATCCCACGCCGTCGGGTCCTGCTCGTCGAGCGGGATGAACGGGCGCGATGCGGCCGCGGGCGCGCCGGCGCCGGCCTCGTGGTCGACCCGCGACCCGCGCCGCGCGAGCGACAGCGTCACGAGCGACGCGAGTCCCCACGCCTCCGTCTCGTGCTCGAGCAGGGCGGCGAGGGTCACCGCGAGGTACTGCGCCTCGCCGGCCATCGAGTCGGGGGCGTCGGCGGGAGCGCGCCACGTGATGGCGTGGCATCCGTAGACCGCCTCGAGCACGGGGGGCAGGCGCTCGGGCATCGCGCGGCGGTCGGGCACCGCGAACGGGATGCGCGCATCGCGGATGCGGCGCTTCGCCCGCACGAGCCGCTGCGCCATCGCGGCGGGCGGCACCGCGAACGCCGTGGCGATCTGCGCGGACTCGAATCCGAGCACGACCTGCAGCATGAGCGGCGTGCGCACGGCGGCGTCGATCGCCGGGTGGGCGCACACGAACAGCAGCTCGAGCCGCTTGTCGCCGATCGCGAACGGGTCGAGGTCGGCCAGCGGATCGACGGATGCCGCACCCGCCGACGCGACGGCATCCGGCCGCGCACGGGGCGCAACATCCGACCCTGCGGGCCCGGCGTTCGAGCGTTGCGCGCCGGCGTCGTCATCGAGCGGCGCGGTGTGCCGGCGCTCGGCCGACTTCCACGCGTCGCGCTGGCGATTGCGAGCCACGGTCAACAGCCACCCCTCGGGATTGTCGGGCACACCAGCATCCGGCCACGTCTTGAGCGCCTGCTCGAAGGCGCCGGCGAGGGCGTCCTCGGCGAGCGCGAGGTCACCGGTCGACGCCGCGAGCAGCGCGATCAGCCGGCCGTACGACACGCGGGCCGCCAGTTCGACGGATGCCGCGGCCGCCGCCGGATCGGGTGTCCCGGCCGCCCGTGCGTCGTCGGCGTCGGCGTCGCCGGCCTCGGCGTTCACCCGTTGGCGGTCCACACGCCGTCGACCGTGTGGACGGCACCCGGGCGCACCTCGACACCACCCGCGCCGTAGTCCATCGACGGCGCCTGCTTCGCCCACTCGATCGCGGTGTCGAGGTCGGGCACGTCGATCACGAACGTGCCGCCGAGCTGGTCCTTCGTGTCGGCGAAGGGGCCGTCCTGCACCTGGACGGTGCCGCCGTCGGCGCGCAGGGTCGTCGTGCTCGACGACGGTTGCAGCACCTCGGCGCCCAGCAGCACTCCCGCCGAGTGCAGGGTCGCCGCGTACGCCGCGAACGCCTCCTGACCCTCGGCGAGCGCCTCGGGGCCGAGGTCGTCGGCCGTCATCTCGGGATAGTGCAGCAGCAGCGTGTAACGCATCTGATCCTCCTTCGGCCCGATCCAGCGACAGGGTACTCGCGCACCGGCGTCGCCGCCCGGGTCATCTCTCGTCGTCACTCCCGTGGGAGTCGGCCGGATGTCGGCCTCAGCCGTTTGCGGCCTTCACAGTGATGACGACCGAGCGCGGGGTCGATCGACCGTCGCTTCCCCTTCGGGTCTCCGCTCGCCGATTCGCGCAACTTTGCAACTTTGCAACTTTGCAACGAGGTGTGGCCGCCGAACGGTCGGTCCAGCGGCGTTCGCACCCCCGGAAGTCCGCAGCTGCGCAAGCCGATGCACATCGGATGCCGCGGACTGCGGCCTTCAGAACTCCGGCATCGCGATGACGAGACCCGACTGCAGGATGTCTTCGAACGTGCCGTGCAGCGAATCGGCATCCGGACACTCGGCGTAGACCACCACGCCTTGGTCGGCTTCGGCGAACACCCGCGTCATGATCATCGTGCCCTTGCCGGAGGCCCACTCGCGCGGCACCGCGACCAGGTCCATCCGCCCGATGGCGGAGCCGGCTTCCGTCGCGAGCGATGCGTCGACGACGTCGGCCGGGTCGATGGTGGTGTCGAAGAGCCGCTCCGCCCAGCGCAGGCTGCGCTCCCGGTCACCGCCATGATCGCCGGCTTCGGATCCACCGACCGCACCGGCGGTGAGCCACACCGAGCATCCGGTGGTCACGTTGCGGGATCCGGCGGTGCCGAGCTCGGTACGGTCCGCGACGGCCGACCACTCGGTGTCGGCACCGAAGATCATGCCGACGTGAGGCGCGGTGCCCGGCGGAAGCGGGGCATCCCAGCGGAGATCACCGGTCGGCGCGTCGACTGCCACGCCGTCGAGACCTTCGGGCTCCACGGTCTCCGACTGCTCGGTCGGCGCCACCTGCTCGACCGTGAACTGCGTCGGCGAATCGGTCGCCGGCGGCAGCGACAGGGACAGCGGAACAGCATGAGCAGAGGTGAGCAGCAGACTCGTTACCCAGTCCGCCAGCAGCAGTCGACCCACCAGGCTGCCGAGACCGATCACGATGACGAGTGCGACCCCCAACCGGGTTCGCCGCCGATGCCTCGAGGCAGCCTCGGATGCTATTGCCGGCGACATCGTCGGCTCGGGTGTGAGGGTGGGGTTCGGAGCGGCTGGCGCGAGCGGCATGGCGATTCCTGACGGTGGGGAGCGAAACGGACGAGTCCGAAGCTACGAAGCGCCGCGCGCCCCGGGCGGCGACCAAGACTCCCGGGGTGGGGCCCGTACGAGGCATCCGCCTGTTGAGGAGGAGTGCGGACTGCCCGATCCGTTCCCACTCCGACGTATGCCAGTTCCGCCTCATCGATGAGGCGGAACTGGCATACGCGACTCGCCGCAGTTCTCCACGAAGCCCCGCGTCTCGCGCGTCTCGCGCGTCTCGCGTCGGCCACGGCGCTCACCCGTCACGCTTCGGCCGCGGTGCTCCCCCGCTGCACGGCGATCTCGGCCAACCCATCGAGGTCATCGGCGCGCAAGCCGGGCCAGCCGTGCAGCTCGCGGCGCCAAGCTGCCGGCACCGCCGAACCGCCCCACTTCGCGCCGGCGAGCGAGCCCGCGATCGCCGCGACGGTGTCCGTGTCGTTGCCGCAGCGCACGGCGCGCTCGAGCGTCTGCTGCAGGCCCTCGCCGGCCAGGTCGGCATGGTGGATCGCCGACCACGCCGCCTGCATGGCCGCCACGACCCATCCGTTCGAACCGGGGATGTCGCGGGGCTGCGTCTGCTCGGCGACGTCGAGGAACCCGTGCCAGCGCGCCCGACGGTCCTCGGGCAGCGCGTCGATGGGCGTCCGCACGTCGTATGCGCCGGTGCGGATGGCGTGCCGGATCGCGAGCGACCAGATGACGCAGGCGTCACCGGCATCCGTCTCGTAGTGCGTCAGCTCGCTGATGCGGCGGGCGGACTCGGCGAGCGCGACCTCCTGCCCGTCGTCGAGGGAGGCGAGCGCGACCGGGCCCGTGCGCATGAGCGACCCGTTGCCGCCCGAACGTCCGGTGCGCTCGTGGAGCGTGCGCGCGGCGGCGCGGACGGCGGGCTCGAGGGCAGCAAGGTCGAGCGCGTCGGCATCGGCGTCGGCATCGGCATCGGCGGCGTCGGCCCCGGCACGCACGGCCGTCGCGGCGGGCAGCAGCCCGAGCACCTGGCGGGTCTGGATGCCGACATCCTTCGCGTCGACCGCCCAGTCGCGCCACTCGGCGACGATGCGGCCGAGGGTCGCGGCATCCGTCAGCGCGTCGCCGCGCGCGATCGCCTGCAGGATCGGCACGGCCATGCTCGTGTCGTCGGTCCACTCGCCGAGGTTCCACGGGCCACCGGCCCTGAACTCGACCGGCACGTCGTCGGGCAGCGACGGCTTGAACTCGTAGGGCGCGCCGAGGGCGTCGCCGGCGGCCGAGCCGAGCACGGCGCCGACGGCGCGGTCGGTCAGGGTCGGGGTGAGGTCGAACGGCATGCTGGCTCCTTGGGTCTCGATATGCTTCGCTCCTCGGGCGCTTTCGCCCATCGTCGCAGGTCGACATTTCGCCGATCGCGTTCCAAGATCGACCTATGCCTCAGCCAGACCGCGCCGATGTCGTCGCGATCACCGGCGCCTCCGGACGCATCGGCCGGCGGATCGTCGGGCGGCTCGACCGTCCGGGGCGGATGCTGCGGCTCATCGACACCGACCTGCCCGATCGCCTCGAAGACGACGACCGCTGGGGCCCGGGTCTCGACGCCGACCGCGTCGCACTGCGGCGCGCGTCGATCGAGCACGAGCGCGACATCCGCTCGGCCCTCGACGGCGCCGACGCCGTCGTGCACCTCGCTGCCCTGGCCTCCGAACGGCCATGGGCCGACATCCTGCGCGTGAACATCGACGGCACGCAGAAGGTGCTCGAGGCGGCGCGACTCGGCGGCGCGACGCGGGTGCTCCTGGCGAGCAGCATCCACGCGGTCGGGTTCGCCGACCCGACGGATGCCGCGACGACACGCGTGCTCGTCCCCCGCCCGGACACGTTCTACGGCGTGAGCAAGGCCGCCGTCGAGGCGCTCGGCAGCGTCTACGCCGACCGCTACGGCATGAGCATCGTCTCGGCGCGCATCTGCAACTTCGGCGCCGGCGACCGCCCCGGCTCCGGCCGTGGACTCGCGCACTGGTTCTCGCCGGCCGACGCCGCCCGGCTCGTCGAGGCCGCCCTCGCACTCGACGACGGACGCCACCACATCGTCTGGGGCGTCTCGGCGAACGCGCCCAACGCCTTCGACCTCTCGGCCGGACGCGCCATCGGCTTCGAACCGCAGGACGACGCGTTCGCGCTCACAGCCGACCCCGATGGCGTCGAACCCGAGCCGTACACGCCGAGCGGGCCGATCGGCACCATGTTCACCGACGACGAGCATCCGCTCGGCGGAACCTGGTAGCGGGGCGGGGTCTCGATACGCTGCGCTCCTCGACCGGCGCACGGCGCTACCCGGCCGCCGCCGTCACGAGCGCCGTGCGGTCGGCCCACTCGGGCGACGCGAAGGTCGAGTTGCGCTCCCAGAGGGCGTCGACGAGGCGCACCGCGTAGCGCAGGCGCTCCTCGTGCGTGCCGCTCATGAGCACCCACGAGTGCCCGCGGCGGGTGAGCTCCTCGACGAACCAGCCGTTCATCTCGGCGCGGATGTGCTCGCCGTCGCGCCAGCCGTCCTGCTCGAACGCCACGCCCTCGTGGTCGGTCACGAGGTACACGTCGCGGCGCGGCAGCTCGGTCGTGCCGAAGCGGCGCGTCGCATCCGACGTCGAGCCGACATAGCGCCGCTCCCACAGCTCGGTTGCGAGGGCATCCGTGTCGGCGATCACGAGCGGGCAGGCGAGCGCGGCTGCGTTCTCGAGCGCGTTCTGCCGCTCGGCGATGCGCGCGAAGTGCTCGGGCAGCCAGACCAGGTCGTCCATCGACACCGGATGCCCCGCCGCCGCCTCGGTCTCGGCGTGCAGCTCGTAGGTGAACTCGCGCCCGTACTCGGGCACGAACGGCATCCGCCCGAAGCCGCGCGCCCGGTAGTGCTCGACGAGCGCCGAGGTGAGCGTCGTCGTGCCCGTCGACTCGGCGCCCACCACGATGACGCGCGTCGCGAGATCCAGTCGAGCGGATGTCGCGACCTGCCCCCAGCGGCCCACGAGGTCGTCGCGGGCGGCGGTGCCACTGATCGGATGCCGCGTGCGGCTCTCGTCGAACGCGCGATGCCCTGCGCCGAGGCGGGCGGCGAGCTCGGCGCCGTAGTGCTCCGAAGAGAACACCGTCGTGGGCGCCGGCCGACCTGCCGCTGCGAGGGCCGCCTCGATGAGCACGGCGTTCGCCCGCCATGCGATGTCGCTGCCGTACTCGACGGGGGCGTCGCACGGGATCTCGACGAGGGTCACGTTGCCGAGACCGGCCGGATCGGCGGCGATCTCCTCGCGCAGCCAGGCGGCCCGCCGCTCGAGCGGGATCGACTCGAAGACGGTTCCCATGACGACGACCGTCACGAGCTGCGACTCGGCGGCCGCGAGGCGCAGCAGCGCCAGGTGCCCCTCGTGCAGCGGGTAGAACTTGCCGATGATGAGGCCGTGCGGCTCGCGGGTCATGCGCGGGCCTCTGCGGTGGCTGCGGCATCCGTCTGCGTTGCGGTTGCCGCGGCATCCGCTGGGCTCTCGCCCTCGGTGCGGGGCTCGTTGGTCTCGATACGCTCCGCTACCCGGCCGGCGGCGGCACCGGCGGCGGCGCGGTACTCGCGCGTCCAGCGCGTGAGGCCGTAGACGCAGAGCGCGAGGAACCCCGTATAGAGGAGCGCCGTGAGCCAGAGGCCCTTCACCAGGTAGAGGGGGATCGACACGAGGTCGACGGCGATCCAGATCCACCACTGCTCGAGCAGTTTCTTCGCCTGCCCCCACGTCGCGAGCAGCGAGAACGCGAGGATGAACGCGTCGGGCCACGGCACCTGCGAGTTCGTCTCGGCGGCGAGCAGGTACCCCACGGCGACGGTCGCGACGAGGGCGATCGCGCCGCCGATGAGCAGCTCGCGCCCGGTCGCGCGTCGAATCGGCAGAGCGGATGCCGCGGCGACGACGCCTGCCTCGCCGGACCCGCCGGCGACCCCTGTCCAGCCGCGCCGCCGCTTCGACCACTGCACCCACCCGTAGACGCCGAGCACGCCGAATGCGATCTGCAGCGCGGCATCCGCATAGAGCCCGACGCCCGCGAAGAGCAGCAGGAACGCGAGGTTGTTCACGATGCCGAGCGGCCAGTTCAGGATGCTGCCGCGCGCGACGGCCCACACGCAGAGCGCGCCGGTGAGGAAGCCGATGGCCTCGACGACCGAGACGGGCTGGTCGGCGATCGAGAAGAGCTGCGACTGCAGCAGGTCGGTGAGGGCGTCCATGTCGGCCCCTTTCGGTTATTAGCGCATATTCGCGCGAATCGGTGTTGACAGTTTGCGCAGATCTGCTTGAATTGTCAAGTGACCAAGCGCGACTCGCAGGGCAGGGCCCTCGCCGACTATCCGAGGCCGTCGGTCGCGGTCGACACGGCCGTGCTCACGGTACCCCCGGGCGGCCCGCTCAGCGTGATCGCGGTCACGGGCGACGGCGACCTGCGGCTGCCCGGCACGTTCCTGCACGAGGGCGAGACGCTCGCCGACGCCGTCACCCGATCGCTCGCCGAGAAGGCCGGCATCACGGGCATCCACCCGGTGCAGCTGCACGTGTTCGACGCGCCCGACCGCGACGACCGCGGGCGGGTGCTCTCGGTCGCCCACCTCGCCCCGGTGCGGATGTCGCGCCTCGACGCCGAGACGCGGGCCGACCCCGTCCGCGCGCAGACGGAGCTGCTGCCCGTCGCGGCGCTGCCGCCGATGCCGTTCGACCACAACGCCATCGTCGAGCTCGCCGTCGCGGAGCTGCGTGCGCGCTACGCCGAGCGTCCCGACCCGTTCGGGCTGCTGCCGGAGCCGACGTTCACGATCCGCGAGCTGCACGAGCTGCACGAGGCGGTCGCGGGGCATCCGCTGCCGCGCGACACGTTCCGCCGCCTGATGGAGCCGCAGCTCACGCCGACCGGATCCCTGGCCCGCGGCACCGTCGGCAAGCCCGCCCGTGAGTTCACGAGGAGCGCCGCATGACGAGCGTTCCGCCGACGGCGCCGCGCAAGCCCGGGAGTCGCGTGCGCACGGTGCTGCTGCGCCTGATCCCGCTCGCCGTGGTGCTGCTCGTGCTCGGCGGGTTCATCGCCAGCACGTACGTGCCGATGGGCACCGTCACGGAGTGCATCGTCACCGGCCACGGCGTCGAGCCCGGCGGCAAGGGCTTCGACACGCTCATCGTCGAGTCGACCTGCGGCGACTTCCACACCAGCATGCCGAAGTCCGCGTTCACGGTCGGCGACCAGTACTCCTTCGAGCTGCGCGGCATCCACAAGCCCAACATCGTCGACGCGACCCGCACCGGCTGAGGGGCGATCTCCCTCGCGGACCCACCTGCGGCGGTACCCGAGCATCACAGCACACTCCAACTGGGGATGCCGCGGCCTCGTTCGGCCCATTGGCGGCTTACATCGCGCCATCTCGAGCTGAATGATCGGGCCTGCTATATGCCAGTTCCGCCTCATCGATGAGGCGGAACTGGCATACGCGAATCGCAAGAGTGGCCTGTGGAGACAATCCGGGCGGACCGCGACGCGCGTCCGGCGTGTCCTGACGGCGTGTGACCCGAACTGGGGAGGTCAAGCCGACAGCCCCGGAATACCGGGCCGGATCGGCTCGCCGGATCGCTGATCGCCACCCGCGACGCGCGGGCGGCCCGTGCACGGTCGTACCCTGCACATATCGCCGATCTGTGGGGGCAGAGGCGCATCGCGCGTGCGGCGACGCAACGCAAGGGGGATTCCGATGAGCGATCCGACGAACACGCCGGCCGGCTGGTACGACGACGGCAGTGGACGGCAACGCTACTGGGACGGCCAGCAGTGGACCGAGCAGTTCGCGCCGCCCGCCACAGCAGCTCCGGCCGCGCCGGCAGCTCCAGCCGCGCCAGCCGCCGAAGACCCCACACCGGGGTATCCGGTTCCGGGCGCCGATCCCGCCCAGCCGTATGGCGCCGGAACGGCAACCGTCGGCGCCACCCCGCCGGGCGGCGCCAAGCCGAAGCCGCATGTGCTCGCCATCATCGCCCTGGCCATCGCGGTGATCGGCTTCATCTTCGCCTGCATCCCGGGCGCGCTCATCGCCGGCTGGGTGCTGCTGCCGATCGCGTTCATCCTCGCGATCGTCGCCCTGTTCCTCCGCGGCGCGAAGTGGGCCGCGATCACGGCCCTCATCGTCTCGGTCGTCGGAACCGTGATCGGCTTCGTCGTGTTCTTCGCCGTCATCTCGACGACGGTGAACGAGGCCATCGAAGACCTCCCGAGCGCCGTCGCCGAGGCATCCGAAGAGGCGGATGCCTCTGACGAGCCGGCCGACGACGAGCAACCGCCCCCGGTCGACACGCTCGCCTTCGGCGACACCATGATCTGGGAGGACGGCCTCGAGCTGACCGTGGCCGCGCCCGAGCCCTACACGCCGACGGAGTCCGCAGCCGGCGCCGACCAGGCGAGCAACCTCGTCTTCACGCTCACGATCGTGAACAACACGACCGAGAACTTCGAGCCGGCCGTCTTCTCGCGACTCTCATCAGCCGGGCAGGAGGGAAGTCAGATCTTCGACATCGCAGCGGACGGCGGGCAGATCGGGCTGCCGCCGACCACGGTCGTGCTGCCCGGCGAGTCCGTGTCGTGGCAGGAGGCGTGGTCGGTCGCCGACGCGAACTCCCTCACGTTCCAGACCGCGCCGAACTTCGACTACGAGGATGCGATCTTCACGAACCTGCAATGACCTGCCCGCGTCAGTGCCGCGCGGCGATGGCGTCGAACACGGGCATCTCGAGCTTCGTCATCTGCAGCATCGCGGCGAAGAGCTCCTGCTTCAGGGCGGTATCGGTCGTGGTCATCAGCTCGGTGAATCCGCGTGGGACCAGCTGCCACGAGAGGCCGAAGCGGTCGGTGAGCCATCCGCACTGGCTCGGTTCGCCGCCGTCGGCGAGGAGCGCGTTCCAGAGGCGGTCGACCTCGGCCTGGTCGTCGACCTCGAGCTTGATCGACACGACCGGCGTGAGCGCGACATCCGGACCGCCCGAGATCAGCTGGAACCTCGCGCCGCCGACCGTGAAGTCGACGGCGAGCGGCTCGCCCGCCCGCTCGGAGTCGGCCGGCCAGCGGTCGACGTTCAGCACCTCGGAGTCGGGCACGAGCGAGGCGTAGAACTCGGCCATCTCGTCGAGCGGCCCCTCGACGAGCAGGCAGGTCATCGTGGTCGTCGGCATGGGAAGCTCCTTCGCGGTCGGTGGGTCAGACGCTAGCCGCGACATCCGACAACCGGAAGGGGCGCGGGAACGGCGTGCCGCGGCATCCGCGCAGCAAGGCCCGACTCAGGAGACGGCGACTCAGTAGACCGCGACGCGGTCCTCGCGCTCGTCGAGCACCCAGAGGTGCGACGCGACCGCACGGTACAGGCGATGGGGTGCCGCGCCGCTCACGCTCCCCTCCGCCCACGGACGCAGGCCGGATGCCGCGCATCCCGCGTTGTACACCGCGAGCGCGCCTTCGAGTGCGTCGTCGGGAACCTGCTCGGCGAGTGCCTCGGCGTAGACGGCCGTCGCATCGCCGACGGGCGTCGTCGTGTCGAACACGGCGAGCGCGACCTCGGCCCGTGCCGCGATGTTCTCGGAGTGACGACGGGTGGGGCGCGACACCCAGACGAATTCGCGCAGGTCTCGCACGGCGAACCACACCGGGGTCGCCCAGGGGCGTCCTGCGGCGTCTGCGGTGGCGAGGGTCAGGTAGGCGTTCGCGTCGAGGAGCTGCCGGGCGGAGTTCGCCACGGGCGACGAGGATGCATCGGTGGTGACCATACTCATGGCTACCAGATGGCCGCGCGGTCCCTTCCGAGCCGGGCGGTGCGGCGTCGGCTTCCGACCGCACTCACAGCTGCAGCCGCGCGGGCATGGCCGCGAGTGCTGCGCTCGCGGGCGACGACCGGCGCCGCTAGGGTGAGCCGCATGTCGGATGCCGCGGCCGGGCACGCACCGACGCGGCCGTCGCACGAGGCGTCGGCACGCGGCATCCGCCCCGCCCTGAGCGACGACCCGGCCCGCATCGAGCAGCTCGCGCCGCTCGCCCGCGCGCCCGTCTTCACCGCGATGGCCGCCCTCGCCGTGCTGCTCGCCGCGACGAGCCAGTGGTACGGGTTCCACCGCGACGAGCTGTACTTCCGCATGCTCGATCCCGCGTGGGGGTACGTCGACCAGCCGCCGCTGACGCCGCTCGTCGCGCGGGCGATCACGAGCGTCGTCGACGAGCCGTGGGCGCTGCGGATCCCCGCGATCCTCGCCGCCGCTGCGGCCTTGTTCGTGCTCGCCCTCGTCGCGCGCGAGGCCGGCGGCGGGCGACGCGCACAGGCGGTCGCGGCGTGGGCCGCGGCATCCGCCTCGTTCCCGATGGTGTTCGGGCACCTGCTGCTCACCGCGTCGTTCGACCTCGTCGTGTGGCCGCTCGTCGCGCTGTTCGCGATGCGGGCGCTGCTGCGCGACGGCGAGCGCAGCGGATGGTGGTGGATCGCGGTCGGACTCGTCACGGGCCTCGCGACGTACAACAAGCTGCTCGTCGTGCTGCTCGTCGGGGGCCTCGGCATCGGCCTGCTCGCGGTCGGTCCGTGGCGGGCGCTGCGATCGCCGTGGCTCTGGGCGGGCGTCGGGGTCGCCGTCGTCGTCGCGCTGCCGAACCTCGCGTACCAGGTCGCGAACGACCTGCCGCAGCTGCGCATGGGCGCTGCGCTGGCCGACGACACCGACGGCGCCGGGCGCCTGTTCACGCTGCCCTTCCTGTTCCTGCTCGCCGGGCCACCGCTGGTGCCGATCTGGGTGGCCGGACTCGTCGGGCTGTTCCGCCGGCCGGCGTGGCGGCCCATCCGGCTGTTCGCCGTGGCGTTCGCCGTCGTGGTGCTCGCGACGATCGCGGGCGGTGCGCAGCCGTACTATCCGCTCGGCCTCGTCGAGGTGCTGCTCGCCCTCGGCGCGGTGCCGACCGCCGAGTGGATGCGCACCCGTGGCCGCCGCGCGCTCGTCTGGGCGGGCATCGCCCTGAACGCCGTCGTGTCGGCGCTCATCGCGCTGCCCCTGCTGCCGCTCGCGGTCGTCGGTGCGAGCCCGTTCGCCGCGATGAACCAGACCGTCGGCGACACCGTCGGTTGGCCGACGTACGTCGAGCAGGTCGCCGCCGTGGTGCACGAAGCCGAGGCCGGTGCGGATGCCGCATCCGCACCGGTCGTCATCACCTCGAACTACGGCGAGGCCGGCGCCATCGCCCGCTTCGGCCCAGAGCACGGGCTGGACCCCGACGCCGTCTACAGCGGGCACAACGGCCTCTGGTTCCAGGCGAGGCCGTCGGATGCCGCGACCGACGTCGTCTTCGTCGGCGAACTGTCGCGCCGAGTCACCGGCGACTTCGACTCGTGCACGACCGTCGCGCACCTCGACAACGAACTCGATGTCGACAACGAGGAGCAGGGCGTGCCGATCACGCTCTGCACGGGCCGCACCACGGGCTGGGACGAGCTCTGGCCGCGGCTCGCGCATCTCAGCTGAGCGGATGCCGCGGCATCCGATCGCTGCTGAACGCATCGGTGCGTCAGATCGGATGCCGCGATCGACGCCGTTCGGGCATGTCACGCGAGCGGAGGGACCTTTGCAGATGTCGCATGCCAGTTCTCCCTCATCGATGAGGGGGAACTGGCATACGCGATCCACGACGTGCTCGAGCCCGCCGAATGCTCGAGAGCCGCGAGATGTCAACTTCGTATTGACAGTCGCGCATGCGTCAACCTATCGTTGACACATGCCCGCACGCACGCAACGACGACTCGTCGCCACTTGGTCGACCGGCTTCGCCGCGATCGCCATCGGCATGCTCTGCAGCCTGATCGGCATCGCCGCGCTCGAGGGCGTCGCGCGCGGGGTGCTGATCGGCGCGGGCGTCGCCCTCACCCTCGTCGGCACCGTCGTGCTCGCCTCGACGCTCGGCTGGCTCGCGTCCCGCTCGCGCTCCGGCGAGGTGCAGGGGTGGTGGCTGCCGAGCCGGGACGGCGACCGATGACCGCTGACCTCCGCGACGCGATCACGCTCGCCGTGCTCGACGCCGCGGACCTGGACCGCGGCATCCTCGGAAGCCGCCTCGACGGCCAGGTCGACGGCCACCTCTCGCCGGAACAGCACCTCGCGCCCGAGCAGCACCTCGCCCTGATCCACGCGAGCTCCGACGCCGAGGGCGAGGTGCGCGCCATCCTGCGCCAGGCCGTCGAATCGGCGCGCGCCGGGGGCGTCAGCTGGGCCGCGATCGGTGCCGAGCTGGGCATGTCCCGCCAGGCCGCGCAGCAGCGCTTCGGCGACGCCTCGCAGCCCGACGCCGCAGCCGATGACGAGGCGGAGTACCGCTGGCTCGGCCCGGTGACGGCGTTCGACGAGATGGCCGAGCTCGAGCTCGCCGGGCGCGCCGGCTGGCACACCGTCGAGGCCGGCCTGCTGCGCCACCGCATGGTGCGCACCGACACGCAGTGGGAGACGAAACGCCTCATCTGGCGCGGCCCATCGCGCCGCGACGAAGCCGAGGGCTGGGTCGTCGGCTCGACGATGTTCCCGTGGGCGTACCTCGTGCGCGACCGCGGCATCCCCGCCGAGTAGCAGGGCAACAAAGCAACAAAGCAACAACGCAACAACGCAACAACGCAACAACGAGACAAAGTCAAGAGCCACCGGGCGACAGACGACGGATGCCGCGACCCGCACGCTCCTCGAGCGCGCGAGCCGCGGCATCCGCTCTCCCCCTAGTTCCCCTTGACGTTCACGATCTGCCGCAGCGTGTGCCGCACCGCGACCAGCGGAGCGGCATCCGCCATCACCTGGTCGATCGGCTTGTAGGCCTGCGGGATCTCGTCGATGAAGGCGTCGGTATCGCGGAACTCGATGCCCGTCATCGCCTCACGAAGCTGCTCGTGCGTGAAGGTCTGCCGCGCCTTCGTGCGCGAGAACGTGCGCCCGGCGCCGTGCGGCGACGAGTTCAGCGACATCCGGTCGCCGAGCCCCTCGACGACGTACGACGCGGTGCCCATCGACCCCGGGATGAGCCCGAGCCGACCGGCATCCGCCTGGATGGCACCCTTGCGCGACACCCATACCCGCTTGCCGAAGTGCTCCTCGCTCTCGGTGAAGTTGTGGTGGCAGTTGATGCGCGCCCGCTCCTCGACGGCCGTGCCCACCCACTCCGACACCTGCCGGATGACGCGGTCCATCATCTCCTCGCGGTTGAGCAGCGCGAAGTGCTGCGCCCAGCGCAGCTCGGCGATGTACCGCGTGAACTCGGGCGTGCCCTCGACGAGGTAGGCGAGGTCGGGGTCGGGCAGGTCGATCCACCACTGCTTCGCGAGTCGCTGGGCGACCTTGATGTGGTGCTGGGCGATCCTGTTGCCGACGCCCCGACTGCCCGAGTGCAGGAACAGCCACACGTCGTCGTTCTCGTCGAGCGAGACCTCGATGAAGTGGTTGCCGCTGCCGAGCGACCCGAGCTGCTCGCGCCAGTTGCCCGCGTAGGTCGACGGGTCGAAGCCCTTCGCCTCGGCGAGGGTCTCGAGCTCCGCGATGCGCGGCGCCGCGGTGGCCACGACCTTGCGGTTGTGCTTGCCGGCCGAGAGCGGGATGGCGCGCTCGATCTGCTCCCGCACCTCCCGCCGGTCGGCGGGCAGGTCGGCTGCCGTGAACTGCGTCTGCACGGCGATCATGCCGCAGCCGATGTCGACCCCGACGGCCGCAGGGATGATCGCGCCGAGGGTCGGGATGACCGACCCCACGGTCGCGCCGAGACCCAGATGCGCATCGGGCATGAGCGCGAGGTGCGGGTAGATGAACGGCATCGTCGACGATGTGCGGGCCTGCTCGACGGTCTTCTCGTCGATCAGGCTCGCCCACGAGACGAGCCGGTTGGAGAGCTTCTCCATGGTCCTTTCCTGTCTGGTTGCACTGCGATGGATCCGAGGGCCCGAGGGTCTCGTCGCGCGCGCAGACAGAGAAGCACCCCGGGCCTCGAGCGGCACGGGGTGACGAAGACGGCGGATGCCGCGGCGTCAGGGTGCCGGCTCGAGAGCCTGGTCGAGTTCGCGATTGATCAGGTCGCCGAAGGGGCGCTGCTGGATCGCGGGCTCGACGAAGGTCGGCTTGTTCGTGCGCTGCAGGTACACGCTCATGGCCGCTCTCCATTCAGGCTCCGGGGCTGCTGCGCGGACTGCGCAGCCTTCGAACCCTAGTGGGGCGGATGCTGCGGAGTCAACGATGCCCCGGCCGACGCGACCCGAGCGCTACTCGAGGTTCAGCGTCGCGATCACGGCGAGGTGGTCGCCGCCCCCTGCCGGCACGGAGGTGTTCGACACGACGTCCATGCCGCGCTGGAACACGTGGTCGAGGCGCACGACCGGCGCGGTGGCCGGCCACGTGAATCCGAACCCGCCGCCGCTCTGGTTCGCCTCCGACAGCTGCGCGGTGATGTCGGCGAGGGCTCGGTCCGACGACCCGGCGTTGAAATCACCGACGGCGATGACCCGGTCGTTCTCGTCGCGCTCGAGGTGATCGGCGAGGTTCGCGAGCATGGCGTCGCGTTCGCCGTGCCCGGCCGGTCGAGCGGATGCCGCGTGCACGACGTAGATGCTCACGGGCCCGCTCGGCGTCTCGAGGTCGGCCGCCAGCCCGCGCTTCCAGCCGAGCCCGAGGTCGAGCATCTGGGCGTTCTCGATCGGGAAGACGCTCCAGACGCCGACGGTCCCGACCCCGTAGCGGTAGGGGTAGCTCTCGTCGAGCACCGTCCCGGCGTCGGCACGGGACTCGGCGTCCATCTCCTGCAGCGCGACCACCTCGGCACCGGTGCCGGCCAGCGCGACGGCCGAGTCGGCGGCGGTGCCGGAGCCGGCCTCGACGTTCTGGCTCGCCACGGTCAGGCGAGCGTCGGATGCGGGAGCCGCCGTCCACGACAACGGCACGAGCGACGGCACGAACATGACGCTCCAGACGAGCGCGGCGAGCACGGCGGTGGCGATCGCCGCGCGACTCCTCGCGACGAGCGCACCGACGAGCAGCAGCGGCACCGCGAGCCCGAACCACGGCAGCGCGGTGTCGACGATGAGACCGAGGCCCGCGACATCCGGAACCATCGTGTGCAGCACCAGCAGGAGCACGAGAGCCGTGCCCAGCAGTGCGGCGACCCGGGCGAGCCCGACCCGGCGACGCCGAATCGGGCGCGGCGACGAGGGCCCGCTCGCGGGCGACTTCAGCGGTGCGAGCACGGTCATCCGCCCATTCTCCCGACGGAAGCTGTGCGACCTCTCCACCGTATTGTCGGCCGCGCCGCGGCATCCGCTTCGAGCTCGCGCCCTAGGCTTCAGCGCAGGAGGTTCACGATGACCGAGCGGATGCCGAAGAAGCTGTACGAACGCGAGCTGAAGGACCTGCAGGCGAAGCTCGTCGACATGCAGGCGTGGGTGCAGCAGTCCGGCGCGCGCGTCGTGGTGATCTTCGAGGGGAGGGATGCCGCGGGCAAGGGCTCGACGATCAAGCGCGTCTCCGAGTACATGAACCCCCGCGTCACGCGCGTCGTCGCGCTGCCGACGCCGAGCGTGCGCGACAAGACGCGCTGGTACTTCCAGCGGTACGTGCCGCACCTGCCTGCAGCGGGCGAGATCGTGCTCATGGACCGCTCCTGGTACAACCGGGCGGGCGTCGAACGCGTCATGGGCTACTGCACCAACGAGGAGTACCACCGGTTCCTGCACCAGGCCCCGATCTTCGAGCGGATGCTGGTCGAAGACGGCATCATCCTGCTGAAGTACTGGTTCAGCGTCTCCGACGTCGTGCAGGAGGAGCGGTTCCGCTCCCGGCTGGAAGACCCGATGCGGCGCTGGAAGCTCAGCCCCAACGACGTGCTCTCGATCACGAAGTGGGAGGACTACTCGCGCGCGAAGGACGCCATGTTCGCGAACACCGACATCTCCGAGGCACCCTGGTACGAGATCGAGAGCGACGACAAGCGCCGTTCGCGCATCAACATGATCGCCCACCTGCTCTCGAAGATCCCGTACGAGAAGGTCGAACGCGAGGAGATCGTGATCCCGCCGCGCCCGGTGGCCGGCGGCTACGAGCGCCCGCCCCGCGAGTGGGCGAACCTCGTGCCCGACCACGCGGCCGCGGTCATCGAGGCGGCGGACGCCAAGGACTGAGACGCGCGATGCCGGTTCGGCCTCGTCGTCGAGGCTGAACCGGCATCGCGATGTTCGGGACGCTCAGCGGGTGGCATCCTCAGCACGACGACGGCGCACGAGCACGAGGGCCGCACCGAGGGCCAGCAGCAGGCCGGCACCCGCGAACCAGAGCGAGGGCTCGACGCCGGTCGAGGCAAGGCCCGTCGACGTGGTTGCCGCCGGTGCCGGGGTGGGCGCCGGGGTCGGGTCGACCGGCGTGCGCTCGGGCTCGGCGACCGGGCCGTCGGTCGAGATCTCGATGATCTCGCCGTCTTCGCCGACCGAGAACCAGACCGACGTCGTGAACGGCTCGCCGTCGGCGCCGACTGCCGTGACCCGCAGTTCATGCGCCCCGAACGGCACCACGTCGGGCAGCGACGCGGCGACGTCGATGGTGCCGTCGGCCGCGACCACGCCGCTCTCGACGACGATCGGGTCGGAGAACAGCGTCACGTCGAATGCCGCGTCGGGCGAGAGTCCCGATCCGGTCACGATCACGCCGAGGCCGGATGCCGCGTCGCCTGGCTTGCCGTCGAGCACGACGCTCAGCACGGGCTCGTCGACGACGATCGTGAACGACTGCGCGACGCCCTCGCCGGTGGCGTTGGTCGCGGTGACCTCGACCTCGAAGGTTCCGGCCTCGGTCGGGGAGCCGGCGAGCGTGCCGTCGGCGGCGAGCGTCAGTCCGTCGGGCAGGGCGCCGTCGGTCACGGCGAACGAAGCGGCGTGCTCGGCCGCGAAGACGACGCCCGCCGCGACATCCTCGTGCAGCAGCGGCACGGTGGTCGTGGTCCAGGTCACGACCGGCGCGTTCACCGTGCCCGTGAACTGGCGGGCGACCGTGACGTCGCCGTTCGTGGCCTCGACCGTGAGGTCGTAGGCGCCGAAGGCGGTCGGCGTGCCGGTGACGGATCCGTCGGCGGCGAGGGCCAGCCCGTCGGGCAGTTCGCCGTCGACGATGGCGAAGCCCGTGGCATCCGTCGCCTCGAGCGCGAGGCCGGCATCGACCGCAACGCCCTCGCGCAGGGCGCCGAGCGACTCGGACACCCACACGGGCGCGTTGCGCACCTCGACGACGATCTCGACGGAGCTCAGCACGCCGAGCGCGTTCTCGAGGTCGATGTACAGCGTCGCGGTGCCGGCCTTGTGAGCGCCGATCGCCAGCAGGTCGGCCGACCTGAGCGAGGCGTCGAACCCGCCATCGGGATCGAACGAGGCTTGATGGAACCGACCGCCGACGATGTTGCCGCCGCTGTCGAGCAGGACCTCGTCGCCGACCGTGAGCAGCAGCGAGGTCGGCCCGGTCCACGTCGCGGGCGCGAGCACGTCGAGCGTGAACTCGCGGTCGGCGCTCTCGCCGTCGGCGTTCGTGGCGCGGATGGTGAACGTCGAGCTGCCGGCCACGGTCGGCGTGCCCGTGAGCAGGCCGTCGGCGCTCAGTGCGGTGCCCGTCGGCAGCGATCCGCTGACGACGGACAGTGTCGCGGCGTTCTTCGCCACGAACGCGAGGCCGAGCGCATGGTCGACGGGCACGGGGTCGACCTCGTCCGTCACCCAGACCACGAGCGGCGCCTTGACGCTGCCCGTGAACTGCCGGTCGACCGTGACGTCGCCGTTCGTCGCACCGACCGTGAAGGTGTACGGGCCGGCGGTGGTCGGCGTTCCGGTGATGGAGCCGTCGGCGGCGAGGCTCAGCCCCGCGGGCAGGTTGCCGGCGGTGATCGCGTAGCCCGTGGCATCCGTCGCCTCGAGCGCGAGGCCCGCATCGACCGCGACGCCCTGGCGCAGCGCGCCGATCGACTCGGTCACCCACACCGGTTCGGCCAGCACAGTGACGTCGATCCTCACGCCGAGCGACGGATGCACCGTCGTGATGCCGAGGGGGAAGGTCGCGCCCGTGCCGGGCCTGAGGCCGGTGACCGTGATGAGGCCCCGGCTGGCCGACGACCGGAACGGCCCGGTCGGATCCTCATTGATGTTGACGGTGAGGACGTTCTCGAAGTGGCCCGCCACGGTCTTCGAGTGACCGACGGTGACCACGACCGACGTCTCGCCGACCCAGATCGGAGCGGCCAGCACCTCGAGCTCGAACGCGCGGGCGGCCGAGCCTCCGCTCGCCTTGGTCGCCGTCACCGTGAAGTTCGAGACGCCGGCCGCGGTCGGGATGCCGCTGATCACGCCCCCGGTGGAGAGCGAGAGGCCGAGGGGAAGGGAGCCGGCGGTGACCGCGTAGCTCACGGCGTCGGTCGCGACGAGGGCCTTCGAGTACGCCAGCCCGACGCCGGCATCCCCGAGGAACTGCGACGTCTGCCACACGGGCGGCACGTCGTTCACGACGATGGTGACCGAACGACTGGTCGAGCTCGGGTCGCTGTTCCATGCGGTGATCGTCAGCGTGGAGCTGCCGCCGGCGGTGGGGGTCCCGCTGAGCAGGCCGGTCGGCGAGAGCGCGAGGCCCGCCGGGAGCGATCCGGCCGTGACGGCGAAGGACTCGAGGTTCGTACCCGAGAACTGCTGGCTGACGGCGACGCCCACCGTGAACGGGCCCACGACCGGCGCAGGCCACGAGATGTCGCGTGCCGCGACCGATCCACTGAACGCCTGGGCGGTCGAGCCGCCGGGGCCGGTCGCCGTCACCGTGAACGAGTAGGGGCCAGGGGCGGCGGTCACCGTGCCCGAGATCGTGCCGCCGACGAGCGAGAGCCCTGCGGGCAGCGAGCCGGCGGTGATCGCGAACGAGGTGGTGTCGGATGCCGCGAGCCCGACGCTCACCGCGGAGAGCCGCGTGATCGGCCCGAGCGTCGTCGTCGTCCAGGCCGGCGCAGGGGTCACTGGCGTCGACGGCAGCACCGTCACGACCGTCGTGTACGCCTGCATCCACGGGCCGCCCGGGAAGGTGACGTCGTAGCGCACGTGGTAGACGCCGTCGACCTCCGGCGTGCCCGCCAGGCGGATGCCGCTGTCACCGGCCCCGAAGAACTCGAGCCACATGCCGGGGGGAGCCGTGTCGGCGTACAGGGCCGAGTTCGACGCGGTGCCCGGTTCGACGAGCACGGTCGGTGCGCCGGGATCCACGCCCTCCGTGAAGGTCAGCGCGCTCGGGGGCGCCGCCTGCGCGGGGGCTGCGGCACCGAGCACGGTCGCCGCGGCGACCAGGAGCACGGCGAGCGCGCTCGCGACTGGTCGGAGCAGGCGGTGGAACGGGCGGGGCATCGACACGGGAGGTCCTCTCACCAGGCCACCCGGCGGCGCGCGGGTACGCCCGCGCCGTTGCGGCACCTCACGGTAGTGCAACGACAGGTCGGTCCGAAACGGACGACCACCCCCCAGTTCGGGGCCGTTCGGCATCCGTTCTCCGGCTGGTTCGCGGCGCGCGTGTCAACGGTGCGCTCCGCACTGGGGTAGTCTCGTAGAGCACGCGGAAACGCGGGCGATGCGGATGTGGCGCAGTGGTAGCGCATCACCTTGCCAAGGTGAGGGTCGCGAGTTCGAATCTCGTCATCCGCTCTCTTTTCTTCTTCGACCGGGCTACGGATGTCGCCGCTCCGGCGCCCTCGGCCTCGGCCTCGGTCTCGATACGCTCCTGCGTCGCTACTCGACCAGCGGGGCGTCCGTCGGTCGAGTAGGCCGCCTGCGGCCGTATCGAGGCCAGGCGCGGCCGTCAGTCGTGCCAGGTGCCCATCCACTCGTCCCAGTGGGGCCCGGCGGCGAGCGCGTCGCCGGAACGTGCCTGCTCGTGCAGCCCGCGCATCGCGAGTGCGAGGTAGCGCAGGTGGAGCGCATCGGCGTGCGCCCGATCGAACGGGAGCGCAGGACGCAGGTGCAGCAGGAGCTGCATCACGTCGGCCGTCGTGAACCCGTCGGGCACGAGCCCGTCGCCGCGGTCGCGCGCGACGAGCCGCTCGAGGCCCGCGCGCAGGTGCGCGGACGCGGCGGCCAGCTCGGCGGAGATCGGGTCTCCCCCGCCCGGCGGCTGCAGGATCGGGCCGGTGGCACCGGTGATCTGCCGCGCGAGGAAGGTGGCCACGGCCCCGTCGGAGGCCGCCTCGGGTGCGGCAGGTGCAGCTTCGAGGGCGACCGCGACCTCGTGGGCGAGCGCACCGGCCTCGGACACGGCGTGCACCCGGAGCGCCTCGACCAGCGCCTCCTTCGTGGGATAGCGACGGTAGATGGACCCGACGCCGACGCCGGCGTGCTTGGCGATCTCGGCCATGGACGCGTCATGGCCCCGGGCGGCGAAGACCTCGCGCGCGGCGACGAGCACCGCCGCGTCGTTGGATCGCGCCTCCCGCTGCCGCCCGGGCAGCGGACGATCAGGGGTGGGGAGGTCGGGCATGCCCTCAGTGTAGACGGATGATATGGTCTATCGGAACGGATGTTCCGTTCCGATAGACCGGCCGCAACGGCGCGGCTCCCTGCATCGACACCCCCAGAGAGCGAGCACCCATCCATGCCTCCCGCGATCCCCGTCACGGACATCCCCGCGCGTCACGGCGGCACCGCCGTGATGCCCACCGCCGCCATCGAATCCCCCTCGTCGCCTGAGCTGCGGCGGCCCGGTCGCTTCACGTTCGCGCTGAGCGCGGCGGTGCTCGCGTTCTCACTCATGCAGACCCTCGTCGTACCGGCCCTGCCGACGATCGGGCGCGACCTCGGCGCCTCGAGCCTCGGCACCGGCTGGATCCTCACCGCCTTCCTGCTCGCCGGCGCGGTGTTCTCGCCGGTGGTCGGCAACCTCGGCGACCGATTCGGCCACCGCCGGGTCATGCTCACCGCCATGCTCGTCTTCGCGGCCGCGACCCTCGTCGCGGCGTTCGCTCCGAACCTCGGCGTGCTCCTCGGCGCCCGCGTCGTGCAGGGCGTCAGCACCGCGACCTTCCCGCTCGCACTCGCACTCACGCGGTCCATGCTGACGGGCAAGCGCCTCGCCGCCGCGTTCGGCTGGATCCCCGGCATGATCGGACTCGGCGCCGGCCTCGCCCTCGTGGTCGGCGGCGTCATCGTCGACGCCCTGTCGTGGCGCTGGATCTTCGCCATCGGCGCGATCCTGATCCTCGTCTCCGCGGCGATGGTGGTCGCATGGGTGCCTCGCGGCGCGAAGCCCGCTGCGACCGGATCCACGGACTGGCCCGGCATCCTGCTGCTCGCCGGCGGCCTCGTGGGCGTGCTGCTCGCCGTCTCGCAGGGCGGCGCATGGGGCTGGACGTCGCCGTGGACGCTCGGCGTCGGCGCCGCCGGCATCCTGCTGCTCATCGCCCTCGTGCTCGTCGAGGTGCGCACCGCGGCGCCCGTGGTCGACGTGCGCACCTTCCGCCACGGCCCCATCGCGCTCGTGAGCCTGCTCACCGTCGTCGTCGGCTTCGTGCCCTACGTCTTCTATGTCGCACTACCCCTGCTGATGCAGGCTCCCGCCGCCACGGGGTACGGGCACGGCATGAGCGTGACCGCCTCGGCCCTGGCCATGCTGCCGAGCGCCGTGCTCGTCTTCGTCGGCGGCCGCCTCACGCCGGCGCTCGTTGCGCGACTCGGCGGCGGCGGCACGGCCGTGATCTCCGCCGCGGTGATGGGCGTCGGGGCTGCGGCCCTCGCGATCTGGCCGACCACGCCGTGGGCCGTCATCGTCGGCTTCGCCGTGCTCGGCCTCGGCAACGGCATCGGCTACGCGATCTGCGCGCAGCTGGTCGTGTCGGTCTCGCCGTCGCACGAGGTCGGCGCAGCCACCGGGCTGAACGGCGTCGTGCGCACGATCGGCTCGGCAGCAGCGGCCCCCGTCGTGTCCGCCATGCTGACCGCCGGCGCGGTCGCGGGGTCGGACCCGGCGCTCGCCTTCTCGCTCGCGTTCTGGGTCGCGGCGGGCGCGAGCCTCGTCGGCGCGCTCGTCTCGGTCGCGCTGATCGTCAGGGCGCGCTGATCGTCAGGCTGCCCTGACGCCGGGCGCTTCGCTCAGGCTGCCGAGTCGCCGGCGGGCACGATCTCGCCCGCGTGCACGGCCACCCACTCGACGAGCGGGAGCATGTGCCGCATGAGCTCGCGCCCGAGGTCGGTGAGCGCGTACTCGACGCGCGGCGGCACCTCGGGATACGACGTGCGCTCGACGAGACCGTCGGCTTCGAGGGTGCGCAGCGTCGAGGCGAGCATCTTCTCGCTGATGCCCTGCACCTCGCGCCGCAGCTCGCCCCAGCGGAGTGTGCCGTCGGTGAGGGCGAGCAGCACGAGCACGCCCCATTTGCTCATGATGTGATCGAGCACGACGCGAGTCGGGCACCCCTCGACGAAGACCTCTCCCGAGGTCTCCCGGATCTGCGCAAGACTTACCACCATGTGGGTAGCTTACTTCAAAGTGGGTACCCTCCACTGGGAATGCTCAGCAGGCGACATCCGGTTGTCCCATGCGTACCGCGCAGTCGCTGCGCGGAGTATCGGAAGGAACCGCACAACATGACCATCCTCGTCACCGCCGCATCCGGCCAGCTCGGTCGACTCGTCATCGACGCCCTCCTCACGCGCGGCGCCGAGCCGTCGAGCATCGTCGCCGGCGCCCGCGACACGTCGAAGCTCGCGGATGTCGCGGCTCGCGGCATCCGTACCGTCGAGCTCGACTACGGGAAGCCCGAGACCATCGCCCCCGCGCTCGACGGCGTCGACGCCGTGCTGCTCATCTCAGGCTCGGAGGTCGGGCAGCGCATCGCGCAGCACCGCAACGTGATCGAGGCCGCGAAGGCCGCCGGCGTCGCCAAGCTCGTCTACACCAGCGCACCGAACGCGAGCACCGCCGACTACCCGCTCGCCCCCGAGCACGCGGCGACCGAGGCCGTCATCGCCGAGACCGGCATCCCCGCCGTGATCGTGCGCAACAACTGGTACATCGAGAACTACGCGGCGGATGTCGCGCGCTCCGCCGAGACCGGCACCGTCACGTCGTCGACCGGCGAGGGTCGCATCGTGGGCGCCACGCGCGCCGACCTCGCGGACGCCGCAGCCGTCGTGCTGCTCGAGGACGGCCACCTCGGCCAGGTCTACGAGCTCTCGGGCGACGAGGCGTTCAGCTATGCCGACCTCGCCGCCGCGGCATCCGACCTGCTCGGCCGCGAGGTCGTCTACACCCCGCTGACCACCGAAGAGCAGGCCGCTGCACTCGAGTCGGCCGGGCTCGACGCCGGCACCATCGGATTCGTCACGTCGCTCGACGCCGGCATCCGCGCGGGCGTGCTCGAGGTGCCGACCGGTGGCGTCTCCCGCCTCACGGGTCGCCCCACGACCTCGCTCGTCGACGGGCTGCGGGCGGCCCTCGCGCCGGCGCCCGCCACGGCCTGAGCCGTCGACGCGAACGGCGGATGCCGCGGGCGAACGTTCGCCCGCGGCATCCGCCGTTCTGCTCTCTATCACTCGATCAGAGGCAGCGAAAGGCCTGATCACGCCGATTCGATGCACGTTCTGCGGGTATCGAGCGTGATCGTTGCAACCCCTTGATGCGCTCGCTCACCGGATGAAAGGCTCTCGCCAAACGCTCGATGTTCTAGGAGAGTCATGCGCAGATACAGAACCATCGCCGCAACATCCGTCTTCGTGCTCGGCTTGACGGCGCTCGCCGCCGCCCCGGCGAGCGCCTTCACAACGGACGCCGGCCAGGCCACCGGGGAGCAGGAGTACGTCGTGCTCTTCACCGCGGGCACCTCGTCGGCAGCCGCACAGGCCGCCGTCACCGCGGCCGGCGGCACGATCGTCAGCCAGAACACCGACGTCGGTGTCGCGACCGTTCGCACGACCGATGCCGACTTCGCCGCCGACGCGCTCGCGCAGGGTGCCATCGAGGGCACCGCGCAGAACCGCATCATCGCCGACGTGCCCGACGACGCCGTCAGCGGCGACGAGGCCAAGAAGCTCGACGAGGCCGAGGCCGAGGTGCGCGCCGGCGGCGGCAAGACCCCCGGCGCCCCCGCCGCGAAGAAGGGCAAGGGCGGCAAGGAGATCACGCCGGAACCGCTCGCGTCGCTGCAGTGGGACATGCAGCAGATCGGCGCAACGGTCGACGGCTCGTACAAGGTCGAACGCGGCAGCGACAAGGTGCTCGTCGGCATCCTCGACACCGGAGTCGACGGCACGCACCCCGACATCGCGCCCAACTTCGACGCGAAGAAGAGCCGCAACTTCACCGTCGACGTGCCCGTCGACGCGAACGGCGGCGTCATCGACGGTGCCTGCGAAGACGAGGCCGACGGGTCGTGCAACGACGCGGCGAACGTCGACGAGAACGGGCACGGCACGCACGTGGCGTCCACGATCGGCTCGCCGATCAACGGCATCGGCATCGCCGGCGTCGCCCCGAACGTCAAGCTCGTGAACCTCCGCGCCGGCCAGGACTCGGGATACTTCTTCCTGCAGCCCTCGATCGACGCCCTCACCTACGCCGGCAAGATCGGCGTCGACGTGGTCAACATGAGCTACTACGTCGACCCGTGGCTGTTCAACTGCACGAGCCACCCGGCCGACTCCCCCGCTGACCAGCAGGAGCAGCAGACGATCGTCAAGGCCATGCAGCGCGCGCTCGACTACGCACGCCTCCGCGGCGTGACGCTCGTCTCCGCCGCCGGCAACGGCGCGACCGACTACACGAAGGTCATCAGCGACGCCGGCAGCCCCGACTTCGCCGACGTCCCCGGTGAGGTCGCCTACACGCGCGACCTGCTCGACCCCGCGACCTGCACGTCGATGCCGAGCGAGGGCAAGGGCGTCATCTCGGTGAGCAGCACGGGCGAGTCCAAGCGCAAGGCGTACTACTCCGACTACGGCAACGGCTACGTCGACGTGGCAGCTCCCGGCGGCGACGTGTACGACACCGCAGGCAACACGCGCGACATCAGCAAGGCGATCCTCGCGGCGTACCCGCAGGCGCTCGCCCTCGAAGAGGGCGCGATCGACGAGGCCGGCAACATCCTCGTCGACGGCGTCGTCAAGAGCTGCGACACGGCCGGCACGACGTGCGGGTACTACCAGTACCTGCAGGGCACCTCGATGGCGTCGCCGCACGCTGCCGGCGTGGCCGCGCTCATCGTGAGCAAGTACGGCATCCCCGACATCATCCGGGGCGGCAAGTACCTGCCCGCCTCCGTCGTCGACGCCCGCCTGCGCCAGACCGCCGTCGACACGGCGTGCCCGACCCCGCCCGCGTTCACGTACACGCGCATCACCCCGGCGGGCGCGACCATCACCGCGACCCACACCTGCGAGGGCAACGTCAAGCAGAACGGGTTCTACGGCAACGGCATCGTCAACGCGCTGAAGGCGGTGGGCAAGTAGCCGCGGGCGGTCGCTGACCGACCGCACGACCAGCACTGCAACACAGCACTGCAGCACCGGCGGGGCCGGCCTCTTCGGAGGTCGGCCCCGTTGCCGTCTGCGGCCCGGGCCTGTCGGATGCAGAGCTGCGGGATGCAGAGGCGCGAGTTGCAGGGACGGGAGTTGCAGGAGATCAGGACCCATCCCCAGCCCACAGCGAGGATGAGTCCCGATCTCCTGCACCTCTGCCCGGATGCCGCGGGCAGGCGGCTGCGGCGGGGCGAGCGGATGCCGCGGGGCGGGCGAGCGGCTGCAGCGGGGCGGGCGGATGCCGCGGGGCGGGCGGATGCGGCAGGGCAAGCGGATGCGGCGGGGCTGGCGCATGCGGCGGGGCGAGCGGGTGGGCGCGCGGCCATCGGACTCCCGCCACGCGGGTAGCGTGTTCGCATGCACCTGACCCGCGTTCGCCTCTACCCCGTGAAGTCGCTCGGCGGACTCGACGTGCGGTCCGCCCGCGTCGAGCCGTGGGGCCTCGCCGCCGACCGCCGCTGGGCCGTCGTCGACGACGCGGGACGCACGGTCACCGCGCGTGAACGCAACCAGATGCTGGCACTCACCGCCGAGCCGCTCGCCGACGGCGGGGTGCTGCTCGGCAGCGCGGCATCCGACCCCCTTCGCGTCGACGTGCCGGCGGATGCCGCACCGGTCGCCGTGGGCGTCTCGCGCCAGGGCACGGCCCTGCCCGCGGGCGGCGAGGCAAACGACTGGCTGAGCACGCACCTCGGGCAGCCGGTGCGGCTCGTCTGGCAGCCCGACCCGACCGTGCGGGCCGTGAGCGGCGACCACGGCGGACTCGACGGCGATCGCATGTCGCTCGCCGACGCCGGTCCCCTTCTGCTGACGACGGAGGCGTCGCTCGCCGCCCTGAACGCGTGGACCGACGAGGGCGCGCCCGAGCTGGACATGCTGCGCTTCCGGCCGAACGTCGTCGTCGACGGCGACGAGCCGTTCGCTGAAGACGAGTGGGGGTTCGTGACCCTCGGCGAGGTGCGCTTCCGCATCGCGGGCGGCTGCGACCGGTGCATGATGACGGGCATCGACCCGTTCACGCTGCAGCGCGGGCTCGAGCCCATCCGCACCCTCTCGAAGCACCGCCGCCGCGACGGCAAGACGTGGTTCGGCGTGCTGCTCGTGCCGCAGAACGAGGGCGAGATCGCCGTCGGCGACGCGGTGGCGATCGGCTGACGGCGGACGCGCCGGGCGTCATCGCGGCAGCACGCCTGAGCTCAGCGGGTGCCAACGAGTTCCCGGCGGTTGCGCTCGTAGGCCGACCGGCCGAACACGCGCCAGATCACGCGCACCGGCGCCGGCAGGTGCTCGCGCATCCACTCGTCGCCGCCGTCGGGCTGCGCCGCGAGGATCGCGCCGAGCTGCACGAACATCTTGCCCTTCGGCGTGGCCTTGCGGCCGTGCTCGCCGAACCAGTCGACCTCGGCCTGCGTGAGCGTGCGCTCCATGACCGGCACGATGTTCGCCTCCTCGTCGGGCAGGTGCACGGCGAGCGCCGCGTTCACCCCTTCGAGCGCTGCGAGCACGGATGCCGCGTCCACCGTGGCTCCGCTCGTGCGCCAGGCCGGCAGCGCGGCGTCGAGCGCGACGAGGTGCACGAGCAGTTCGGCGTGGTGCGCCTTCATGCGCTCCACGTGCACCGCGCACGCGGGAGCGCGCTGCTCGAGCGGATCCCAGAGCCGCGCGTCCTCGCCCTCGTGGTGGGCGTGCAGGCTCGTCGAGAGCATCGCGAGGTGGTCGCCGACGACGTCGGCGTGCGCGGCATCCGCCTCGGCGACGCCGTTCACGAGCGCGGCGCCTTCGCCGAACCCAGCCTTGAACAGGCGATGGATCTCGGCCATGCCGCGCGCATCGCAGGTCTTCGCACCGCGGGGAACGGCGTCACCGCTCGAGGGAAGGGCTGCAGCAGGCACGTGGGCTCCGATCGACGATGAACAGGCGATCGGAGGCTACTCCGGCCCGGCGTCGGGCGGCAAGGGAGCCGCGGACGCCCGCCCGCGGCATCCGCTCGCTCAGGTTCGCGCCCGGATACCGGCCTCAGTACTCGACGTCGTAGACGGCCTTGATGATGCCGTTATCGTACACGGCCTGGTCGACGAGCTTCAGCGTGCCCGTCGCGTTGCCGTCGAAGAGCCGCTTGCCGCTGCCGAGCGTGACCGGGAAGATCAGCAGGTGGTAGCGGTCGACGAGGCCGGCCGCGGCGAGCCCCTGCGCGAGCGTCGCGCTGCCGTGCACGATGATCGGTCCGCCCTCGCCGTTGCGCAGCTCGGCGACCTCGTCGAGCGAGCGCAGCACGTGCGAGTTGTTCCATTCGGGGTCGGTCAGGGTCGACGAGACGACGTACTTCGGCATCGCGTTGTATTCGGCGAACTCGTCCATCGTCGGCCAGATGGGCGCGAACTCGTCATAGCTCACGCGACCGAGCAGCATGGCGGATGCCGCGAGCTGCTCGGTTCCCTTCATCTCGTACGCTTCGGCGACGAACGGCACCTCCTTGAAGGTCCAGCCCGCGCGCGGGTGCTCGCCTCCTCCGGGGGAGTCGACGACGCCGTCGAGGCTCAGGAACTCGGTGACGATGATGGGGCGCATGGTGCTGCTCGCTTCCTTCGGTGGTGTGCGGGACGTGAGGCGGGACATCCGCTCTCATTCAAGCGTCGAACGGGCGCGAGCGGAATCGACATCCGCTCGCGCCCGTTTCGGTGCTGCCGTGGTGCTCAGCTGAACTTGCGGCGGTAGATCGCGACGGCCCACACGTAGGCGATGACGAGGATGCCGACGAGCCAGGCGAGGGCGATCCAGATGTCGCTGCCCACCGGTTGGCCGGCGAACAAGGCCCGCGTCGTGTCGACGATCGAGGTCACGGGCTGGTTCTCGGCGAACCAGGCGACCGGCGCGGGCATCGACTCCGTCGGCACGAAGGCCGAACTGATGAACGGCAGGAAGATCAGCGGGTAGCTGAACGCGCTCGCGCCGTCGACGGTCTTCGCCGAGAGTCCGGCGACCACGGCGAGCCAGGTCATGGCGAGGGTGAACAGGACCATGATGCCGATGACCGCGAGCCACGCCGCCACCGACGCCCCGGTGCGGAACCCCATGATCAGCGCGACGCCGATCACGATCGCCATCGAAGCGAGGTTCGCCACCAGGGACGTGAGCACGTGCGCCCAGAGCATGCTCGATCTCGCGACCGGCATGGACTGGAACCGCTCGAAGATGCCGCCCTGCAGGTCGAGGAACAACCGGTACGACGTGTATGCGACGCCCGACGCGATCGTGATCAGCAGGATTCCCGGGAGCATGTAGTTGATGTACGACTCGTCGGATCCGGTGTTGATCGCGCCGCCCAGCACGTACACGAACAGCAGCATCAGTGCGATCGGGGTGACCGCCGTGGTGATGATCGTGTCGGGGCTGCGGAGGATGTGGGTCAGCGACCGGGCCGTGAGCACCCGGGTGTCGCCGAGGACGTGGGTGGTCATCGGAGTTCCTTTCCTGCCGAGGCCGAACCGCTCGCGCGGGTCGTGTCGGCATCGTCCGTTGCTGCCTCGCCGGTGTGTCCGACGAGCGTGAGGAAGACGTCCTCGAGCGAGGGCTGCTTCTCGACGTACTCGACCTTCGCGGCCGGCAGCAGTTGCTTGAGTTCGGCGAGGGTGCCGTTCTGGATGATGCGGCCCTCGTGCAGGATCGCGATGCGGTCGGCGAGCTGCTCGGCCTCATCGAGGTACTGCGTGGTGAGCAGCACGGTCGTGCCGCCCTTCGCGAGCTGCTTGACGGTCTGCCACACCTCGATGCGCGCCTGCGGGTCGAGGCCCGTGGTCGGCTCGTCGAGGAAGATGACCGGCGGGTCGCCGATCAGACTCATCGAGATGTCGAGCCGGCGACGCATGCCGCCCGAGTAGGTCGCCGCCCTGCGGCCGCCGGCCTCGGTGAGCCCGAACATGGCGAGCAGGTCGTCGGCGATCGCGCCCGGGTTCTTCAGGTGGCGGAGCTTCGCGACGAGCACGAGGTTCTCGCGCCCGGTGAGCACCTCGTCGACGGCGGCGAACTGACCGGTGAGGCTGATCGACTCGCGCACGTCGTTGGGCTTCGCGGCGACGTCGAAGCCGTGCACCGTCGCGGTGCCGGCATCGGCCTTCAGCAGCGTCGACAGGATGCGCACGAGCGTCGTCTTGCCGGCGCCGTTCGAGCCGAGGAGGGCGAAGATGCTGCCCCGCGTCACCTCGAAGTCGACGCCCCGCAGCACGTGCAGGTCCTTGAAGGACTTCTCGATGCCCTGAACCCGGATGGCGGGAAGGGCCTGGTCGGTGGTCATCGCTGTTCCTTTCGCTTGGCGTCGTCGATGTCCTTGACGAGACGGGCGCGCTCCTTGTCGATCCACTGCGTGCCGCCGTACGCCTGGGCGTAGGCCTCGGCGAATTCGACGGGGTCGTCGCCCACGATCTCGCTGACGGACGTGCCGTCGATCGCCGCGCGCTCCCAGAGGTCGGCGTTGTCGAGGAACATCTGCACGATCGTGTCGCCGTCGGTGACGCCGCCGTAGTACATGAGGTACCGGTTGACGGCGTTCGCCGCCTCGCGATACGGCGCGGGCAGTGCCTCGATGCGCGCCTTGGCTTCCTTGTACTGCTTCTTCTGCTCGAGCGAGCCGGTGAGGGCTTCGATCCACTTCGCGGCCATGGTCATTCTCCTTCTGCTTGCTGCTTCGATTCGATGTCGTGGTGGAGCTGTTCGATGCGTTCTGCGAGGAAGGTCCACGTTCCCCAGAACTCGTCGAGGTACTCGCCGCCCGTGGCGTTCAACGCGTAGACCTTGCGCGGCGGGCCCTTCTCGGACGGGACCTTCTCGACGTCGACGAGGCCGCGCTGCTCGATGCGGACCAGCAGGGCATAGATCGTGCCCTCGGCGATGTCGGAGAAGCCCTGGTCGCGGAGCCGGGCGGTGATCTCATACCCGTAAGCCGGCTGCATGGCCAGGATGGCGAGGACGATGCCCTCGAGCGTGCCCTTCAGCATCTCGGTCGTCTGCTTGCCCATGGAATCCTCCTTCTGCTACTCGGTGTTGCTGACTACTGGTACATAGTAAGCATGAGTACCGGTAGATAGCAACACTGAATAGCGAAGAAGTTCGCAGGCGCGACGGATGCCGGTGGCGGGCCGGGCGCGACGGCACGACGGACGCCGGTGGCGGGCGCGACGGCACGACGGCCACGGACACCGGTGGCGGGCGCGACGGCACGACGGACACCGGCGCCGGGCGCGACGGACTCGCCGGAAGAGCCGCGGTCAGCGCGGCGCGCAGCCGGAGACGGTCAGGATGGCCGCAGGCGTTGGCCCGCGGCATCCGTCAGCAGGAAGAAACTCAGGCGAGCGCCGCGCGCGCCTTCGCGTACTTCTCGGCGAGACGCGCCTGCGTCTCGTGGTCGAGCTTGCGCAGGCGCCAGGGCGCCGTGTTGTCGGCGATGTCGGCGAGCTTCACGCTGCGCGCCACGGCGTTGGTGCGGATGCGCGCGTAGTACTCGGCCTCGGGCACGTCGGGCGTGCGGGTGAGCAGCTGCACCGCGTCGATGACCTCGGGTGCGACTCCAGCCTCGCGCAGACGCTGCGCCGTGAGGTCGGTGTCTTCGAGCACGTCGTGCAGCCACGCGACCGCGACCTCGACGGGCTGGGCCACCGGGTCGAACGTCTCGGCCACCCGGCCCGGGTGATCGATGTACTCGGCGCCGAGCTTGTCGGTCTGTCCGCGGTGCGCGACGTACGCGATGCCCTGCGCGAGACCGATCTGCATGGCGGCCGCGGTCGCGGCGGGGGCGGACGGGCGAGCGGATGCCGCGGCGGGCGCTGCTGCCGGGGCCGGTGCCGGTGCCGGTGCCGGTGCCGCCGCCGGTGCCGCCGCCGGTGCGGCCACGGCCGACGCCGCAGCGACGGGCGCCGGCGGAATCGGTCGGACCGGAGCGGGCGCCGGAGCGGAGCCCGCGACCACCGCCTCGAACTGCTCGAAGGTCCAGTCGGCGTCGGATTCCATCGTCATGTCCACGTCCTTCGTACTGCGTGCAGGGGCGTCGGCGCCTGCCGGTTCGGTCGTCTCTTCGGGGTCTTCGAGGTCTTCGGGATCGGCGGGATCTGCGGCCGCGCGCGGCACGACGAGGTCGATGCGCTCGTCCGGCTCGTCCGGCTCGTCCGGCTCGTCCGGCTCGGCCGGCGCGGGCGCGAGCGGCGTCACCGGCCCGGTCGCGCGCAGCGGCGTCACCGGCCCGGTCGCGCGCAGCGGCGTCACCGGCCCGGTCGAACCGGCGACCCGATCGCGCTCGTCGAGGAGCTCGGTCCACGCGGGGTCGGCCAGTGGATCGTGCCCGGCCACCGGTCGTTCGAAGCCGAGCTCCTCCTCGAGTTCGGCCATCTCGTCGACGTCGAGCTCGTGCATCGACCGGATCTCGCTCATGCGGCGCACGGTCACGTAGCGCTCGGGCACCTCGGTCATGCGGGCGCCGGTCTCGGTCGCGAAGAACCTCGGAGCGCCGTCGACCTCGAGCTCGACGATGGTCTCCTCGTACTCGCCGCCGGGCTCGAGCGAGCAGACGTGGTAGCGGAATCGACCGCCGTCGGAGGCTCGCCGATGGGTCGCCGCTGACGCGCGTGCGGCCGCACGACGACCGGGGGGCGGGTCGTCAACGGATGTCGTCACTCAGGCTCCTGGCCGTGGGGGTCGGGTTGGGGGCGGCGCCGAAGCGCAGTCCGATCCTACGAGAGGGTCGCCGCCGGGGCATCCTCGCGCGCCGAACGGGGCGGACGGTTCAGCCCACGGCAGCTCTGCCCACGGCGGAAACGCTGGCCCGCGGCATCCGCTCAGCGCACGCTGGAGGCATGAGCGAAGACACCCCGGCCCCGCTGCATCCGATCGATGCGGACCTCTCGACCCAGTTGTTCCGCCAGCGCGTCGTCGTGCTCGGCACCGAGCTCGACCAGAACCTCGGCAACCGCCTGACGAGCCAGCTGCTGCTGCTCTCGGCCGAGGACCCGGAGCGCGACATCGCGTTCTGGATCAACTCGCCCGGCGGCTCGGTGACGGCGATGCTCGCGATCATGGACGTGATGAAGGCGATCCCGAACGACGTCGCCACCGTCGCGATCGGCATGGCGGCGAGCGCCGGCCAGTTCCTGCTCTCGGCCGGAACGCCCGGCAAGCGTGTGGCCCTGCCGCACGCGCGGATCCTCATGCACCAGGGTTCGGCCGGCATCGGGGGCACCGCGGTCGACGTCGAACTGCAGGCCGACGACCTGCGCGAGACGCGCGACACGATGCTCGCACTGCTCGCCGAGCACACCGGCCAGCCGCTCGAGCGCATCACCGAGGACTCGCTGCGCGACCGCTGGGTCTCGGCCGAGGAGGCCGTGCGGTACGGCTTCATCGACCGGATCGTGCACGACGCGATCGACATCTACCCGGGTGCGCGTGGGCGCATGCTCGGGCCCGGGTTCCGAACGGATGTCGCGAGCCACCCGCTCGCCGATGCCGCAGCCGCGCAGGGGGTGCTCGCATGAGCAGCTACCCGATCCCCTACGTGGTCGAGCGCCGCGGCGGCATGGAGCGCACGCTCGACGTGTACAGCCGCCTGCTCGGCGAGCGCATCATCACGCTCGGAACCGAGATCGACGACGGCGTCGCGAACGTGCTCATCGCGCAGCTGCTGCACCTCGAGGCCGACAGCCAGGAGGCGCCCGTGCACCTCTACATCAACTCCCCCGGCGGCTCGCCGCACGCGGCGCTCGCGGTGTACGACACGATCCAGCACATCCGCCCCGTCGTCGCGACGACCTGCGTCGGGCAGGCCGGCGGACCGGCCGCGATGCTGCTCGCGGGTGGGGCACCCGGCATGCGCGGCATCCTGCGGCACGGCCGAGCGGTGCTGCACCAGCCGTCGACCCAGGGTCGCGGCTCGATCCCCGACCTGATCATCCACGCCGACGAGGTGCTGCGCGTGCGCGGCGAGCTCGAGGAGGTGCTCGCGCATGACACCGGGCGCACCCGCGAGCAGGTGCGGCTCGACACCGATCGCGAGCTCATCCTCGATGCGGCGGGCGCCGTGGAGTACGGGCTCGTCGATCGCGTGGTCGCGGTGCAGCGTCCGGGTGCGAACACGTAGGCGAACCCGTAGGCGAACCCGCAGGCGCACCTGCACCTTTTCAGGACCACAGCGGTCATGGACGCATATTGCAGCTCTGACCGATGTGGTCCTGAAAAGGTCAGCGGGCGGCTGGTGGTGGTGGGGCTAGGCCGCGAGGAGTACGTCGTGCATGGAGCCCGCGACCGGGGAGGAGGTCTCGTGGTGCCCGGGACCGCGCGCGGCGGAGTCGCCGCGCGCCGTGAGGTCGAGCACGATGAGCGGGCGCGGGGCGACGCGCACCTCGTCGCGACCGAGCTCGCCGGCCACGCCGGCCGCGACATCGAGGAGGGTGAGTCCGAGCGCCTCGGTCACCGCCGCGAGGATCTCGCTCGAGGGCTCCTTGCGGCCGCGCTCGATCTCGGAGAGGTACTGGGTCGACACGCCGGCGGCACTCGCGACGTCGGTGAGGATCCGCTCCTGCGCGAGCCGCTCGCGTCGCAGGAACGCGCCGAGCGCCTCCCGCCAGAGCGGCGTGCGCGTACGTGGAACGATGCGCCGCGGCATCCGCTCGTCGCCCTGCCGCCCCATCGCACCCCGCTGTTCCGCGCCCATGTCGCGAGGCTACCCAGACGTCGGGCGGATGTCTCGCGCATCCGCTCAGGGCAGAATCCGGCCGGCTCGGCGACCCGCTAGGCTCGCGGGCAGTGACACGGGGTGCCGCGATCCGCGCGGCTGAGATCACACCCGTCGAACCTGATCTAGTTCGGACTAGCGAAGGGATGTCGCGATGAACGATCGCGCGTACGTCGACCCTGCCCACCCGCCGACGCTGCCCGGCACCGACCCCGGTGCGCTCGGCCGTGACGCGCCGCCCGGCCTCGGAGCGCCCGACCGCGCCCGTCGCGCCGTCGCCGCCGCCTCGATCGGCACGGCCCTCGAGTGGTACGACTTCTTCCTCTACGGCACGGCCGCGGCGCTCGTGTTCCCGGCGCTGTTCTTCCCGGGCGAGGACCAGCTGACCGGCGTGCTGCTCTCGTTCGCCGTGTTCGCGACCGGGTTCCTCGCGCGCCCGCTCGGCGGGCTCGTGGCCGGCCACCTCGGCGACCGGTACGGCCGTCGGGCGACCCTGCTCGGAACCCTGCTGCTGATGGGCGTGGCCACCGCGCTCATCGGGCTGCTGCCCACGTACGCGCAGATCGGAGCGCTCGCGCCGGCCCTGCTCGTGGTGCTGCGGCTCGCGCAGGGCGCCGCGACCGGCGGCGAGTGGGGCGGGGCCGTGCTGCTCGCGCTCGAGAGCTCCCCCGGCCGCCCCGGCGTGCGCGGCGGGCTCATCCAGAGCGCGCTCTACGTCGGGCTGATCCTCGGCAACCTCGCGTTCGTGGTGCTGGTGGCCGTGCTCGACGAGCAGCAGCTGCTGGCGTGGGGCTGGCGGATCCCGTTCCTGGCGAGCCTCGTGCTCGTCGGCGTCGGCGTGTACCTGCGCCGCCGCGTCGACGAGTCCCCCGAGTTCACGGCGCTGCTCGAGCTGCGGCGCACGGCGCGGCATCCGCTCGGGGAGGTGCTTCGTCGGCCGCGCAACGTGCTCGCCGTCTTCCTCGTGCGCGCCGGCCAGAACACGACCTTCTACCTCGTGTCGGTGTTCTGCCTGAGCTACGCCGCGAGCCTCGGGCTCGAGCGTTGGGTCACGCTCACCGCCCTGCTCGTCGGGGCGGGCATCGCCGTCGTCGCCTGCCCGCTCTGGGGGCGCGTCGGCGAGCGCGTCGGACCGGTGCGGCTCACCGTCGCCGCGCTCGGCGGCCTCGCCGTGATCGCCGTGCCGCTGTTCCTCGCGCTCGACACCGGCTCGGCCGCGCTCGTCATCGGCGTGGTCGCGCTGGCGATCGGCATCGTGAACGCCGCGGCCGACGGCGTGCAGCCGATGTGGTTCGCCTCGCTCTTCGACGCGCGCGTGCGCTACTCGGGCATCACGATGGGGCGCGAGGCCGGGGCGATCGTGGGCGGCGGCCTCTCGCCGCTGCTCGCCGCATGGCTCGTCGCGACGACGGGGCATTGGTGGCCGGTCGCCGCGCTGATGGTCGCCGCCGCCGCGCTCGGCATCGTCGGGGCGCTGCTCGCACGACGGACCTGACGCGGAGCCCGTCGGCCCTGATGCCGCAGCGGGCGGGCACAGGTCGAGGAGCGAGCCGGCCCGGCTACTCGACAGGCGCGGGTTCGGGCGCGCCGGCGGTGACGGGATCGCGGCGACGGCGCGTGACGAGGTACGACCCGGCCAGCACGAACACGAACCCGACGACGGTCCAGACGGTGATGCGCTCGCCGAGCACGAGCACGCCGGCGGCGATCGCGACGGCCGGGTTCACGTAGGTGATCGCGGTCGCCTTCACCGGGCCGATCTCGCCGATGAGCGCGATCATGAGCACGAACGCGAGGGCGCTGCACACGACGGCGAGCACGATGATCGAGACCACGACCGGGGTCGACGGCCAGGCGGTCGGCCACGCGGAGGTGGCGAACACGAACGGCACGTAGATGATCGCGGCGGCGGCCAGCGACACGGCGACCACGCCGATGCCGGGCAGGTCGGGCATCCAACGCGCGAGGATCGCCGGGCCGAGCGCGTAGCCGACGACCACGACGGACATCTCGGCCACGGCGCCGAGGTCGGACCCGGCGACATCGAGCCCGACGAGGGCGGCGACGCCGAGCATGCCGACCGCGATGCCGAGCCAGTTCGAGCCGCTGAGCCGCTCGGGTCGGCCCATCGCGAACGCGATCGCGACGCCCGCGAGCGGCACGGCGGCGAGCAGGAGGCCGGCCGTCGAGCTCGGCAACTGCTGCTCGGCCGAGCTGAGGAAGTACCAGGGCAGCACGATCTCGACGATCGTGTACGCGAGCATCGGCTTCCACCGACGCACGACGACCACGATCTCGCGCCGCAGGAGCGCGAGCGGCAGCAGCAGCACGGCGGCCAGCGCGGATCGCCCGAGCACCACCATCGTGGGCTCGAGCTCGCTCACCGCGATCTTGATGAACAGGTAGGGGATGCCCCACGCGATGCCGAGCGCGGCGAACAGCAGGACTCCACGACGCGTCACCGGCCCAGTCTGGCGCACGCCGCCGACATCCTCACGCGCGCAAGGGCCCTCCGCCGAACATCTCGGCGGAGGGCCCTTCGGTTCATCCGAGTCAGCCGGCGAGCAGCTCGAGCGTGTCGATGACGCGGTTCGAGAAGCCCCACTCGTTGTCGTACCAGGCGACGACCTTGACGTGGCGGCCGTCGACGCGGGTGAGCGCGGCGTCGAAGATCGACGACGCCGGGTTGCCGGTGATGTCGGAGGAGACCAGCGGGTCGTCGGAGTACTCGAGCACGCCCGCGAGCGGGCCTGCCGCGGCGGCCTTGTAGGCATCGAGCACCTCGTCGAGGGTCACGTCCTTGGCCACGGTCGTGTTCAGCTCGACGATCGAGCCGACGGGCACGGGCACGCGGATCGAGTCGCCCGAGAGCTTGCCGTCGAGGCCGGGCAGCACGAGGCCGATCGCCTTGGCGGCGCCGGTGGTCGTCGGCACGATGTTCACGCCGGCGGCGCGGGCGCGGCGGGGGTCGCGGTGCGGGCCGTCCTGCAGGTTCTGCTCCTGCGTGTAGGCGTGCACCGTGGTCATGAAGCCGTGCTCGATGCCGGCGAGGTCGTCGAGCACCTTGGCGAGCGGCGCGAGCGCGTTCGTGGTGCAGGAGGCGTTCGAGACGACGGTGTGCGTCGCCGCGTCGTACGCGTCGGTGTTGACGCCGTAGACGAGCGTGACGTCGGCGCCGTCGGCCGGGGCGCTCACGAGCACCTTCTTCGCGCCGGCGGCGAGGTGCGCCGAGGCGGCCTCCTTCGAGGTGAAGCGGCCGGTGGACTCGAGCACGATCTCGACGCCGAGCTCGGCCCATGGCAGGTTCGCGGGGTCGCGCTCGGCGAGCACCTTGATGCGGCGGCCGTCGACCACGAGCGTGTCGCCGTCGACCTCGACGGTGCGGCCGAGGCGGCCGGCGGTGCTGTCGAAGCGCAGCAGCTGTGCGAGCGCCTTCGGGTCGGTGAGGTCGTTGACGGCCACGACCTCGAGGTCGGAGTCGCGCTCGAGGAGGGCGCGGAGGGTGTTGCGTCCGATGCGTCCGAAGCCGTTGACGGCGATGCGGGTCATTCGTGGGTCCTTTCGTGGGATACGGCTCAACTCTGCGCTGGTTCGTCCTTCGGCGACAGTGGCCTGAAAGACGCGTCCCGAAAGGATCTCGCCATGCTTGCGACATCCGATGCTCGCCCTCGGCACGATCGCTCCGCCCGATAGCCTGAACGGGATGCCGTACCGACCGATGCCGTTCTCGCTGGAGACCGAACGCCTCACGCTGCGGTTGTGGGACGAGACCGACGCGGCGGGCTACCGCGCCCTCGTCGGCGAACGCAGCGGCGAGATGCCGACCCTCGACGAGGCGCGCGAGGAGATCCGCGGTGCCCGCGAGAGCGCACCCGGGCGCGGCATCCACCTCCTGACCCTGCGGCGGCGAGGCACCGACGACTTCCTCGGCTACTGCGGCCTCGTCATCGGGCGCGCCACCATCGACGAGCCCGAGCTCGCGTACGAACTGTTGCGCAGCGCGCACGGACACGGGTACGCCACCGAGGCCGCCGCCGCCATCGTCGATGCCGCCCGCGACACCGGACGCACGCGACTCTGGTCGACGGTTCGCGCCTGGAACGCGCCGTCGTTCCGCGTGCTCGAGAAGATCGGCTTCCGCCGCGACCACACGACCACCGATGAGCACGGCGACGTGGTCTGGAGCGTGCTCGACCTCTAGCGCCCGCGGGCCGGGGAACCCACGCGGCTCGCCACGATGACGAGTCCGACGACGGATGCCGCGACGACCGTCGCACCGAACGCGGGCAGCGGTGCGATGCCGGCGCCGCCGACGATGCCCGACGCGGCGCCGGCGCCCACCGCGATGCCGAGGTTGAACACCACGGGGATCAGCGCCCCCGCGAGATCGCGCCGCTCCGGCCCGGCGAGCTGCAGGATCAGCGTCTGCGCGAGCGGCGGCACGGCCCCCGATGCGAGCCCCCAGGCCACGACGACCATGACGCCGAGCACCGGATCGCCGCCGACCATGGCGAGCGCCGCGAGCGCGAGCCCGGTCGCCGCCGACGAGACGACGAGCGCCCAGGCGGTGCGGGCGCCGAACCGGCCGGCGAGCACGACGCCGCCGGCGGAGGCGATGCCGAAGACCAGCAGGAGCGTGCCGACCCCGCCGGGCACGGGGGCCGCGGCATCCGCGACGATCCGCGTGATGAAGGTGTAGACGCCGTAGTGGCCGACGAGCAGCAGGCCCACGAGGCCGACCACGGCGAGCATCGGGCGGATGCCGCGTGCGCGGCGCGCGTGCGCAGCCTGCCGCGCCGCGGCATCCGTGGCCTCGTCGTTCGCGTCGACCGTGTTCGGCGCCACGCGCACCGTCGGCCGAACCACCCACCGCACGAGGATCGACCCGACGAGCGCCGCCACCGCGAGCCCGGCGAAGGTCGCGCGCCACCCGACGCCCTGCGCGACGAGGCTCGCGAGCGGGGTGCCGATCACCATGCCGAGCGTCGCCCCGCCGAGCACGATCGCGATGCCGCGTGCGAGGTGGCGTTCGTCGACGAGGTCGGCCGTGAGCGCGTTCGTCGTCGCCCAGAGCAGTCCGACGGCGAGGGCGCCCACCATGCGCCCGGCGACCACGACCTCGTAGGTCGGGGCGAACGCGGTGGATGCGGCGGCCACGGCGAGCGCGACCAGGCTCCAGATCACGACCGCGCGCCGCTCGAACCGACGCGTGAGGCGCACGAGCGGAAGGCTGCCGACGACGACCACGCCGGCCCAGATCGACACGAGCAGTCCGGTCTGCGCCTCGCTCACGCCGAGGCCGGCTGACATCTGCGGCAGCACGGCGGTCGGCAGCATCTCCGCGGTGACCATGGCGAACGTCGCGGCGCCGAGCACGATCAGGGCCGGCCATGGCAGGGCGGATGTCGAGGGTCGGCCGGTGCGGATCCCCCTCGTCGTGGTCGTGGTGTCATCCATGCTTCGACGCTAAACTTTGACATCAATGTCAAGGTCAAGCGACCTGGCAGATCTTTTCGGAGGCGCACATGAGGATCGGCGAGATCGCGCGCAGGGCGGGCGTCTCGACGCGCCTCGTGCGCTACTACGAGCAGCAGGGCCTGCTCGCCTCCACGCGCGAGTCCAACGGGTACCGCGACTACGACGAGGCCGACGTCGACCGCGTGCAGCACATCGCGAACCTGGTGCAGTCTGGCGTGGCCACCAAGCTCGTGAAGGAGCTGCTCGAACTCGAGGACGCCGCCGCCGAGGCCCGCCCGAGCTGCCCCCGCGCCGTCGCCGAGATGCTCGCGGCCGAACTCGCCGGCCTCGAGGAGCGCATCGCCTGCCTCAGCCGCAGCCGCGACTCGATCCGCGACTACCTCGCCCGCACCGAGCACACGGCGCTCGTCTGCGAGCGCGATCACGAGCTCGAGCTGCGGCTGCAGCGCGAGCAGGCGCACGAGGGCGCGCTCGCCGGAGGCTGACCCGGCGGGCGATCGCGACCCCTGCGCGGCGTCCCACCCCCCTCGCACGTCCCGCTCACACGACGTTCTGCGGGTCCACGGGGGCTCCGCATGGGTACCTGAAGCCGCAAAACGTCGTGGGTCGCGCGGGTGGGGTGCGGGCGGGTGGGTGCGGGCGGGTGGGTGCGGGTGGGGTGCCGGCTACAGCGCCGGGATCCACACCCGCATCGTCGACGGACCGCGCTCGGCCCACGCGTGGTACGGCACGAGCGGCACGTCGGCCGCGGCATCCGTTCGCGCGTCGACGAGGCGCACGAGAACCCGGGCATCGTCACCCGTTCCCACCCCGACGACCGCATCGACGGGCGCCACCCGGGGGTCGACGCGCAGGTCGGCGAAGTCGGATGCCGCGAGCGGCGTCGCGGCGAGGTCGACCGACTCGAGGGCGAACACCTCTGGGCCGCGCTCGACCACGAGGCATCCGCGAACCGCATCGACGCGGGCATCGGGCGCGACGAACCGCGGAGTCGTCGGCAGCTCGAGCACGACCTCGTCGCCCGCCGCGAACGCGCGCTCGACCGAGACGATGCCGGGCTCGGCCGGCCACCGCTGCGCCTCGCCGCCACCGGTCGGACGCAGCGCGAGCGTCGCCCCGCCGGCCCACGCCGGCACGCGCAGCGAGAGCCGCCACGGCTCGGCCGAGTCCGCCAGCATGCGCACCACGATCGACCCCGATCGCGGATACGACGTCTCGACCTCGAAGGCGACCGCCCGGCCGTCGGCCAGCACGGTGCGCACGATCGACGGCGCGTACTGGTGCAGCTGCACACCCGAGGCATCCGCCGTCGCGAGGTACGCGGCGAGGCTCGCGAACGTGCGGGCCGTGTTCGGCGGGCAGCACGACACGTCGAACCACGGCGCCCGCAGCGACGAGTGCGCGCGCGGCGACACGGCGTCGGGGTCGGCGGGCGCGCCCGGCACCCGCTGGTGCAGCGTGTTCGCGTAGTAGAAGGCGGTGCCCGAGGCATCCGGCGACGTCTCGATCACGTTGAAGAGCGTGCGCTCGATGAGGTCGGCATGGCGCGCCTCGCCGCTCGCGAGCAGCAGCCGCCAGCTGAACATGACGGATGCCACGCCCGCACACGTCTCGGAGTAGGCGCGGTCGCTCGGCAGCTCCCAGTCCTCGCCGAACGCCTCGTCCTGATGGTGCGATCCCTGCCCGCCCGTGACATACGTGCGCCGTTCGAGCGTGCGATCCCACTGGCGGTCGAGCGCGTCGAACAGCTCCCGGTCGCCCGACTCGACGGCGACGTCGGTCGCACCGGCCGCGAGGTAGTTCGCGCGCACCGAGTGCCCGCGCAGGGCGTCGGCGTCGCGCACGGCCGCGTCGTCCTGATAGTACGACCGGCCCCACTCGATGTCGGCGAGCGTGCCGCGGCCATGCCGCTCGACGAAGATGCGCGCCTGCTCGAGGTAGCGCGGCTCCCCCAGCGCCCGGCCGAGCTCGGCGAGTCCCACCTCGACCTCGGCGTGGCCGCAGATGCGCTCGTCGCCGCCCTCGCCGAACACCTCGCACACGAGGTCGGCGGCGCGGCGCGCGACCTCGACAAGGCCGTCGTCGGCATCGGGGCGCGTGCGCACCCGGGCGACGGCAGCCTGGAACAGGTGGCCGAGGCAGTACAGCTCGTGGCCCCATTCCAGGTCGGTCCACCGCGGCTCCTGCCCAGGCCGGCCGAAGCGCGTGTTCAGGTACCCGTCGGGCTCCTGCGCCGCGGCGACCCTCGTCACGATCGCCCGCAGCCGGGCTTCGAGGCGGTCGACGGATGCCGCGGCATCCGACACCGACTGCAGCCGGCCGATCTCCCACGAGAGCGCCTCGAGGTACTTGTAGACCTCGGAGTCCGAGAACTCGCGCCCGCGACGCCCATCGGGCAGGCTGCCCGCGACGGCGAGGTCGTAGTTCGCGAGCCAGCCCTCGCGCTCGAGCCAGTGCTCGATGTGGTCGAGGGTCGCCGTGCCGTTGACGCGCTGGCGTTCGGCCCAGAGACCGCCCGTGATGCGCACCTCGTCGAGGCCGAGCGGACGCAGGGCACCCGTCGACGGCGCGACCGGCACGGCGTGGGACGTGGGAGCAGAGGTCATGGTCATCCCTTGAAGGCGCCCGACATGAAGCCGCGCACGTAGTGACGTTGGAGGATCAGGAAGAGCAGGATGCACGGCAGCGCGAGCACGACCACGCCGGCCTCGGTGGCGCCGTAGTCGACGACACCCTGCACCTGGCCGCGCAGGTTCGAGACCGCGAGCGGCAGGGTCATGCGGTTCGAATCGTTGATGAGGATCAGCGGGGCCATGAAGTCGTTCCACGCCGCGAGGAACGCGAACAGGCCCACCGTGATGAGTCCCGGCTTGACCGCGGGGACGAGCACACGCCAGAGCACGGTCCAGGCGGAGCATCCGTCGACCATGGCGGCCTCGTCGAGCTCGCGCGGAACCGACTCGAACGAGATGCGCATCATGAACATCGAGAACGGCAACTGGAACATCGTGAGCACGAGCGCGACGCCGACGAGCGAGTTCGACAGGCCCACCGAGTTCAGCAGCACGTAGAGCGGAATGAGCAGGGTCGCGTACGGCACCATCAGGATCGCGAGCGTCGACAGGAACAGCAGGTCCTTGCCCGGAAAGCTGAAGCGGGCGAACGCGTACCCGCCGAGCAGCGAGATCGTGAGCGTCAGCAGCACGGTCAGCAGCGACACGAACACCGAGTTCAGCAGGTAGACCCAGATTCCCGCCTGGTAGTTCGCGAGCGTGACGTAGTTGCCGAAGCCCCATCCGTCGGTCTGGTTCGTGCCCGCGAGCGGCGAGACCGACGAGATCGCGGTCCAGATCAGCGGGTAGAGGAACAGCAGCGCGAGCCCGGCGGTGAGCACCCAGTAGGGCGTGCGCATCGCGATGCCGGCGAAGGTGGTCGGCGGGCGGCGGCGCCCCATGGAACCCCGCCCCGACGCGCCCTTCGCGACCCGGTGGTTCGGCGCGGTCAGCGCGATCGTCGAGTCGGTGGGCGGCACGCTCGCGAGCGGATCGCGCGAACGGCGCGGCATGGTCGTCGACATCAGTCTTCCGCCTTCTTCCCGAATGCGCGGATCTGCGCGATGTTGATCACGACGAGCGCGAGCAGCACGATGACCGAGAGGGCGCCGGCGACGCCGAGGTCGTTCTGCCCCTGGAACGCGATGCCGTAGATGAGCTGCACGACCGTGATGGTCGAGTTGTCGGGCCCGCCCTTGGTGAGGATGTAGAACTGCTCGAACGCGAGCAGCGAGCCCGTGACGCAGAGCACGGTCGTGAGGGCGAGCGTCGGTCGAAGCAGCGGGATCGTCACGCTGCGGAAGGTCTGCCAGCGCGACGCGCCGTCGATGCGCGCGGCCTCGTACACGTCGTCGGGGATGCCCTGCAGGCCCACGAGCATGAGCAGCATGTAGAAGCCCGCGTACCGCCACACGATGAGGAAGATCGTCGACCACAGCGCGCCGTCTGGCGTGCCGAGGAACGTGAACCCCCACGCCTTCATGATGCCGGCGAACGGTCCCGCGATCGGCGAGTAGATCACGTAGAAGAGCAGCGATGCGGATGCCAGGCCCAGGGCGCTCGGCACCAGGAACGAGGTGCGCAGCAGCCCCTTCCAGCGCGTGGACTCCTGCACGAGCATGGCGAGCCCGAGGCTCAGCGCGAGCAGGATCACGGTGGTGAGCACGGTGTACTTCAGCGTGAACCAGACCGAGTCGAGGAAGAAGCGGTTGTCGACGGCGTCGACGTAGTTCTGCGGCAGGTTCCAGCCCTGGTTGCCGCCGAGCAGCGGCCAGTCGCTCGCCGACATCTGCAGCACGAGCGCCAGCGGCAGGCCGAACAGCAGCAGCACGAACAGCGCGGTCGGCAGGGCGAAGAGCCAGCCCGTGAGGGCGGCGCGGCGCCGAGCGGGGGTCACCCGCCCGGCGCCGCGAAGGATGGTGCTCACTGCGAGAGCACCGCCGTGATCTCGTCGTTGTCGGCGTCGATGCTCGACGCGTCGCCCAGCACCGCGTTGCGCACCATCGTGAGCCACGGGCTGCTCGGCGCGTTGAACGCCTGCTGGAAGTTGATCGCGACCGGGGTGTCGCCCTGACCGGCGACCTCGTTGATCGTGACCAGTCGCGGGTCCTTCTGCGAGTACTCGTTGTCGGCGAGGTCGGAGCGGGAGACGACGTCGTTGTCCTTCGCGAGCACGCCGACCTGGGCCTCCTCGGACATCATCCAGCTGAGGAAGTTCCACGCCTGCGCGGCCTTCTTCGAGTCCTTCGAGACGCCGATGCCGTCACCGCCGACGAACGTCGAGGCGCCGCCCTCGGGGCCGACGAGGCCCGAGACGCCCACGTCGAACGGGGTCGACGAGAGGAGGGTGGCCGGATACGGCATGATGCCGACCTTGCCCTCGGTGAACGCGGCGGTCCAGGTGGGGCCGGCCTCGTCCTTCGACGAGGGCAGCACTGCGCCGGAGTCCCAGAGGTCCTTCCAGGTGGCGTAGATCTCCTTCGAGGTGTCGCTCGCGAGCAGCGACTCGGTGCCGTCGTCGGAGAGCACCTCCTGGCCGTCGGCCCAGCTGCTCGGGAACCACGTGAAGACGAGGCATCCGCCGCAGTTCAGGCCCGTCGCGGTGCCGTACGTGTCGGGCTTGTCGAGCGCCTGGATGGCCTTCGCCCACTCGGCGAACTCCTCGAGGTTGGCGGGGCCCGCCTCGGCGTCGAGTCCGGCCTCGGTCGCGAGGTCCTTGTTCCAGAACAGCATCGACAGGTCGAGCACGAACGGCAGCACGTACTCCTGGCCGTCGAGCGTGCCCGCCGACAGGTGGCCCTTGTTGATGTCGTCCTTGAAGTCGAAGCCGTCGATGTTCGCCGTGATGTCCTGGAAGAGGCCCTGCTTCACCCAGTTCGGCACGTACACGATGTCGGCCGCGAAGAGGTCGGGCAGGCCGTTCGAGCCGGCTGCTGCACCGACCTTGGCGACGTAGTCGTCGTTCGGCACGACCGTGAGCTCGACCTGGTTCTCGTGGCTCTCGTTGTAGGCGTCGACGAGCAGGTTGGCCTGCTTCTCGAGCGGTGCGCGGGTCCAGAGGGTCAGCGTCGTGCCGTCGTCGACGCCCTCTGCGCCGGCGTCGGCGAGGCTCGACTCCGGTTCGCTGCCCGCGGAGCAGGCGGCCAGCCCGATCGTGAGGGCGCCGGCGGCGAGCAGGGCTGCAGCCCGCGTCATCCGGCGATTGCGTGATCTCATCCGTGTTCTCCTTGCTCGTCCTTGAGCGGGCGGGGTTTCGCCCGGAATGCCAGGTGCTGGTGCCGGCCTTTTCGAAACTTCCGAAAGGCCTTTCGGCACGCTACAGTGTGAATCTCCCGGCCGTCAAGAGCGATGACCGGTAGCGTTTCAGTCGAGGAGGCGGGCATGGCGAGAAGCGGAACCGGCGGGTCGAAGGCGGCGACGCTCAACGACGTCGCGCGCATGGCCGGGGTCTCGCTCGCGACCGCCTCGAAGGCCATCAACGGCCGCGACCAGGTCGCCCCCGCCACACGCCAGCGGGTCATCGAGGCCGCCGAGCAGCTCTCGTTCACGCCGAACTCCCTCGCCCGCAGCCTCATCGCCGGGCGCACGGGCACCGTCGGCCTGCTCACGAGCGACCTCGAGGGCCGCTTCGTGATCCCGATCCTCATGGGCGCCGAAGACGCGTTCGGCGCCGGGCAGATCAACGTGTTCCTCTGCGACGCGCGCGGCGACACGATCCGCGAGCAGCACCACCTCAAGGCCCTGCTCAACCGCCGCGTCGACGGCATCATCGTCGTCGGCCGGCAGACCGACCCCCGGCCCTCGCTCGGCCAGGACCTCCCGGTTCCGGTCGTCTACGCCTACGCTCCGTCGGATGACCCGAACGACGTTTCAGTCACGCCAGACAACGTGGCCGGCGGGCGCCTCGCGGTCGAGCACCTGCTCACCACCGGCCGACGCCGCATCGCCCACATCACGGGCGAACCCGAGTACGCCGCGGCGCAGGACCGCGCCGTCGGCGTTCGCGCGGCCCTCGCCGAAGCCGGACTCGGGCTCGTCGGCGACGTGATGACCTCGAGCTGGAGCGAGCACTGGGGCCGCGCCGCCGCCGGCATGCTGCTCGCGCAGAACCCCGACGTCGACGGCATCGTCGCCGGCTCCGACCAGATCGCCCGCGGCGTCATCGACACCCTCCGCGACCTCGGCAAACGGGTGCCAGAGGACGTGGCCGTCATCGGCTACGACAACTGGGAGGTGCTCGCCCTGAACTCGCGCCCCGAGCTCACGAGCATCGACGCCAACCTGCAGCAGCTCGGCCGCACCGCGGCGATGCGCATCTTCGACGCCATCGACGACGGCGAGCCCGACCCCGGCGTGCACCACCTGCCGGTACGGCTCGTCATCCGCGGGTCGACCATCGAGCGGCGCTGAGCGAACGGGCGCCCGGCAGCCGAAGCCACCGGGCGCCCGCACCCGCCGAGGCCATGCTCAGACGAACGTCGCCCCCCAGGCCTCGCCCGCATCGCCCTCGGCGGTGACGGTCTCCCCCGCCACGGTGAACCGCGCCGACCGCCCGTCTGGTGCCGTCACCGTCACGCCCGGCGACACCGGCGCGCCCGCGGCATCCGGCGTGCCCGCCGCATCCGGCCCGCCCGAGGCATCCGTCGCCCCCGGGTACACGCGCAGCTCGAGCCCGTCGAAGTAGTCGGAGTCGGGCTTGGTGGTGTCGGCGCCGATCGGCAGCACGGTGCCCTCGCGCACGTACAGCGGCACGGTGTCGAAGCCGTGCACCTCGCGGCGCCACGAGCCCTGCGACGCGACGACCTCGCCCGTCCACCAGTTCGTCCACCGCCCTGCGGGCAGGTAGAACTCGACCTCGCCCGACTCCGAGAACACCGGGGCCACGAGCAGCGACGAACCGAGCATGTACTGCCGGTCGAGGTAGGCGGCGCCGGGGTCGTCGGGGAACTCGAGCGCCATCGGGCGCATGACCGGCACGCCGGTCGCCGACGCATCGAGGCCCTGCTGGTAGAGGTACGGCATGAGCGAGAGCTTCAGCTTCGTGAAGATCCGCGTTACGTCGACGGCCTCCTCGTCGAACGCCCACGGCACCCGATAGGAGCCCGACCCGTGGAAGCGCGAGTGCGTGCCGAGCAGGCCGAACGCGACCCAGCGCTTGAACACGCCGGCATCCGGAGTGCCCTCGAAGCCGCCGATGTCGTGGCTCCAGAACGCGAAGCCCGAGGCCGCGAGCGAGAGGCCGCCGCGCAGGGTCTCGGCCATCGACTCGTACGTCGAGGTCGAGTCGCCGCCCCAGTGCACGGGCAGGCGCTGGCCGCCGGTCGTCGCAGAACGGGCGAACACCACGGCCTCGCCCTCGCCGCGCTCCTGCTCGAGCACCTCGAACACGGCCTCGTTGTAGAGCTGCGTGTAGCGGTTGTGCATGCGGTCGGGCGCCGAGCCGTCGAAGTACTCGACCTCGAGCGGGATCCGCTCGCCGAAGTCGGTCTTGAAGCAGTCCACGCCCTGGGCGACGAGCGCGCGCAGGTGGTCCTGGTACCAGCGCGTGGCGTCGGGGTTCGTGAAGTCGACGAGGCCCATGCCGGCCTGCCAGAGGTCCCACTGCCACACCGAGCCGTCTGGCCGCTTCACGAGGTAACCGCGCTCGGCCGCCTCGGCGAAGAGCTTCGAGCGCTGGCCGATGTAGGGGTTCAGCCAGACGCAGACGCGCAGGCCCTTGTCGCGCAGGCGGGCGAGCATGCCCTCGGGGTCGGGGAACGTGCGCGGGTCCCATTCGAAGTCGCACCAGTTGAACTCGCGCATCCAGAAGCAGTCGAAGTGGAACACGCTCACGGGCAGTTCGCGGGCCGCCATCTCGTCGACGAACCGGTTCACGGTCGCCTCGTCGTAGTCGGTCGTGAACGACGTCGAGAGCCAGAGGCCGTACGACCAGGCCGGAACCCGCGCGGGCTTGCCGACGAGCTCGGTGTACCGCTCGAGCACCCCCGCGGGCGTGCCGCCGTAGACCACGAAGTACTCCAGCGACTCGCCGGGCACCGAGAACTGCACGCGCTCGACCGACTCGGAGCCGATCTCGTACGACACGTGCCCCGTGTCGTTCACGAGCACGCCGTAGCCGCGGTTCGTCAGGTAGAACGGCACGTTCTTGTAGGCCTGCTCCGACGAGGTGCCGCCGTCGGCGTTCCAGATGTCGACCGTCTGCCCGTTCTTCACGAGCGGCCCGAAGCGCTCGCCGAGCCCGTACACGAGCTCGCCGACGCCGAGCGAGAGCTGCTGCAGCGTGTAGGCGGATGCCGCGGCGCGCGCCGTGGCCTCGCGGGCGTTGCCGACGGGCACGCCGTCGAGCTGCGCGTCGGGCCGCACGCGCATGTTCGCGATCGACTTGTCGCCGGCCGACACGATCGTGCGGCCGTCGACCTCGAACGCGAGCCCGAACGGGGCGCCCGGCGCCACGCGCACCGACAGCCGCCCCGAGGTGAGCAGGCCGCCGGTCTCGTCGACCACGACCACGCCCTGCGCGTCCTGCGCGCCGACGAGGTCGAAGCCCTGCGGCTTCACCCCGCCGGAGTGATGCTCGATGCGCACGCCGATGACGTCGGCGAGCGGTGAGAAGAGCGTCACCGTCAGCAGCGGTCGGTTCAACGTGTCGCCGCGCTTGGCGACGACGCCGGTGGTGGCGAAGACCTGCAGGCGGTGCTCTCCGTCCGCCCAGATGTCGTACGACTCACGGCCGTACAGGGGTTCGATGCCCGGCCTGACCTGCCAGAACCCGTCGGTGAACTTCATGGGTGTTGGTGTTCCTTTCGAACGGGCCGCTGCCGCGGCATCCGCTTCACTGCTCGGAGCTGGTGACCGTGCGGTCGCGCTACTTGACCGCGCCCGCGGTGATGCCGCGGGTGAGCGTTCGCTGGAAGATGAGGAAGAAGATCAGCGTCGGGATCACGCCGAGCAGCGCCGAGGCGCTCGTCGTCGTGACGTCCATGAGCCGGTCGCCCTGCAGGGTCGTGATCGCCACCGGCACGGTCTGGTTGTCGTTGGACACCAGGAACGTCAGCGGGATCAGGAACTCGTTCCAGGTCCAGATGAAGAAGAAGATGAGCAGCACCGAGAGCGTGCCCTTGCTGATCGGCAGCACGACCTTGATCAGCGTGCGCAGGCGACCGGCGCCGTCGAGCGCCGCGGCCTCGAGCAGCTCCTTCGGGAACGTGCCGAACACGCTCGAGAGCAGGTAGGTGCCGAACGCCGCCTGGATCACCGTGAAGATGATGATGATCGCGAGCTGCGTATCGTAGAGGCCCACCGACTTGAACATGTAGTACAGCGGGTAGAGCAGGGCCTCCTGCGGAATCAGGTCGGCGAGCAGGAACAGCAGCAGGATGCCGGTGCGGTACTTCACCCGGCCGATGCCGAGCGCGTACGCGTTCAGCACCGAGACCGCCACCGCGAGCACGGCGACCGAGCCCGAGATGACGAAGCTGTTCCAGAGCTTCTGCGGGAAGTCGACGCGGTTCCAGAAGTTCACGAGGCCGTCGAAGTACAGCTCCTTCGGCAGCATCAGCGGGCCCGACGTGTTGTAGTCCTCCGGCGACTTGAACGAGTTGATCAGGATCAGGATGAACGGCACCGCCACGAGCAGGCCGAACAGGATCGCGAGCACGAGCCAGACCCAGTCCTTCGCGGTCTTGCGCGTCTGGGGTGAGTGGTCGCGCGGGGGTCGCTTCGAGCGACGGATGCCGCGGCGCGGCGCCTCCTCGACGCGGTCGGCGCCGACGAGCGGCACCGTGCCGGCGCCTGCGGCCGAGAGCGGGGTCAGCGGGAGTTCGTCCCGGATGCCGGTGGAGCCGGTGTGCGACATCAGCGCTCGCCTTCCTGACGCTCGACGCGCGCCTGCAGTCGGATGAATCCGATCGCGACCAGGACCACGACGATGGTCAGCGCGGTCGCGATCGTCGCGCCGTATCCGACCTGCTGGCTCTGGAAGAACTGGATGTAGGAGTAGTAGCTCGGCACGATCGTCGCCGTGCCGGGCCCGCCGCCGGTGAGGGCGTAGATGGGGCCGAAGACCTTCAGCGCGGCGATCGTGCAGGTGAGCGTCACCACGAAGATCTCGGGGCGGATCGCCGACACCGTGATGTAGCGGAACCGCTGGTACCAGCCGGCGCCGTCGAGCTCGGCGGCCTCGTAGAGCTCGGGGTCGACGCGCTGCAGCGCGGCCATGAAGATGACGACCGGGTAGCCGATCTGCACCCAGACCATGACGGCCATGATCGAGAGCATCGCCGTGTCGGGGCTGCCGAGCCAGTTGTGCTGCAGTTCGCCGAGCCCGATGTTCTCGAGCACGGTGTTCAGCGCGCCGTTCTCGGGCCGGAGGATCCAGCCGATGACGATCGCCGCGATGGCGACGGGCAGGATCTGCGGCAGGTAGTAGGTGGCGCGCAGGAAGCTCGCGACGCGGCCGCCGAACTTGCGACCGATCACGTCGAACAGCAGCGCGGCGAGCACGAGGCCGAGCAGCGTGGGGATGATCACCATGGCGACGATCATCGAGAGCGAGTTGCGGAACGAAGCCCAGAACTTCTGGTCCTGGAGGAGTTCGACCCAGTTCTCGAGGCCGACGAACTCGGGCGGGCGCACGCCGCGCCAGTCGGTGAAGCTGAGGTACACGTTCCAGATGAGCGGGATGAGCACGATGAACGTGAAGAGCACGAGACCCGGGATGAGGTAGAACCAGAACCCGCTCGATCGCGTACCCGAGATGGCGCTCATGCCGTCGGCGCGCTTGGACCCGCGGGTCCGCGCAGCGAGGGTGGAAACCACGATGGTTCCTTTCGATGGAGAGCTCGGTGGGAGCGTGCCGAACCGTCAGGCGGTTCGGCCGGCGCCTCCCGGCCGGCGGGCGTCGTGCGTCGTGTCCAGATCGGCGACGCCCGCCGGCGGGAGGCGGTTCGGTCAGCCGATGATGTCGGCGACGCCGTCCTCGTACTCGGTGCCGAGCTGCTCGAGCGTCTGCTCGGGCGTGAGGGTGCCGTTCACGAGTTCCTGCAGGGCGCCGACGAGCTGGTCGTAGAAGTTCGGCGTGGGCCAGTCGGGGTAGAACGCGAGCCCGTCCTGCTCGACGACCTCGTTGAACTCGGTGATGAGCGCGGCGGACTTCTCGTCGGTGATGTCGGCGGGGTCGGCCGCGACCGGGATCGACCCGTTGTTGCCGATGAGGGCCTGGATCTCGGGGCGCATCGTGATGTCGATGAACTCGTAGGCGAGCTCCTTGTTGGCCGCGTTCTCGGGCACGACCCAGATGTTGCCCGACGATCCGGGAACCAGCTCGGACTCGGGGAACGCGAACGTGTCCCACTCGAAGGTCGTGGCCTCGTTGATCACGCGGCCGGCCCACCACGAGCCGGAGACCATCATCGGGTACTCGCCGCTCATGAAGCCGACGCCCATGTCCTCGGCCTTGAGGCCCGTGGAGTCCTTCGAGATCCAGCCGTTGTCGACGTACTCGACGATCTTGTCGGCGGCGTAGGTGAGCTCGGGGCCCTGCCAGTCGACGGGGTTCTCGTAGAGCTGGTAGTCGTTCACGAACTGGCGGTCGGCCTTCGAGAGGGCGAGCTGGTAGAAGAGCTGGCCGAGCGGGTACTCCGCACCGGCCTGCGCGAGCGGCGTGGTGCCGTCCTGCGCGAACGTGTCGAGGATCTCCTCGAACTCGGCGTACGTCTTGGGCTCGGTCAGGCCCTTCTCGTCGAACGCGGTCTTGTTGTAGTAGACGGTGACGTACTCGCCGTAGTTCGGCACGCCGTACCAGGGGCCGGAGCCCATGATGCCCTCGTCGGAGTACTTGGCCGTGGTCTGCAGCGACGGGGCGAGCAGGTCGTCCCAGCCGTACTCCTCGACCGCGTCGGTGATGTCGGCGAGCAGGCCCTGGCTGGCGAGCAGGCCGGCGGTGGCGTTGCCCTTGGGCGACTCCATGACATCCGGTGCCTCGTTGGAGTTGAGCACCTGGCTGGCCGTGGAGCGGATCTGCTCGAAGCTCTTGTCCTCGTACTCGACGGTGGCGCCGGTCTCCTCCTCGAAGATCTCGATGGCCTTGTTCCAGGCGATGCCGACATCGCTGTCGGTGCCCTCGAAGTGCCAGAGCTTCAGCGTGTTCGGGTCGGACTCGCCGCCCGTCGAGCAGCCGGTGAGCAGTGCGGCGGTCGCGGCCAGTGCTGCGACGGCGCCGATGCCGCGCTTGGTGATTCCCATGGTGCGTTTCCTCTCGTGTGGTGCGTCTGGTCCTGGTGATGTTGGCTGGTTCTGGTGTCGTGGTTCTGGTGATCTGCGCAACTGTCGAAGCGCTTCGACGATGCGCCGCGTTCGACCTGGATGGTTCGTGTCGTGGAGTGGAGGATGCCTCAGAGCCGAGGCGCTGCGACCGACCCGCGATTCTGCGTGACGGGCGTGATGAGTTCGACGCCGAGGGCGTCGCCGCCGCGCACCTGGCGCAGCGCTGACTCGACCGCGATGCGGCACATCTGGTCGAGTGGCAGGGGGATGGAGCTGAGCGGAATGACGAGGTGCGACGTGTCGTAGCTCGCACATGCGGCGAACAGCGACAGGTCGCCGGGCACGTCGAGGCCGCGCTCGCGGATGCGGCGCAGCACCGACTCGACCACCGGCTCGTTGCAGTGGAAGATCACGGCCGTCATCTCGGGCGAGGCGACGAGCAGCTCGTCGAACGCGTGCTCGGCCGCACCGCGGGCGAGCGTCGGGGAGACGACGTCGAGGCGGATGCCGCGGGCCGCCGCCTCGGCCTCGAGCCCGGCGTTGAACCGCTGCACGAAGCCGGTTCCGCGCTCGAGGTACGTCGGCGGATGGCCGACGATGCCGATCGAGCGGTGCCCGGCCTCGGCGAGGGTCGTGATCGCGAGCCGGCCGGCCCGCTCGAAGTCGAGGTCGACGCACGAGAGGCCGTCGCCGTCGCCGGGGATGCCGATGAACGCGGCCGGCAGCGAGGCGCGTCGCACGACGTCGACGCGCTCGTCGTGGGCCTTGACGCCCATGGCGACGACGCCGTCGACGAGCGACGACGCCGCGACCCGGCGGATGCCGGAGACGTCGTCGTCGGTGGCGAGCAGCAGCACGTCGTAGTCGTGCTTGCGCGCCGTGTCGACGACCGCGGTGACGAACCGCATGTGCGTGGGCAGGTGCCCGTCGGTGTGGATCGGCGCCGAGAGCGCGAGGATGTTCGTGGTGGCGCCGGCGAGCATGCGGGCCCCGGCGTGCGGCTCGTAGTCGAGTTCGCGGATGGCGGCCTCGATGCGCGTGCGGGTCGAGGCCGCGATCGTGCGCTTGCCAGAGAGGGCGTAGGAGACGGTCGAGATGGAGACGCCTGCGACCTTGGCCACATCACTGATCGTCACCATCCCGGTACCCCCCTTTGGACCCCTCGTTGCCGTCGAAGCCGATGGATTCGAAGCGCTTCGACGACGTGAGAGCGAGAGTACGGGACGGCCGGTGCCGCGCGCAACCCTTTTGTTGGAATCAACCACAATTCGGTTTTCGCGGGCGGCCGGTCGAGCCGCCCGGCGGCCGAGGAACGCCGCTACTCGCGGAACGTGTGCCGGTACTCGGTCGGCGAGGTGCCGAGCACGCGGTGGAAGTGCAGGCGCAGGTTCGCGCCCGTGCCGAGCCCGACGCGGTCGGCGACCTGCTCGACGCCGAGGTCGGTGCGCTCGAGCAGCTCGCGCGCGAGGTCGACGCGGGCGCGCAGGATCCACTGCATGGGCGTGTACCCGGTGTCCTCGACGAAGCGCCGCGAGAACGTGCGCGTCGACACGTTCGCGTTGCGGGCGAGGTCGGCGAGCGTGAGCGGCTCCTCGATGTGCTCGATCGCCCAGTGCCGGGTCGCCGCGAAGAGCTCGCCGAGGTCATCGGGCAGTGCGCGCGGCACGTACTGGGCCTGGCCGCCGCTGCGGTAGGGCGCGGCCACGAGCCGGCGGGCGACGTGGTTCGACAGCGCGACGCCGTGATCGCGGCGCACGAGGTGCAGGCAGAGGTCGATGCCGGATGCCGCGCCCGCCGAGGTGAGCACCCGGCCCTCGTCGACGAACAGCACGTTCTCGTCGACCTTCACGAGCGGATGCCGCGCCGCGAGCGCCCTGGTGTAGTGCCAGTGCGTCGTGGCCCGGCGTCCGTCGAGCAGTCCGGTCGCCGCCAGTGCGAACGCGCCAGTCGAGATGGCGGCGAGCCTGGCACCTCGCTCATGGGCGGCACGGAGGGCATCGACGACGACGGGCGGCGGCTCATCGACATCCGGATGCCGGTAGCCCGGGATGAAGATCGTCTCGGCCCATTCGAACGCCTCGAGCCCGTCGGCCACGTGGTACGAGAGGCCGTCGCCACCGGTCACGGGCCCCGGCGCCGCGCCGCAGACGCGCACCTCGTAGGGCATCGAGGCGCGCGTCGTGAAGATCTGCGCGGGGATCCCGACGTCGAGCGGCTTGGCGCCCTCGAGCACGAGCACGGCGACGCGGTGGGCCGCCGCCCCGCGCGGATCCTCGTCTGCCATGCGGCCAGCCTGCCATGGCCCCGCAAGGATCCCGCCTCCCTCGCGGCGCGACGCACCGTCGTGCGGGCGACGTGTGGCCGGTCCCCGAGAGCCGGACCACCCCGCCGGGGCCCGAGGAGGAACGGTCTCGGTGCGAACGGCCGCAGCTGGAGATCGTCCGGCGGCCGCCGCCGACCCGGCGGGGCGTTGCGAGAACCGTAGTCGGCGCGCACCCGCGCCGCCATGGCCCAGACGAGGTTCGCCCTCGAACTGGGGTGACGCGCGAGCGCAGTAGGCTGGCGGGCAGTGACACGGGGTGCCGCGCTCCAGCCCCGCCCGGGCGATCGCGGCTGAGAACACACCCGTCGAACCTGATCTAGTTCGAACTAGCGAAGGGATGTCGCGTGAGCGATCGCCTGTCCATCGACCCCGCCCACCTCTCCGACGCGAGCGCTGCGCTGCTCGAGCGGCTGCGCGAGCATCCGCCGCTGGTGCAGTGCATCACGAACAGCGTCGTGACGAACTTCACCGCCAACGCGCTCCTGGCCATCGGCGCCGCCCCTGCGATGGTCGACATCCGCGAAGAGGCCGGCCTGTTCGCCGGCATCGCGGGCGGCCTGCTCGTGAACCTCGGCACGCCCGCCGAAGAGCAGCGCGATGCCTCGCGCGAGGCGGTGGCCGCGGTATCCGCCGCCGGAACCCCGTGGGTGCTCGACCCCGTCGCGATCGGCGCGCTGCCCGTGCGCACGGCGCTCGCGCACGAGCTCGTCGCCGCCGGCCCGACGGCGATCCGCGGCAATGCGAGCGAGATCATCGCCCTCGCCGGAGCGGGTGCGGGCGGTCGCGGCGTCGACGCCTCCGACAGCACGGATGCCGCAGCCGAGGCCGCGACCTCGCTCGCCCTCGCGCACGGCTCGGTCATCGCCGTGTCGGGCCCCGTCGACCTCATCACCGACGGACACCGCACGGCGCGCATCGCGAACGGGGATGCCCTGCTCACCCGCGTCACCGGCGGCGGCTGCGCGCTCGGCGCAGTGACGGCGGCGTTCCTCGGCGCGAGCCGCGACGCGGCCGGTGCCGCCCGTGCGGCCGGTGCCTCGGCGCTCGACGGGCTGCTCGCCGATCCCTTCGTCGCGACCGTAGCGGCCACCGTCGTCTACACGGTCGCCGCCGAGCTCGCGGCGGAGCGCGCGACGGGCCCCGGCTCGTTCGCCGTGACGTTCCTCGACGCGCTCGCGCTCGTCACGCCCGACGTCGTGCGCGCGCGGGCGAAGATCACGACGACGGGTGCCGCGGCATCCGACCCCGCGGCGGCCCGCTCATGATCACGCGGCGCTCGCTCGACCTCTCGATCTACCTCGTGACCGATGCCGCGCTCTGCGGCTCGCGCGGGGTCGTCTCCGTCGTGGCCGACGCCGTCGACGGCGGGGTGCGCGTGGTGCAGCTTCGCGACAAGACGGCGTCCACCGACGCGCTCCTGCGGCAGCTCGAGGCGCTCGCGTCCGCGATCGACGGCCGCGCCGCGCTGCTGGTGAACGACCGGGTCGACGTGGCCGCCGCCGCACGCGAGCGCGGCCTGCCGGTCGACGGCGTGCACCTGGGGCAGGGCGACGCCGCGGCATCCGCTGCCCGCGCCCTGCTCGGCGACGACGCGATCATCGGCCTCACCGCGAACGCGCCCGAGCACCTCGCGACGCTGCGCCGCCAGGCCCGCCGCGAGATCGACTACGTCGGCGTCGGCGTGATCCGGCCCACGACGACCAAGCCCGACCATCCGCCGGCGCTCGGCATCGAGGGGTTCGCACGGTTCGCCGCCGAGGCCGAGCTGCCGTGCGTCGCGATCGGCGGCATCACGCTGGCGGATGTCGCGGCGCTGCGTCAGGCCGGAGCCGCGGGCGTCGCGGTGGTGTCGGCGATCTGCGCCGCCCCCTCGCCGCACGATGCGGCCGCCGCCTTCGCCGCAGCTTGGAGCGGGCGATGACCGCGCGCGAGCCGGATGCGGGCACGGATACCGGCACCGGCACCGCCACCGGCACCGGCACCGGCACGACCGCGCGTCGGGTTCCGCGCGTGCTCAGCATCGCGGGCAGCGACCCGTCGGGCGGCGCGGGCATCCAGGCCGACCTCAAGTCCATCGCGGCCGTGGGCGGCTACGGCATGTCGGCGATCACCGCACTGACGGCGCAGAACACGCGCGGCGTGCGTGGCGTGCACGTGCCGCCGGCCGCGTTCCTCGCCGAGCAGCTCGACGCCATCGCCGACGACATCTCGATCGACGCCGTGAAGATCGGCATGCTCGCGAACGCTGAGGTCGTCTCGGTCGTCGCCGACTGGCTGCGGCGCACCGCCGTGCCGGTCGTCGTGCTCGACCCGGTCATGGTCGCCACGAGCGGCGACCGTCTGCTCGACCCCGACGCCGAGCGCGCGCTTCGCGAGCTGCTGCCGCTCGCCGACCTCATCACGCCGAACCTGCTCGAGCTCGCGGTGCTCGCGAGTGCGGTCTCGGGTTCGGACTCGCCTCCGGCGTCGACGTGGGCCGAGGCGATCGCGCAGGCCGAGGCGGTCTCGGCGGCGACCGGTGCCCGCGTGCTCGCGAAGGGCGGGCACCTGGCCGGCGGCGAGGCGCCCGACGCGCTCGTGCACGCGGCATCCGCCACCGTCGTCGAGTTCGGCGGCGACCGCATCGCGACCACCGCGACGCACGGCACCGGATGCTCGCTCTCGTCGGCGGTCGCGACGCTGCAGGCCGAGCTCGGCCACTGGGAGGCCGCGGTCGGCGAGGCCCGCCGATGGCTGCGCGAGTCGCTGCGGCACGGCGAGGCGCTCGAGGTCGGCGGCGGACACGGGCCGGTGAGCCACTTCGCCGGCCTCTGGTCGCGCGGCGGGCTGCGCACCGCGCCGACGCCCGGCGAGATCGAGGCCGAGTGGTGGGGCGGCATCGCCGACGTGCGCGAGGCGATCGACGCGCTGCCATTCATCCGCGCCCTTGCCGACGGCACGCTCGAGCGCGCCCCCTTCGTCGGCTACCTCGCGCAGGACGCCCTCTACCTGCGCGACTACGCGCGCGTGCTCGCCGAGGCGTCGCGCCTGGCTCCGGATGCCGCGGGCCAGGCGTTCTGGGCGGACTCGGCGCACGGCTCGCTCGTCGGCGAGCTCGAGCTGCACACGCGGTGGCTCGCCGGCGCGGACGCGGGCGCTGGTTCCGCCGCCGCAGACGGCAGGTTCGCCGCCGCGACGTTCGCCGCCGAGCCCGACGCCGCAACGACCGCCTACCTCGACCACCTGCTCGCGACCGGCTCTCGCGGCGACTACGCCGTGCTGGTCGCCGCCGTGCTGCCCTGCTTCTGGATCTACGTCGACCTCGGCGAGCGCCTCGCCGCCGGCGAGTTCGGCGCGGCGGCGCTCGATCCGGAGCATCCGTACGCGTCGTGGCTCGAGACGTACGCCGACCCGGCCTTCGCGGTCGCGACGCGCGAGGCGATCGAGCTCGTCGCGCGTGAGGCCGCCGCTGCGACGCCCGAGCGACGTGAGGCGATGCGCCGCGCGTTCCGGGCGTCGGCCGAGCACGAGCTCGCGTTCTTCGCGGCGCCGCTGCAGTAGGCCCGCCGCACTCGGCCGTTCGCAGGGGTGCAGGGGTCAGCGCAGCTGCACGAGCCGCCCGATGTCATCGGCCGGCAGCGTGTCGGCGGTCGCCGTCACCGTGATCGCGTCGAGCTGCACGAACCCGCCGTACGAGCTGAGGAACGCCGTGTCGGCGGCATCGCGCCCGGTCGAGATGCGCAGCAGCGTCGAGCGCGGAGCCAGCGCGGTCGCGTCGACGACGTGCCAGGCGCCCTCGACGTACGCCTCGGCCACCGCGTGGAAGTCCATCGGATCGAGGCCGGGCGCGTACACCGCCGCGAGGCGCGCCGGTACGTCGAGCGAGCGCAGCAGCGCGATCACGAGGTGCGCGTAGTCGCGGCAGACGCCCTCGCGGGCGAGCAGGGTCTGCACCGCGCCGTCGCTGGGTCCGCTCGAGCCGGGCACGTAGGCGAGACGCGTGCCGACCCATGACGACACCGCGTCGAGCAGCGCGTGCCCCTCGAGCCCCGAGAACTCGGCGACGGCCGTGGCCCCGAGCCGGTCGGACTCGCAGTAGCGGCTCGGGCGCAGGTACTCCACGAGATCGAGGGGTCGGTCGGATCCCGCTGCGGCCTGGCCGTCGACGGTCGCCGAGTACGACAGCGACAGGCTGCCCGCCGGCGCCTCGACGACGTGCAGGCGGCTGCCCGCGGCATCCGTCAGCTCGAGCACGTCGGCCGCATCGAGCGCGACGCCGTTCGCGAGCAGTTCGAGCCGCTCGTCGGGCGCGCCGCCGGCGACGGCGAGCATGAACACGAGCCGCGCCGGGTCCTCGATGGTCAGGTCGATTCGGGCTGAGACGGTTCGCTGCATGGCCATGGGTGCCCCGGTTCATCGTCGTCGCAGGAGGACGTGCCGAGCGGCACCCGCCCATTCTGTCCCGCGGCTGCCACGAGGGGAAGCCCTCCCTCGCCCGGTTGCGCCATCGGCGGCATCCGCGTTGACTGGTGTCATGCGCGTCGTCATCGCCGGAGGTCACGGCAAGATCGCCCTCATCCTCGAACGTCTGCTCGCCGACGGCGGGCACGAACCCGTCGCACTGATCCGCAACGCCGACCACGCGGCCGACGTCACGGCGGCCGGCGGCCAACCGGTCGTGCTCGACCTCGAGGCGGCATCGGCCGACGAGGTCGCCGCCGTGCTCGCGGGCGCCGACGCCGTGGTCTTCGCCGCGGGCGCCGGCCCCGGCAGCACCGCCGAGCGCAAGCTCACCGTCGACCGCGACGGGGCCATCCTGCTCGCCGACGCCGCGAAACTCGCGGGCGTGCCGCGCATCGTGGTCATCTCGGCCATGCGGGCCGACGACTTCGACGCGGACTCCGACGACGTGTTCCAGATCTACCTGCGGGCCAAGAGCGAGGCCGACGCCGCGGTGCGCGCCAGCGGGCTCGACTTCACGATCGTGCGGCCCGGCGGCCTGACCGACGCGGCGCCGACGGGCCTCGTCGTGGCCGATACCACGCTGCCGCGGGGTTCGGTGAGCCGGGCGGATGTCGCGGCGACCGTCGCCGCGGTGCTCGTGTCCGGCGCGGCATCGGGTGCGCAGTTCGAGCTCACCGAAGGCGGATTGCCGATCGCGGGCGCGCTCGCCGCGCTTCCCGATCCCGACTGAACCCCGCGATGTCCGTCCTCGACAACCTGCGGACGTCCAAGCGCCTGCCGGTGCTGCAGGTGCTCAAGACCTCGGTCGCGACGATCGCCGCGTGGCTCATCGCCGGGGCGCTGATTCCGACCCAGCTGCCCGTGTTCGCGGCGATCGCGGCGCTGCTCGTGGTGCAGCCGAGCGTCAACCAGTCGCTCGGCAAGGGCATCGAGCGCTCCATCGGCGTGCTGCTCGGCGTCATCGTCGCGTCGGCGCTGTCGCTGGCGTTCGGCGCGTACTCGTGGGTCGTGCTCGTCGCGGTGCTCGTCGCGATGCTCATCGCGTGGGCCCTGAAGATGGCCCCCGCGACCGGCAACCAGGTCGCGATCTCGGCGATGCTCACGTTGGCGCTCGGCGCCGCGACACCGAACTACGCGCTCGATCGCGTCCTCGAGACCCTGATCGGCGCCGCGATCGGCATCATCGTGAACGCGGCGATCGTGCCGCCCGTCGCGATCGCCCCCGCTCGACGCGAGGCGGCGCTGCTCGGCGGTGAGCTCGCGGCATCCGCCGACCGCCTGGCCGCCGCGCTCGAGACGGCCCAGTCTCGCGCCGACATCGAGGCGCTCATGATCGAGGCCAGGCTGCTGCGCCCGATGCGCGAGGCCGCCGATGCGGCGATCGCGGCGGGCACCGAGTCGCTCACGCTCAACCCGCGCCGGTCGGCGCACCGCGAGGAGCTCGCCCAGTTGGGCGCCCTGCTCGAGCAGCTCGGCCCGATCGTGACGCAGCTCATCGGCATGACCCGCGCGTTCGCCGACCACTACGACGCCTCGTTGCACGACGAGCCGACCGTGAAGGCGATCGCCGAGCAGCTGCACCGCGTCGCCCACGACATCCGGCTCGCGGCCCGCGTCGCCGAGCCCGAGCCCGAACCGATGACGTCGACGGTGCCGGCGCTGACCTCGGCGCTCGTCGTGCGCCCCCCGACCTCGTCGCACTGGATCCTGATCGGATCGCTCCTCGAAGACCTGCGACGCATCCGCGAAGAACTCGGAGCCGAAGCCTGATGCCCGACGTGAACCACCCGCCCCGCGGATTCGACTTCTTCGAGGCGGGCGAGCTCGCGGCGCCGAACCTGCCGCCCGAAGAAGTCGCCGCGCTCCTGCGCGAGCACTGGGGGCTCGACGTCGAACTGCGCTCGCTCGGCAGCCAGCAGGACCAGAACTTCCTCGCGTTCGAGGCGGCAGGTTCGGGCGAGGCGGACGGGTCGGGCGGATCGGGCGGGTCCGACGTCCCTTCGCGCGACGATGCGCTGCCGATCGGCGTGGTGAAGATCACGAACCCCGGGTTCACGGCCACCGAGCTCGCCGCACAGGATGCCGCAGCCACCCTGATCGCCGAGCGTGCGCCGTCGCTCCGCATCGCGACCACGACGACGGATGCCGAGGGCCGGCCGCGCTCGATCGTCGCCGTCACGAGCGAGGGCCCGCTCAGCATCCGCCTCATCGAATTCCTCGACGGCGGAACCCTGCACGGCAGCGCATACCTCTCGCCGCATGCGGTGGCGCGGCTCGGCGAACTCGCCGCACGCACGAGCCTCGCCCTCGCCGACTTCGACCACGACGGACTCGACCGCGTGCTGCAGTGGGACCCGCGCTTCGCGGACCGGGTGGTGGAGCTGCTCGCCCCGCACCACCCCGATGCGTCGCGGCGCGAGCGGGTGACGGATGCCGCGGCCGCCGCCTGGGCTGCGATCACCGCCCTCGCGGGCGACCTGCCGACCCAGGCGGTGCACCTCGACCTGACCGACGACAACGTGGTGCGCGCAGTCGATGCCGGCGTGTCGGGCTCGGCCGGCGACCCCGGCCTGCCCGGCCTGCCCGGCCTTCCCGACGGGCTCATCGACTTCGGCGACGTGACCCGGTCGTGGGCGGTCGCCGAGCTCGCCATCACGATCTCGTCGGTGCTGCACCACGCGGGCGCCGAGCCCGTTTCGGTGCTGCCCGCGATCCGCGCGTTCCACGCCCTGCGCCCGCTCTCGTCGGCCGAGGTCGCCGCGATCTGGCCGCTCGTCGTCGTGCGCGGCGCGGTGCTCGTGGTGAGCGGCGAGCACCAGGTGCAGCTCGACGGTGGAGCGAATGCATATGCCGCCGACGGCATCGAGCGCGAGTGGCGCATCTTCGAGCAGGCCGTGTCGGTGCCGAGCGAGGTGATGACTGGCGCGATCGCGGCCGACCTCGGCGTCGAACCGCCGGCTCGCGCGCCCGCGACGGGCTCGTTCGGGGTGATCCTGCGCGGCTTCGACGCCGCGAACGCCGCGAACGCCGTGCGGCTCGACGTCTCGCCCGAATCCGACGCGGTCGACGCCGGCGCATGGCTCGACGCAGGTCTCGAGGAGCGCCTCGCCCTCGCAGCGCTCGACGCCGGGGCCTCCGCCGCCTGGCTTCCACGCGCCACGCCCCGCCTCACCGAGAGCCGCATCCGGTCGGCGGAGTCGTCGGCCACGATCCCGACGGGCATCGACGTGTGGTTCGCCGAGCCGCAGGTGCTCGAGGTCGTCGAGTCGCGGGGATCCGGCGTGCGGCTCCTCATCGAGGCGGCGACCCCGAGTGCGCCCGACCAGCCGGTCGTCGACGGGCTCCCAGCCCGGACGCGCATCCGCATCCGCCTCGAGCGCGCCGACGGGCCCGCCGCGCCGCACCTCGTGCGCCCCGAGTACGCGAACGGCTGGCTCGCCCAGACGCTCGATCCGGCGCCGGTGCTCGGGCTCGCGACATCCGCCGGCCAAGGCCCGAACGGCGGGATCGAGCCCGAGACCGAGACCGAGACTGATCACGCCCTGCTCTCCCGTCGCACTGCGAGCTTCGCCGAGGTGCAGGAGCACTACTACGAGGCGCCGCCGCGCATCGAGCGCGGGTGGCGCGAGCACCTCGTCGGCGTCGACGGGCGCGCCTACCTGGACATGGTGAACAACGTGACGCCGCTCGGCCACGGGCATGTGGGCGTCGCCGACGCCGTGAGTCGGCAGCTGCGGCGCCTCAACACGAACTCGCGGTTCCACTACGGCGCGGTCGTCGAGTACGCCGAACGGCTCGCGGCCCTCGCGCCCGACCCGCTCGACACGGTGTTCCTCGTGAACTCGGGCTCCGAGGCGACGGACCTCGCGATCCGCGTCGCCCTCGCGGCCACCGGCCGGCGCGACGTCGTCGCGATCCTCGAGGCCTACCACGGCTGGACCTACGCGTCCGATGCCGTGAGCACCTCGGTCGCCGACAACCCGAACGCGCTCGAGACCCGGCCCGACTGGGTGCACGGCGTCGATACGCCGAATCCGTTCCGCGGGGTGCATCGGGGGGCGGATGCCGCGAACTACGCCTCGGAGGCCGCCGACCGCATCGCCCGGCTCGCCGCCGACGGGCGCCCGCCCGCCGCGTTCATCGCCGAGACGTTCTTCGGCAACGCCGGAGGCATCCCGCTGCCCGACGGCTACCTCGCCGAGATCTACGCCGCCGTGCGCGCGGCCGGCGGCCTCGCGATCGCCGACGAGGTGCAGGCCGGCTTCGGCCGGCTCGGCCACTGGTTCTGGGGCTTCGAGCAGCAGGGCGTCGTGCCCGACGTCATCGCCGTGGCCAAGGCGGCGGGCAACGGCTACCCGCTCGGTGCGGTCATCACGACGCGCGAGATCGCCGCCCGGTTCCGCAGCCAGGGGTACTTCTTCTCGTCCACGGGCGGCAGCCCCGCCTCCAGCGTCGCCGGACTCGCCGTGCTCGACGCCTTCCGCGACGAGGGCCTGCAGCGCAACGCCCTCGACGTCGGCACGCGACTCAAGCACCGCCTCGAGGAGCTCGCCGCGCGACATCCGCTCATCGGAGCCGTGCACGGACTCGGCCTCTACCTCGGCGTCGAGTTCGTGCGCGACCGCGCGACCCTCGCGCCGGCCACGGCCGAGACCGCGGCCATCTGCGACCGCCTGCTCGAACTCGGCGTCGTCATGCAGCCGACCGGCGACCACCAGAACGTGCTGAAGACGAAGCCGCCGCTCTGCCTCGACGACGACTCCGCCGACTTCTTCGTGGCGATGCTCGATCGGGTGCTCGCCGAAGGCTGGTGAGCCGGCCGGAGCGGGCCGTTGTCAACCCCCTCCGTGTCGTCCGAAGGTTCGATGTGGAGCGCCGGAGGCCTGCCTAGGCTGGAGGAAATCCGACCGGGATCCGAACGACGACGGCAGGAGTGGCGATGACGAACCCTGAACGCGCAGCCCACGTATCGAGCACGGCGGGCGGGCCGAGCACGGCTCGCACGCCGGAGGCGCAACCGCCGAAGTCGAGCACGGCTCGCGACGCATCCGGCACGAGTTCGGGCACGAACTCCGCCGCGAGTTCGGGCGGCGATCTCGCCAGGCAGCTCACGGTGGCGGTCAGCGCCCTGATCGCGGTCGTCGGCTCCTTCATCGGGTCGGGTGCCGCCGGCGGGCAACGGGTTCAGGATGCCGCGGGCGGCGCACTCGCCGCCGACGCGACGCTCGTGGCGCCGGGCGGTGGCGCCTTCGCCATCTGGTCGCTCATCTACTTCGGGCTGCTCGCCTACGCGGTGTGGCAGTTCCTGCCCGCCCAGCGCACCGACGAGCGGCACCGCCGGCTCGGCCCGTGGGTCGCGGCATCCCTCCTGCTGAATGCGGCGTGGATCCTCAGCATCCAGTTCGACCTGCTCTGGCTGAGCGTGCCCGTGATCGCCGCGCTGCTCGTCGTGCTCGTCGCGGCGTTCCGCATCGGGCTCGAGCTGCGCCCGAAGAGCGCGATCGACGCCCTCGTCACCGACGGCACGATCGGCCTCTACCTCGGATGGGTGTGCGTCGCCACGATCGCGAACATCGCCGCGGTGCTCGTCGCCGTCGGCTTCGACGGGTTCGGCCTGCCGCCCGAGACCTGGTCGGTGGGCCTCGTCGCCATCGCCGGACTCCTCGGCATCGCCCTCGCCGTGTGGGACCACGGTCGCATCGCGCCCGCCCTCTCGCTGAGCTGGGGCATCGCGTGGATCGCCGTCGCCCGCCTCACCGACGAGCCGTCGTCGACCGTCACCGGCATCGCCGCGATCATCGCGGTGATCGCCGTGCTGATCGCGACGGCGGCGATGCGCGTGGTCGCGATGCGCCGACCGAGCGCATCGCACGCCGGCTGACCCCGTCGGGACAGCGCGGGTAGGCTGCGGGAATGCCCGCGCGCACCTTCCGTCGTGGCGATCGCACGATCGTCATCCACGAGCCCGACCGCGCCGAGGCTTCGACGGTCGAGCCCGCCGGCAGCCGCACGGCCACGGCACCCGACGCCCCCACCTACGTGCTCGTGCACGGCCTCGGCATGGCCGCCGAGTACTGGGGCGGACTCGACGAGCGCCTCGCCGAGTCCGGGCGCGTGCTCGCGCTCGACCTCCCCGGCTTCGGCGATTCGCCGAAGCCGGCCAAGGCGCTCACGGTGTCCGAGACGGCCGACCTCGTCGCCGACCTGCTCATCGAGCTGCGCGCCGAGTCCTCCGTCGATCGGCCGGCCTCGCACCCCGTGCTCGTCGGGCACTCCATGGGCGCCCAGGTGGTCGCAGACCTCGCGGCGCGGCATCCGGAGCTCGTCGAGCGCATCGTGCTCGTCGGCCCCTCGGTGAACCCACGCGAGCGCACCGCGCACCAGCAGGCGGCCAGGTTCCTGCAGGACATCGCCGTCATCGACCTCTTCGCGTTCGCGCGCGGCGCCCTCGCCTACATCCAGGCCGGCAGCCGATGGGTGCTCGCGAACCTCCGGCCGACGCTCGAGCACCGCATGGAGCTCGTGCTCCCCCGCGTGCGCGCCGACGTGCTCGTGATCCGCGGCGCAGACGACCGCGTCGTGCCCCGCTACTGGGGGCAGGCGGTCGCGGTGCTCGCCCCGCACGCCAGGTACGCCGAGGTGCCCGGACGCGGGCACGAGGCCGTTCCGCACCAGGTCGGCCCGCTCGGCGACCTCATCGCCGGCCATGCCCGCGGCGACCGGTTGGGCAGTGAGCTCGCACCCCACGAACGGCGCGCGGCGCTCTCGAAGGCGCTCGGCGGCAGCACGACGACGCGCGTCGGATGGGTACTGCGCGACTACGGGTTCGGGGCTCGGCGACGACTCGTGCAACTCGTCTCGACCCGTCCGCCCGAGCGCTGGCGCATCGGCGACCCCGCCATGCCCGACGTCGTGCTCGTTCCCGGCGTGCACGAGCACTGGAGCTTCCTCGCGCCGCTCGCCGATACCCTGAACCGCGCCGGGCACCGCATCACGATCGTGCATGGCCTCGGCATGAACCGTCGATCCGTGCCCGACACCTCGAGGCTGCTGCAGCGCGCCCTCGCGCGGGTCGACCCACCGCCCGCCGGACGCGTGATCGTCGCGCACAGCAAGGGCGGCCTCATCGGCAAGCACCTGCTGACCGACCTCGTGCGCGGCTCGGGCCCACTCGGATCGGCGGGCTCCGATCGCCTCGACGTGCGCGGCGCGGTCACGCTCGCGACGCCGTACGCCGGCTCGGCGAGGGCCCGCTGGTTCTTCGACCCGAGCATGCGCGCGTTCCTGCCCACCGACGTCACGATCGTCGAACTGCAACGCGATGCCACGGTGAACGAGCACATCGTCTCGATCTTCGGCACCCTCGACGCGCACGTGCCAGAGGGCAGCGCGCTCGCGGGCGCGACGAACGTGATCGTGCCGGCGGCCGGGCACTTCCGGCTCACCGCATCGCCCGCCGCGCATCGCGCCGCGATCGACGCGGTGGCCGCACTCGCCGACGCCCGCCTCGTGCCCGTCACGCCCCCGCCGGCCCCCTGACGTTCGGCGTCGCCGTCCCGCGGAGCATGCGCGCGGATCCCTAGACTGAGCGCGTGCTCCCCGCCGTCATCCTGCTCGCCATCGCCCCAGCGCTCGTCATCTTCGCGCTCGGCATCGTCGCGCGCATCGTGTCCCGGCAGCCGGTGCACTCCCCGGTCGTGCAGTACACGAGGGCACGCGGGGCATCGGTGCTGCACGACGCGCTGCTCGTCGAGGCCGACCGGCGCGCGGCAGCCGCGGTGATCGTCGACCTCGCGGTGTCGCGCCGCATCCGCATCATCGCGAACGAGACGAAGCGCGAACCGATCGGCATCGAACTGCAGCCAGGGGCACCCCTCACCGGCGACGAGCTCGCCGTGCTCGAAGCGCTCTTCGGCCCAGAACACACGAGCACGCGCCTTCGTCGCTTCTCGACCGACCGGCGTGCGCTCTCGGCACGCCTGAAGTCGGTCGTGCGCAACGCCGACTACGCGCTCGCCCGCGCCGGACTCGTCGCCCAGCGCCGCATGGCCTGGCCCGGCACCACCCTCACCGTGCTCGCCTACCTCGGCATGCTCGTCGAGGCGCTGCTCCTCGTCATCACCCTCGGCTCCGGCGACTGGCCGGCGCTCATCGCGACGCTCGCGGCCCTCGCCGTGACGATCGCGACCATCGTCGTGACTCCGGCGTCGTGGCGCCGGTTCCTGCCCGCGGCACGCGAACGCCGCGAACACCTCGACGGCCTCCGCCAGTACCTCGTGCTCGCCGAGGCCGACCGCATGCGCGTGCTGCAGTCCCCGACGGGCGCCCAGCTGATCCCGGTGCCCCAGACGACGGATGCCGCGACGACAGCACCCGCCGACACCTCGCCGGCCGCGGCATCCGGCCCTCTCGCCCGCTTCCACCTGCACGAGAAGCTGCTGCCCTACGCCGTGCTCTTCGGCGTCGAACGCGACTGGATCGCGACGCTGAAGCTCGACGTGCAGACGCTCGAACGCACGAACGTCGACACGCTCGGCGATCTGGTGAGCGGCACGGCCGACCTCGCCGAGCTCACCGGGCACCTCGCCCAACTCATCGTTCTCGTCGACGACGTCGCGCACCTCACGGTCGCGCTCGGCGACCTCGTCGACGTGTCGGGCGGCCTCGTCGATCTCGCCGACGGCGTCGGCAGCGTGCTCGGGAGCCTCGATTGAGCGACGAGGCCGTGCGCATCCGCCTCGGCGACGACGGTCCGGCGGATGCCGCGAGCCCCGTCGGTGGCGTCGACTCCGTCTCGGCGCTCTACGCCCGACCCGCCGACGCGTGGGCGACGCTCGTCGTCGCACACGGCGCAGGCACCGGCATGGAGCACCCGTTCCTCGCGGGGTTCGCCTCGGCCGTGCGGGCGCTCGGCGTCGCGACCCTGCGCTTCGACTTCCCGTATCGCGAGGCGGGACGCAAGTTCCCCGATCGCCCGCCCGTCGCGATCGCGACGTGGCGTGCGGCGGCGGCGTACGCCCGCGAGCGCGCGATCGATGCCAGCGCCGATGCCGGCGAGCCGATCTGGGTGTCGGGCAAGTCGTTCGGAGGCCGCATGGCGTCGATGGCCGTCGCCGACGGCATGCCGGCCTCAGGCCTCGCCTTCCTCGGCTATCCGCTGCACCCGCCCGGACGCCCCGAGAAGGCGCGCGACGAGCACCTGCCCGACCTGGCCGCGCCGATACTGTTCCTGCAGGGGCGCAACGACCCCTTCGCCGCTCCGAACGAGCAGCTCGACGACCTCGTCGCGCGGCTTCGCTCCGAACGAGGCACGACTGGTTGCGCCGTCGACCTCGAGTGGATCGCCGACGCCAACCACTCCTTCGAGATCAAGGGTCGAAAGCGCCCGGCCCACGAGATCGGCGCCTCGCTCGCGGCATCCGTCGTCGACTTCATGCGCGCGAACCCGGCGTAGTCGAGCCCGGGATCACCGCCCGCCGGGCTCAGGCCCCGACGTAGGCCGCGAGGTGCGTGGCCGTGAGCGTCGCGTGGTCGGTGGATGCCGAGGCGACGAGTTCAGCCGGCGTGCCCTCGAACACGATGCGCCCGCCGTCGCGGCCGGCACCGGGGCCGAGGTCGATGATCCAGTCGGCGTGCGCCATGACGGCCTGGTGGTGCTCGATCACGATGACCGAGTTGCCATCGGCGACGAGGCGGTCGAGCAGCGCGAGCAGTCGGTCGACATCGGCCAGGTGCAGGCCGGTCGTCGGCTCGTCGAGCACGTAGATCGTGCCCTTCTTGGCCATGTTGATCGCGAGCTTCAGCCGCTGCCGCTCACCGCCCGAGAGCGTGTTGAGCGCCTGCCCGAGGCCGAGGTAGCCGAGTCCGACGTCGGACAGCCGCTGCAGGATCACCCGTGCGGTCTTCTCGGTGAGGTACTCGAGCGCCGCGTCGACCGAGAGCGCGAGCACCTCGGCGATGTTCAGCCCGTTGAGCCGGTACTCGAGCACCTCGGCGGTGAATCGCTTGCCGCCGCACTCCTCGCAGACGCTCGAGACCGTCGACATCGGGCCGAGCTCGACGAACACGAGCCCGATGCCCTTGCAGTTGGGGCAGGCGCCGGCCGAGTTCGCGCTGAACAGGGCGGGCTTCACGCCGTTTTCCTTCGCGAAGGCCTTGCGGATCGTGTCGAGCAGGCCCGTGTAGGTGGCCGGGTTCGAGCGGATCGACCCGCGGATCGGCGACTGGTCGACCACGACGACGTCCTCGTGCCGCGGAACGTTGCCGTGGATGAGCGAGGACTTGCCGGAGCCGGCGACGCCCGTGACGACGGTGAGCACGCCGAGCGGGAGGTCGACGTCGACGCCGGTGAGGTTGTGCTGCGTCGCGCCCCGGATCTCGAGGGCGCCCTTCGCGCTCCGCACGCTCTCGCGCAGTTGCGCGCGATGGTCGAGGTGACGGCCGGTGAGCGTGCCGGAGGCGCGCAACCCGTCGAGATCGCCCTCGAAGCAGATCTGCCCCCCGCGCGAGCCCGCGCCGGGGCCGAGGTCGACGATGTGGTCGGCGATCTCGATGACCTCGGGCTTGTGCTCGACGACGAGCACGGTGTTGCCCTTGTCGCGCAGCTGCAGCAGCAGGCGGTTCATGCGCTGGATGTCGTGGGGGTGCAGCCCGACGGTGGGTTCGTCGAAGACGTAGGTGACGTCGGTGAGGGCGGAGCCGATGTGCCGGATCATCTTGACGCGCTGCGCCTCACCGCCCGACAGGGTGCCGGCGGGGCGGTCGAGGCTGAGGTAGCCGAGGCCGATCTCGACGAACGACTCGACGTTCTGCCTGAGGTTCGTGATGAGCGGGGCGACGCTCGGGTCGTCGATGTCGGCGGCCCATGCTGCGAGGTCGGAGATCTGCATCGACGACGCCTCGGCGATGTTGATGCCGTTGACCTTCGACGCGAGCGCCTCGCGGTTCAGGCGCGCACCGCCGCACTCCGGGCACGTCGTGAACGTGAACGCCCGATCGACGAACGCGCGGATGTGGGCCTGCAACGCGTCGCGGTCCTTCGACCCGATGCTCTTCTGCAACTTGGGCACGAGCCCCTCGTAGGTCATGTTGATGCCCTGCACCTTGACCTTGGTCGGCTCCTTGTACAGGAAGTCGTGCAGTTCGGTCTCGCTGTAGTCGCGGATCTTCTTCTCGGCGTCGAGGAACCCGCCTTCGGAGTAGATGCGCACCATCCACCCGTCGGCCGTGTACCCGGGGATCGTGATCGCCCCCTCGGCGAGCGACTTGTCGCGGTCGAAGAGCTCGTCGAGGTCGAGGTCGTTGACCTGGCCGACGCCCTCGCACCTGGGGCACATGCCGGCGGGCACGTTGAAGCTGAAGTGGAAGCTCGGGCCGACGTAGGGGTCGCCGAGCCGCGAGAACAGGATACGCAGCAGCGCGTAGACATCGGTCGCCGTGCCGACGGTCGAGCGCGAGTTCGCCCCCATGCGCTCCTGATCGACGATGATCGCCGCCGAGACGTTGCGGAGGCTGTCGACCTCGGGCCGAGGCTGGGTGGTCATGAACGACTGGATGAACGTCGAGTACGTCTCGTTGATGAGGCGCTGCGACTCGGCGGCGATGGTGCCGAACACGAGGCTCGACTTGCCGGAGCCCGAGACGCCGGTGAACACGCTGAGCCTGCGCTTCGGGATGTCGAGGGACACGCCCTGCAGGTTGTTCTCGTGGGCGCCGCGCACCTCGATCACGTCGTGGGCGTCGGCGATGTGACCAGAGCCCCCGTCGGATGCCGCGCTGGACGTCTGCTGCTCGGTCGCGCTCATGGTGCCCCTTCCGTGCGGCGTGCCCGCGGTTCTCGATTCTGGCAGGGGCTGCCGACATCCGCACCGGCGCGAACTCGCCGCCCGTGCACAGCCCGCGAGCGTACGCTGTGCGCATGCCGCAGACCGAGACCGCCGGCCGCTCCGTCCGGACGTCGACGCGGTGGCTGCTGCCCGCCGCCGCCGGGGTGGCCTCGGTCGTCGTGGCCGCCGGCGTCGGCGAGCTCGCCGCCGCACTGCTGGCGTCGGCCTCGAGTCCGTTCGCGGTGGTCGGCTCGATGATGATCGACCTCGCTCCCCCGTGGGCGAAGGATGCCGCGATCGCCCTGTTCGGCACGGCCGACAAGGTCGCCCTGCTGGTGGGCATCGCGCTGGTGCTGCTGGCCGTCGCCGGCCTCGCCGGCGTGCTCGAGGCCCGCCGGCCGCCGTGGGGCCAGGTGGTGATCTGGGCGATCGGCGGGGTCGGCGTGCTCGCCTCGGTGACGAGGGCGAACGCGTCGATGCTCGCGTTCGCGCCCTCGGCGCTGGCCGCGATCGCGGGCGTCGTCGCGCTTCGGCTGCTGATCCGGCGACTTCCGACGACGGATGGCGCGGCCGAGGTCGATGGAGCGGGCGAAGGACGAGCGGATGCCGCGGGCACGCCCGCGATCGAGCGTCGCCGGTTCCTCCTCTGGGCGGGCGGCGCCACCGCGATCGGCGTCCTCGCCGCCGTGGGCGGGTACGCCCTGCAGGCCGGCTCCCGCGCAGTGACGGCGGCGCGCCAGGCGATCCGGTTGCCGGTGCCGACGACCACCGCGTCGATACCTCCTGGGGCGGAACTCGACCTCGAGGGGCTCACGCCGATCGTCACGCCGAACGCGGAGTTCTACCGCATCGACACCGCGCTCGCGGTGCCGGCCGTCGAGCCGGCGGACTGGAGCCTGCGCATCCACGGCGACGTCGAGCAGGAGGTGACGCTCACCTGGGAGGAGCTGATCTCGCTCCCGCTCGAGGAGTCGGTGACGACGCTCGCGTGCGTCTCGAACGAGGTGGGCGGCACGCTCATCGGCAACGCGGTGTGGCTGGGCTACCCGATCCGTGAACTGCTCGCGCGGGCCGTGCCCGGTGCGGACGCCGACATGGTGCTCTCGCGCAGCATCGACGGGTTCACGGCCTCGACGCCGCTCGAGGTGCTGCAGGACGACCGCGAGGCGATCCTCGCGGTCGGCATGAACGGCGAGCCGCTGCCGGCGGAGCACGGGTTCCCCGTGCGCATGGTCGTGCCCGGGCTCTACGGGTACGTGTCGGCGACGAAGTGGGTGACGGAGCTCGAGGTCACCCGGTTCGACGCGGCATCCGCCTACTGGACCGATCGCGGGTGGAGCGAGCGCGGACCGATCAAGCTCTCGTCGCGCATCGACGTGCCGCGGTCGGGGCAGTCGCTGTCGGCCGGACCCGTCGTCGTCGCCGGCGTCGCCTGGCAGCAGCACGTCGGCGTCGCCGCGGTCGACGTGCAGGTCGACGACGGCCCGTGGCTCCCGGCGACGCTCGCCACGGCCATCTCGGAGGACACCTGGGTGCAGTGGCGGTTCGACTGGGACGCGACCTCGGGCTCGCACACGCTGCGCGTGCGGGCGACCGGCGCCGACGGCGAGGTGCAGACCTCGGCCAGGCAGGGCGTCGTGCCCGACGGCGCCACCGGTCTCGACTCGCGCGACGTCACCGTCGGCTGACCCGCGCCGCCTGCGCGCCCGCGCTCACCCGCCACCCCTCCTGCTCCGCCACCGCACCTGCCGACACCCGCATGCTCCGCCACCGCTCCTCCACAGGACCGCCTGCACGGCGGCAGGTCGTCCTTGGCGGACCGACGTTCCCCTTCGGAGCGATCCGCGGTGAAGAGTTTCCCTCACGAAGTCACGCAACTTTGCAACTTTGCAACTTTGCAACACGTTCTCAGAACGAAACTCCCGAAAGGAGGGCCGATGGTCGCCGAAGCCATCAGGGTCGATGCGGACACCGCTCGGCTCGTCGCCCAGCTCGCGCATCTGATGGAGTCGACGAAGAGGTCCGTCATGGCCGATGCCGTGGCCGCATACGCCGAGGCACGGCTGCCGGCGCTCACCACCGACCGGCCGGGCTTCTCGGAGCTCTCTCCGCGCGAGCGCCTTCGGTTGCGCAGGGACGAGGTGCTCCGGGCGTTCGCGAGGCACGGTGCGTCGAACGTGCGGGTGCTCGATCCGATCGCACCGTTCGCGAAAGCCGGGGTGGCCGGGGCCGTCGGCTCCGACGACCACAGCGGCAGCGACGACGGCACCGCCGACGAGGCGATCGATCTGCTCGCCGAGACCGACATCATGATGGGCGGCGAGGCTGCCTCGGTGCTCTCGGGCATCGCGAGCCGCATGCTCGGCGTCCGCGTCGAGGTCACCTCGATGACGTCCCTCGCGATGTTCGCGCCCGAGCGACTCGCACGGTCGGTCGAATGCTCGAGCCCGCTCTGAACGAGCGGGCTCGAGGCGAATCACCTGCCGTCAGGCGAGGCGCGGGGTGCGCGGCGGCTCCGTGCGGCGCGTTCCCGTCGCCTCGAAGGCCGCGGCCACGCGCAGCAGCGCCGTGTCGTCGTAGGCGCGGCCGGCGAACGTGAGGCCGACCGGCATCCGGATGTCCCCCATGGTGCCCATGGGCACGGTGACCGTCGGGATGCCCAGGTGCCGCGGCACGAGGTTGCCGTTCGCGACCCACACGCCGTTGCGCCAGCCGAGATCGGCGGATGCCTCGTTCACGTCCATGTCGGCCGGGCCGACGTCGGCGACGGCCGGGAAGACGACGGCGTCGAGACCGAGGCCGTCCATCCACGCCTCGAGGTCGACCCGGCGGGTCTCCTCGAGCCCGCGCAGGCCGTCCTCGAGCTCGGGCATGTCGTCGAAGGTCGCCCCGGGGTGCGTGCGCGCCCACTCGGGGTACTCGGCGATGTCGTCGTCGAAGCCCGCATACCGATCGGGCAGCGAGCCCTCCGGGTGCGGGAAGATGCGCGGGCCGTCCACCTCGGCGAGCGCGCGCAGGGCGGGGTCGCCGTTGGCGTCGAGGAAGTCGTTCCACGCCCACGCCGAGAGGTCGACGATCTCGCGGCGCAGGTACTCCGGTGAGACGATTCCACGGGTCGCGATCGTCGGGGCGCCGATACGGTCGCCCTCGTAGTTCGACACCACCGGGAAGTCGACCTCGACGACCTCGGCGCCGGCGGCCTCGAGGTCGCGGCGCGCCGCCTCCCAGAGCTCCACGACCGAGACGCGGGTCTCGATGCGCCGCCCGGTGGATCCGCCGATGCCGGGGGTCCGTCCGGGCTCGGCCGTGCCGGCCTCGGGATCGGCGTTCACGTACATGCGCGGAATGCCGAGGCGACGGCCGGCGAGCACGGCGCGCGCCGACGCGGCACGCCCGCCCGCGGCATCCGTCGCGCCAGCGGCATCCGTCGCCGAGAGCGCGACATAGGAGTCGGGGCGCACCTCGGAGGAGGCCGGAATCGACACCCAGGGCTGCACGCGCCAGAAGTCGCCTCGGGTCTCGGCGTCGTCGGCGACGATCACGTCGAGCACCTCGAACAGGTCGGCCATGGTGCGGGTGTGCGGCACGACGACGTCCATGGTGGGCACGAGCGGCCAGTTGCCGCGCACCGAGATCACGCCGCGCGACGGGGTGTAGGCGCAGAGCGCGTTGTTCGACGCGGGCGCTCGGCCAGAGGACCAGGTCTCCTCGCCGAGGCCGAACGCCGCGAACGAGGCCGCCGTCGCGGTGCCCGACCCGTTCGAGGAGCCCGAGCCGAAGGCGGCGGTGAGGAAGTCCGAGTTGTACGGGCTCTCGGCGCGGCCGTAGACGCCGCGCTGCATGCCGCCGTTCGCCATCGGCGGCATGTTCGTGAGGCCGATCAGCACGGCGCCGGCGCCGCGGAGCCGCTCGATCGTGAAGGCGTCGCGCTGGGCGACGAGGTGCTCGAAGGCCGGCGAACCGGCCGCGGCGGTGAGTCCGCGTGCGAGGTAGCTGTCCTTGGCCGTGTACGGGATGCCGTCGAGCGGTCCGCGCACGTCGCCGCTCGCACGGCGCGCGTCGGAGGCGAGCGCGTCGGCCCGTGCGTCGGGGTTCATGACGACGAGCGCGTTCAGCGCGGTCGCCGTCTCGGGGTCGTCGTACGCCGCGATGCGGGCGAGGTAGGCGTCGAGCAGCTCGACCGCGGTGACGCGGCCCGACTCGAGGGCGGCCCGCAGGTCGGCGATCGACGCCTCGACGACGTCGAATGCGCCGCTCATCGAGCCGCCTCCACCTCGAGCGCGGGCTGCTGCTGCGTGATGCAGTGGATGCCGCCGCCGCGGGCGAAGATCTCGCGCGAGTCGACCGTGACGACGCGACGGCCGGGGTACGCGTCGGCGAGGACCTCGCGCGCCGCGGCATCCGCCCGATCCTCGCCGAACCCGCAGGCGATGACGCCGTCGTTCACGACGAGGTGGTTCACGTAGCTCCAGTCGACGAAGCCCTCGTGGTCGCGAAGGGTCTCGGGTGCCGGCAGGTCGACGATCTCGAAGCGGCGGCCCGCGGCATCCGCCTCCTGCTCGAGCTGGGCGCGCAGGACGCGCGTCACCTCGAAGTCGGGGTGCTCGGGGTTGTCCTGACGGTGCAGCAGCAGGAGGCCGGGCGAGGGGATCGTCGCGACGATGTCGACGTGGCCGTTCGTGCCGAAGTCGTCGTAGTCGCGCTCGAGGCCGCGGGGCAGCCAGATCGCCTTCGTCGTGCCGATCGTGCGCGCGAGCTCGGCCTCGACGCGGGCCTTGTCGGCGTACGGGTTGCGGCGCGGGTCGAGCTGCACGGTCTCGGTGACGAGCACGGTGCCCTCGCCGTCGACGTGGATGCCGCCGCCCTCGTTCACGAGCACGCTCGACACGAGCTCGGCACCGACGCGGTCGGCGACGAAGCGCGCGATCTCGGCGGACTTCGTCCACTCGGCCCACTCGGGGGCGCCCCAGCCGTTGAAGATCCAGTCGACGGCGCCGAGCACGCCCGGGCGCTCGTCGTCGACCACGAAGGTGGGGCCGAAGTCGCGCATCCAGAATTCGTCGAGCGGCGCCTCGACGAGCTCGATCGCGCCGTCGAGCATGCGGCGGGCGCGCGCGGTCTCGGTCGGGTCGACGACCATCGTCAGCGGTTCGAACGGCACGATCGCGTTGGCGACGTCCGCCCACGCGGCGTAGCCGGCCTCGCGCTCGGACTCGCTCTCGCCGAGGGTCAGGCCCTCGCGCGGGAAGGCCATCCACGTGCGGTCGTGGCGTGCGGTCTCTGCGGGCATGCGCCAGGTCATGCGAGGGCTCCTTCGGTTCGGTCGGATGCCGCGGCATCCGCTTCGGTGATCGCGGGGGCGGGGCGGGCCGCCGGGTCGCGGTAGGGCTTCGTGGTCAGCCAGAGCACGGCGTAGAGCCCGCCGGCGAGGAGCGGACCGACGATCGCCGAGAGGTCGGCCCCGCCGAGCGCGCCCGAGATCGGGCCGACGTACAGCGTCGTGTTGGCCATGAGCACGGCCACCGTCGTCGCGCCGGCCATGGCGATGACGCCCGGCCAGAACACGCCGCCGCGGTACCAGAACGGGCTGCCGCGGCGCTCGTCGGTGAGGGCGCGGCCGTCGTAGCGGTTGCGGCGCAGCACGATGTCGACGGCGTAGACCGCGACGAGCGGACCGAGCACGGTGACCGCCAGCTCGAGCGAGGAGTTCAGGGCGTCGAGGAAGCTCGGGGCGATGAACAGCAGCCAGGCGGCAGCTGCGGTCGCGGCGAAACCCGTCACGACGACGGTGAGGGCCCGCGGCATCCGGAACCCGAGGCCCTGCGCGTAGAGGCCCGTCGAGTACGCGACGAGCACGTTGTTCGTGATGCTCGAGAGCACGATCATCGCGAGGAAGACGGGCGTGAACCAGCCGGGCACGATCTCGGAGATCGTCAGCTGCGGGTCGGTCATGTCGATCGCCGTGCCGGCGATGACGCCGAGCGTGCCGATGAAGATGGCCGGGATGAAGCCGCCGAGCGCGGTCCAGACCGCGACCCTCGTCTTCGAGACATCCGTCGGCAGGTAGCGGGCGTAGTCGGCGCCGGTGCCCCATGAGAGCGGGCTCGAGGCGACGATCGCGAAGCCGAGCAGCAGCATCGCCCAGTGCTCGCCCGGCTCGAGCGGCGCCGGGGCGTACGAGAAGTCGGCCGCGCCGAACACGAAGACGGCGAGCACGACGAAGACGACGGCGAGCGCGGCCGAGAAGTACGGCGCGAGCTTCAGGATCGTCGCGTGGCCGTAGATGCCGATCACGAAGCTGAGCGCGGCGACCACGACGAGCACGCCCCATTCGGCTCCGGCCGGCAGCACGATGCCGATCTGCCCGATGAGGGCGAGGGCCGCGAGGGTGGCGAACGCGATGTTGATGATCTCGTAGAAGATGCCGATGGCCACGCCGAGTCCGGCGCCGAACACGCGACTGCCCCGGATGCCGAACATGGCGCGCATGATCGCGACGCTCGGGGTGCCCGACGCCGGGCCGCTGATCGCGAGCAGGCCGACGGCCGCCCACCACAGGTTGCCGAGCACCGTGATCAGCAGCGCCTCCCAGACGGGGAGGCCGAGCAGCATGAGCACGCCGCCGACGACGAAGTACAGGTAGATGACGTTGGCCGACATCCACACCCAGAAGAGCTCGCGCGGCTTGCCGTGGCGCTCGGTCTCGGGGATGAAGTCCGCACCGTGCGTCTCGACGTGGCCGGCGCGGTCGGCTGCGGTGACGGGTGCGTTCGGCTGCGGCGTCGGTGCGGCATCCGGGGTCGCGGTGGTGGTGTTGCTCATCGTTGAGGACTCTCTGCTCGTCGATCTCTCGACAGGATCGGGGACTCGATCTACTATTGATCAGACGATCAATAAGTTGCAGCGACGCTACCGACACGAGGTCACCATGTCAAGACCGGTCCGCAAGAAGGCCGCCCGCAAGACCCCGGCCGAACGATCGGCCGAGATCGCGGATGCCGCGCGCGACGTCGCCCTCGAGCAGGGCCTCTACGCGGTCACCCTGCGCAGCATCGCCGCACGCATCGACGTCGCCCCCGCGCTCGTCGCGCACTACGAGCCGAACATGGACGCCCTGATCGCGCGCACCTTCGGCACCATCGTCGCGACCGAGCTCGTCGAGGTGGGCTCGCTCGTAGCCCCACTCGAGACCCCGCGCGCGCAACTCGCGCACCTGCTCGACACCCTGCTCGACGGCACGCGCGACGACGTCACCGTGATCTGGGTCGAGGCCTGGGCCATGGGCCGCCGCAACGAGGCCCTCGCCCAGCGCGTGCGCGACGAGATGGACGACTGGCAGGCGTTCCTGCACGGCATCGTCACCGCGGGCATCGAGGCGGGGGAGTTCGTGACGGATGACGCGGCCTCCGTCGCCTGGCAGCTCCTCGGCATGATCGACGGCCTGAACGCCCACGCCCTCGTGCGGTGGGGGCAGGCCGCCGACCGCGGATCTCGCCTCGGCGAGGCCGTCGAGGGCATGCTCGGCGTCCAGCGCGGAGCGCTCTCGGGGCCGTAGCGGCGGAGACATCGGCTCGGCGCCGCCACGCGGCATCCGGCACCGCGATCTCCCGGTTCGATGTCGGATGCCGCGGCTACCGTTGAGGCACGGCATCACGCGAAGGGGGCCCGATGTACCTGGTCGAAGGCACGGTGGTCACGAGCGCGAGCGACCTCAAGAAGGCGTCCGAATGCGAGTTCGCGTTCCTGCGCGCACTCGACGCCAAGCTCGGCCGCATCGAGGCCGTGCCCGATCCCGAAGACGCCATGCTCGAGCGATCGGGGCGCATGGGCGACGCGCACGAACTGCGCGTGCTCGAGCGCTACCGCGAACAGTTCGGCACCGGCGTCGTCGAGATCGAGCGGTCGTCGGTGCGCGACGCCGCCGCCGTCGCCGCGGCGGTCGAGGCGACGAACGCCGCGTTCGCCGCGGGCGCACGGGTCGTGTTCCAGGCGACGTTCGCCGACGACGGCTTCATCGGGTTCGCCGACTTCATCGTCCGGCAGCCCGACGGCCGCTACCTCGTGCAGGACAGCAAGCTCGCCCGCCGCGCGAAGGTCACGGCGCTGCTGCAGCTCGCCGCCTACGCCGAGCAGCTCGACCGCATCGGCGTGCCACGGGCCGACACCGTCGAGCTGCTGCTCGGCGACGGCACCACGAGCACGCACCGCCTCGACGACATCGCGCCCGTCTACCGGCTGCGCCGCGACCGGCTCGAGCGCGTCATCGCCGAGCGCCTCGCCGACACCGCCCCGGTGGCGTGGGGCGATCCCCGCTACGGCCTCGACGGCCGCTGCGCCACCTGCGACCTCGAGGTGCAGGCGCACCGCGACGTGCTGCTGGTCGCCGGGCTCCGCGTGACGCAGCGCGGCGCCCTCGCCGAGGCCGGCATCACGACGATCGACGCGCTCGCGGCATCCGACGCCCCCGTTGCCGGCGTGCTCGACGCGACCCTCGCGAACCTGCGGGTGCAGGCGCGGCTGCAGCTCGAGGCCGAGGCGGCGCTCAGCGCAGCAGACGCCGCGGGCACCCGCTCCCCCGACGACCCGCCGCTGCCGCCCCCGGTCGACGTGCGCGACCCGTCGGCGCTCGCGGCGATCCCCGAGCCCGACGCGGGCGACCTCTTCTTCGACTTCGAGGGCGACCCGCTCTACACCGAGGGTCCGGCGCGCGACTGGGGCATCGACTACCTGTTCGGCATGGTCGACGTCGACGAGGCGTTCACCCCGCTCTGGGCGCACAGCTTCGCAGAGGAGAAGGTCGCGCTCGAGCGGTTCCTCGACCTCGTGGCCGCCCGCCGCGCCGCGCATCCGAACCTGCACATCTACCACTACGCCAACTACGAGAAAGCGCACCTGCTCTCGATCGCCGCACGCCACGGCGTGCGCGAGGTCGAGGTCGACCGGCTGCTGCGCGACGGGGTGTTCGTCGACCTCTACCCCATCGTGAAGCGGGCGGTGCGCGTCGGCAGCCGCTCGTACTCGATCAAGAAGCTCGAGCCGCTCTACATGGGCGACGAGCTGCGCGAGGCCGAGGTGAAGTCCGGCGGCGACTCGATCCTCGAGTACGTGCGGGCTCGCGACCTGCTCGCGAACGGCGGCCTCGACCCGGTCACCGGGCTGTCGGGCGAGGAGGCCGCGCAGCACGTGCTCGACGACCTCGCCGACTACAACCGCTACGACTGCGTGTCCACGCTGCGGCTCCGCGACTGGCTGCTCGCGCTCGCCCGCGAGGCCGGCGTGCCGTCGGTGCCCGAGTCCGAGCTGATCGAGGCGTTGAAGGCCGAGGGCAAGGTCGCCGAGCCGTCGCCGATCGCCCTGCACCTGCAGCAGCTCGCCGGTCCGCGCGACGACCCCTCGCGCGACGCCGACCACACGGCGCTCGCGCTCGCGGCCGCCGCGATCGACTACCACGACCGCGAGGCCAAGAGCTTCTGGTGGGCGCACTACTTCCGTCTCGAGCAGCCGCTCGAGGCATGGGAGGAGCACCGCGACGTACTCGTCGTCGACCCCGCGGCATCCGCCGTGGTCGAGCCCTGGTTCGTCGAAGAGGGCAAGCGGGCCGAGCGACGCCATGTGCGGCTGCTCGGGCGCATCGCCCCCGGTTCGCGGTTCTCGGTGGGCGGCGAGGTCAACGTGCTCTACGCCTCGCCCGCGCCGTTCAGCGGAGGGCGGCCCCAGCGGCCCGGCGCCCGCACGGCACGTGGGGTGAGGGTCGTCGAGGTGCTCGACGACGGCGTGGTCGTCGAGGAGTTCGCCGTCGACGGCGAGACCTGGTCGGGGCTGCCGATGGCCGTCGTGCCCGGGCCGCCGCCCGCCGCCGGCCGCCAGAAGGGCGCCATCGCCGGCTGGGCCGAGCAGCTCCTCCGCACCTGGCCGCGCTGGCCGAAGAGCCCCGCCGTCGATCTCCTTCGGCGAACAGCTCCCCGCACGCGCGACGGCCTCGGCCTCGCCGCGAGCGCGAGCCTCGCGGCCCACCACGACTACGTCGCCGCCGTCACCGCGGGCCTGCAGCAGCTCGACGACTCCTACCTCGCCGTGCAGGGCCCTCCCGGCACGGGCAAGACCTACGTCGCCTCGCACGTCATCGCCGCGCTCGTCGCCCGGCACGGGTGGAAGGTCGGCGTCGTCGCCCAGTCGCACGCCGTAGTCGAGAACGTGCTCGACGCCACGATCCGCGCCGGGCTCGCGCCCGACCTCGTGGGCAAGGCCCCGAAAGACGGCGACACCGCCGATCACGCCTACACACGGCTCGACAAGAAGCGCAACGGGCTCGCCCAGTTCGCCGAGGCGCACGCCCGCACCGGGTTCGTGATCGGCGGCACCGCCTGGGACTTCGCCAACGACGAGCGCGTGCCCCGCGCGTCGCTCGACCTGCTCGTCATCGACGAGGCAGGCCAGTTCTCGCTCGCCTCGACGATCGCCGCGGCGGTCTCCGCCCGGAACCTGCTGCTGCTCGGCGACCCCCAGCAGCTGCCGCAGGTGAGCCAGGGCATCCACCTCGAGCCGGTCGACACCTCGGCCCTCGGCTGGATCGCCGACGGCCACGACGTGCTGCCGGCCGAGTTCGGCTTCTTCCTCGCCGAGAGCCGTCGCATGCACCCCGCGGTCGCCGCCCCCGTATCGCGCCTCTCGTACGAGGGCGAGCTGCACTCGCACGAGGTCGCGTCGACCCGCTCGCTCGACGGCGTGCACCCCGGGCTCACCCCCGTGCCGGTCGCGCACGAGGGCAACACCGTCGCCTCCGCCGAAGAGGCCGACGCCGTCGTCGCGCACGTCGAAGCGCTGCTCGGGCGCACCTGGGTCGATCCGACCGATCCCGATGCCGCGCGCGGCCGCCCGCTCGAACAGCGCGACCTCATCGTGGTCACCCCCTACAACGCCCAGCTCACCCTCGTGCGGCAGGCCATCGACGACGCCGGGTTCCCCGACGTTCCCGTCGGCACGGTCGACAAGTTCCAGGGTCAGGAGGCCGCGGTCGCGATCGTCTCGCTCGCCGCGTCGAGCGCGACCTCCGCGCCGCGCGGCGTGGAGTTCCTGCTGCTGAAGAACCGGCTCAACGTGGCCATCTCACGCGCGAAGTGGGCGGCGTACCTGCTCTACTCCCCCGGCCTGCTCGACGCGCTGCCGTACACGCCCGCGGGCGTCGCGCAGCTCAGCGCGTTCGTGCGGCTCGTAGGCGCCGACCGGACGGGCGTCGAACGTCGCACCGCAGCGACCGGCGGCGAGCTGAGGCCGGTGGCCTGAGTGGCGGGCCGGCCCGTCAGCCGCGCGAACCGCGTCAGCCGAGCTTGGCGATGACGGCATCGACGCGGCGCTGCCGGGTCTCGGGGGCCTTGGCCGATTCGACGCTCGTCACGTGCGCCTTGCGCGCGCTCGGCGACAGCGCATCGAACGCGTCGCGAAGACCGGCCGTCGCGAGCGCCGCGCCCAGGTCCGACGGCACCTCGACCGTGCGCGGAGCCGTGTCGACCTCGAGGTCGACCACGATCGCGTCGCCGCCCTCGATGCCGGTCGCCGCACGCTTGTCGGCGCTGAACGCGATCAGGTAGCGCCCGCCCATCACGGCGACCGTGCTGCGGTACTCGTAGCCGTTGACCGTGACGACGACGGGGGGCTTGCGTCCGGCGCCGAGCTCCTCGATCACGTGCTCGGGCACCTCGATGCCGGTGTTGTTTCCGGTCTGGAACATCGTCGACTCGAATCGCATGCGGCGAGTCTGTCACCGCCCGCGTGTCCGCCGCACCCCCGTTGCGGCATCCGTCGTTCCATGCTGGGGCCATTCATGCTGGGAATACCACTCAGCCGCGGAACGTAGGTTCTCTGTATGACCTCCCCCTCTTCTGACCTGAACCCTGCCCGCATCACGATGTACGGCGCCGAGTGGTGCATCGACTGCCGTCGCTCGAAGGCGCTGCTCGACGGCCGCGGCGTCGACTACGACTACGTCGACCTCGAGGTCGAGCTCGACGGCGCCGACCGCGCGAAGGCGATCTCGGGCCGCACGCGGATCCCCGTGGTCGTGTTCCCCGACGGCACGCACTTCACCGAGCCGACCGACGCCGAGCTGGCCGAGAAGCTCGACGAGGCCATCGCCGCGTAGCCCGCACGTGGCTCGCGCGGCGGCGCGGGCGCAGGCCTACCCGCCGCGCGGGCCGTTCAGCGCGTCGCCCGTCGAGCTGAGGTCGGCGCCCTCGGGGATCTCCTCGACCTCGAGCCCAGGCGTGTCGAGCAGCTGGGCCACGAGCTCGGCGTTGCCCGCGACGATCGTCGAGTCGTAGTCGACCTCGCCGACGAGCACCCACGCGCGGTCGTCGGGCCAGACGAGGCTCGGCGTGACCGACCACGGCCCCGCATCACGCGTCCATGGCGCGCGCTCCGGCCACGAGTCGTCGGTCAGCTCGCCGACTCCGGCGTCGAACAGCACATGCGACCGCGCCGGAAGCTCCAGGCGCGGCCCGGCGTCGACCTCGGGCCCGAGGGGCGGCGCCGCGGAGGGCTCGGCGTCGGAGTCGCGCTCGGACTCCACCTCGTCGTCGGCGAACCACCTGAGCACCGAGACGCCGTCGTTCGAGAAGAGGCCTCCGTGCCCCTCCCAGACGGCCGCCTGTCCGGCATCCGGGGTCGCGGTATGGCGTTCGAGCACGCGTGCGATCGTCGCGAACGCCGGCGTTCCGGGCGACCCCGTCATCGGATCGCCGTAGCGCCAGCCGTCGAGCCCGGGAACGCCGTTCCATCTGCCGTCCTCGCCGCTCGCGCGCACGATCGACTCCCACTGCACGAGCGGATGCCACGTCACGCCGAGTTCGCGGGCGAGCGACCGCCAGGTCGTCGACCGCTGCTCCCACCCGCGCGGCCAGTGCTCGGGGTCGCGGCGCAGCTCCTGCCACGTCATCCCGATGGGCCGCTGCCCCTCGAGCGGATGGAAGATGCGCGCGTAGGCGGCGAACCCTCGCGGCACGACGGAGTGCATCGACGCCGTGAGGGCGCCGGCGTCGAGCCGCTCCGCGATCCACGCGCCGCGCGCGACATCCGGCTGCCATCGCATCGGAAGCTCCCTCCCCAGAGCTCCAGTGCATCATGCAGGGGAGGCGGGGCGCCAGCCTCGGCCGCTGCCGACGGCCGGCGCACAACTCCGCACTCGACCCCGCACTCGACCCCGCACTCGACCCGCGGGAGGAGAACGCACGCTGCGGAGGACGCCGAACGCCGTACCTTCCGCCCGTGCGCGCGAGCTCCTCCCGCCCCGCGGGCCGAACCCTAGTCGGCCAGCGCCGGGATGACCTCGGCCTCGAACAGCTCGAGCCCGCTGCGGTCGTACGCGAGCTCGGGCATGTAGTGGATCGCGTAGCCCAGACCCAGGTCGCGGCGCTGCTCGAGCTTGGCGACGACCTCGCTCACGGTGCCGACGAGCGACTCGTCGGAGTGCATGCCCTGCAGGTACCGTTCGGTGCCGGCCTGGCCGAGGTACGGCGCGACGCGAGCCTCGATGACGGCGAGGCGGCGCTCGACGTCCGCGGCATCGGTGCCGACGACCGTGTTGAAGTTCGAGCTGCGCACGATCGAGTCGAAATCGCGGCCGAGCGTCTCGGCGTGGCCGCGCAGGATCTCGCTCTTCTGGCTGAAGACCTCGGCGCCGCCGTTGAAGTTCGTGTAGCTCGCGTACTTCGCCGCGATCTTCAGCGTGACCTTCTCGCCGCCGCCGGCGATCCACATCGGGATGCCGCCCTGCTGCAGGGGCTTGGGCTGCACGATGGCGTCGTCGATCTGCCAGAACTCGCCGTCGAGGGTCGCCCGGCCGGTGGTCCAGGCCTGGTGCATGACCTCGACGCCCTCGCGGAGCGCTCGCAGCCGGGCGGGTGCGTCGGGGAACCCGTAGCCGTACGCGAGCCACTCGTGCTCGTACCAGCCGGCGCCGATGCCCATCTCGGTTCGTCCGCCCGAGATGAGGTCGACGGTCGCGGCGATCTTCGCGAGGTAGGCGGGGTTGCGGTACGCGACGCAGGTGCACATCTGCCCGAGGCGCACGCGCGAGGTCGACGCGGCGAACGCCGCCATGAGGGTCCACGCCTCGTGGGTCGCCTCGGTCTCGCTCGGCACCGGCACCGTGTGGAAGTGGTCGTAGACCCAGATCGACTCCCAGCCGGAGTCGGGCGCATCGGCGTGCGCGGCGAGGTCGTGCATGGTCTGCCAGTGCTCGGCCGGGTCGATGTCGACGAGGTCGTGGCGCCAGCCCTGGGGGATGAACATTCCGAAACGCATGCGAGCCAGCCTATGCCGCCGCGATGGCCGAGCGGATGCCGGTGGCGGCGCTCGGGCGTCGGATGTCGCGTGCGGCGTTCGGGCGTCCGACGCCCGCCCGTCTCAGCGCTGTCCCTGATGTCGCGCGCCCGCGTCGTGCGTAGCGTTCAGCGGATGAGCGATCTTCACTGCGACTTCTCCCCACACGACTTCAGCGCCACCGCCTTCACGAGTTCGAGCGGACGCGTCGTCCGCGTCTCGGGCTTCGGCCTCTGCCCGTCGGCGGGCTGGGAGCTCGCCCTCGTCTCGACGAACCAGGGCGTCGTCCCGCACCCCGAGAGCCTGTGGCTCGAGCTTCGCGAGCAGGCGCCGCACGGCAGCGCCCGCGTGCTCGTCGACACGAGCGTCGAGGCGATCATCGAGGACGAGCGCGCGACCGAGGTCGTCGTGCGCTTCTCGTGGCGCGAGCCGTTCTCGATCCCGGTGGTCGAGTTCGACGGGCTGAACGCACGGAACGGGGCGGGTGCCGCACGGCGGTCCGCCGCGGCATCCGTCACCGCGTCGTAGGCCGGCCCCGTACAGAACCGGCCGCCGGCCGGGCGGGCCGCCCGAGGCAGCCCGCCGTCGCGCTCAGGCGAGCGCGAACCGCAGCTCGGCCACGACCGGGCCGGTCCACCCCTCGCCGAGGTCCTCACCGCGCACGGTGACGACGCGGCCGCCCTTGGCGATCACCAGCAGCGCCAGTTGCGGCAGCAGGTCGCCGGCCGGGGTGCCGTCGACGAGTGCGTCGCCGTCGCCGTTCGCGACCGCGAACTCCACGGCGCCCGTCTCGCGGTCGAGCGTGCCGTTGACCGAGGTGGTGAAGTCGAACCAGAGGATCTCGACCGCGCCGTCGGCCGCGAGCCTCGCGATCGCGGCGAGGTCGCGTTCGACACGCCCCGCGGCGCCCTCGGCGAGGGTTCCGAGTGCCTGCGAGGCCTCGTCGATGTTGAGCCGGGCCAGCTGCTCGCGCAGGGCCGCGTCGATCTCGGCGGCGGTGATGCGGTCGGGCGAGCCGGGGACGCCGACGATGCGGCGGCCGTTGCGCGACCGGTCGAGGAACGCACTCAGCAGCGGCTCCGCGGCGAAGACGAAGAGCGGGACACGCCCATCGGGGTCGAGGGCGGCCAGCTCGTGCTTGGTGGCGTCGGCGATGCGCTTGGCGTAGATGTCGAGCAGCTTCTTGCCGCGCTCGTCGCCGACCTCGCCGCGGTCACCGTGCTGTCCGCCGCGCGGGCTGTTCTCTCCGGGTTCGCGGTTGGTCGCCGCGTCGAGGTTGGCCGGATGCGACGGGTCGGTCTCGAGGTGCGTCGCACGTGCCGTGGGCGTCGCATGCCAGAGGGCCCACTCGTTCGACGAGAGGGTGAGCGCGTACGCCTCCTGGTCCTGGCTGGGTGCGCGCAGCAACTGGCCGAGCGTGAAGTGCGACCCGACATGCCAGGCGTCGTCGAGGCGGTTCGGCAGCACGAAGACCTCGGTGAAGCCCGGTGCGACGAAGATGGCGAGCGAGCGCGACAGGGCACCCCAGAGGCCGAAGTCGCCCAGCACGCCGTCGCGCTCGCGGCGGAGGGCGTCGAGGTCGGCCGTCGAGGCCCCGCCCTGCTTGACCTGGTCGATCGCGTGATCGAACGCGCTCTTGACCGAGACTTCGGCGCGTTCGCGCTCGTTCACCACCGGTGAGGTCGCAGCGTAGATCGTGATGGCCGGATGATGCGGACCTGCCAGCGTCGCGAAATCGGCGCCGGTGGGCAGCTCGTGATGAACCGTCATTCGTTTCCTCCCCCGTGGAATCGTGCGACGACGACGTCGCAGACCCCCAGCCTATGAAGCGGGGCTGCCATGCGACACCCCCAAGCGAGGAACGCTCCGCACCTTTTCAGGACCACAGCGGTCATGGCTGCATATTGCACGTCTGACCGCTGTGGTCCTGAAAAGGTGCACGGGAGGCGGGGAGTTCAGCCCCGGTTCGGTGCCGTGACGGCGGGAGCGCCGTCGGCATCCTGCTCCCACTCGCGCACTGCGCGCGCCGCGATGAACGGCGCCCGCTGCTCGGCCCACTCGTCGACGGCGGCGAGTTCGGCCTCCTCCTGCTTTGCGACGAAGGCATCGGCGACCCGACGGCCCGATTCGCGGCGGAGTCCGGCACGGTACTCGGCGACGTCGAGTCTCGGCGCCGACTCGTCGCGCGCGCTGCGGAGCCGCTCGGCGGCCCGTTCGCGCTCGGCTGCCACGATCGTCTCGTCGGTGATCTGCGCGACCTCGTCGTAGGCCGTGGGCGCCATGAGGTTCTGCAGCGTCTTCGTGAGCACGGGCATGAGCTCGATGCAGACGAACAGCAGGGCGATCATGAGGTGGGCGAACCCGAGCATACCGTTGCGCTCGCCGATGCGCCACAGCGCGTCGAGCCTGGCGAGCATGCCGGTGCTCTGGTCGGCCGCCGCGTCGTAGCGGGCGGCCTCGAGGTCGCGGGCCGCCGTGAGCCGCTCGAGTTCGGCGCTGTCGGCGGCGAGCGTCTGCTCGGCCTGGGCGACGGCCTCGACCGAGCCCGCCTCGATGCGCGCCTCGGCCTGGGCCTTCGCCTCGGCCTCCGCGGCCTTCGCGGCGTCGAGGGCCGCGAGCTTGCCGTCGCGGTCGAGCTTCTTCGACTGCGTGATGGGGCCGTCGCCGACGATGCCCGTGCCCTCGGTGCCGTCGAGCTCGGAGAGCCAGACGCGATTCGCCTCGTCGTAGGCCGCCTGCGCGGCGGCGGTCGCGGCCTGAGCGGCGACGTAGTCGGCGTCGGCCGCGAGCTCGGCCCGCCCGCCGTCGGCGATGAGCGCCCGCTGCGCGGCGACGCTCTCGGTGAGGGCCGGGATCTCGTCGTAACGGGGGTCCGCGGCCAGCTCCTCCTCGAACGCCTGCTTGGCCTCGAGCACCATGACCTCAGTCTCGGCGGCGATCTCGCGCTCGAACACCTGCAGCGTGAGCGGGGTGGCGACGACGACGCCGATCACGAGGGCGAGCGCCACGCGGGGGATCGCGAGCAGCAGGTTCGCCGGTGCACGGGGCTGCCTCGGCATGCCGACGACGAGCATCCGGTCGATGGCGAGGATCACGAGTCCCCAGCAGATGCCGACGACGACGGCGACCCACGTCGGCGTCTTCAGCGCCATCGCGAGCGCGAACGAGGCCGCGGCGGCCGAGACCGCCGCGGTGGCGATGAGCACGAGCCCCATCGCGAGGTACCTCTGGCGTTGCCCGGGCGCGAGCTCGAGCGCGTCGGGCCTCGCCCCGCCGAAGGTCGCAAGTCTGTCGCCGAGCCGGCTCATCGGTCCCCCCGATCCGTTCGGGATCGGTCCACCCCGGCCCGCATCCGGCTCGACACGTTACTCCGAGGTGCGATCGACGTCACTGGGGGAATCCCCCGAATCGACCCTGAGCGCGGTGCCCCCGGAACCAATTCAGGACCACACCGGTCATGGCTGCATATCGCAGGGATGGCCGACGTGGTCCTGAAAAGGTGAAGGAGGGTGACGAGCCGGAGGCGTCGCCGGGGTCAGCGCCGAACCGGGTGGTTCGAGCGGATGACCCCCTCGGCGTCGACGGCGAGCTTGACCGCGCGCAGGCGGTGCACCCGCTCGCCGAAGAGCTGCTCGGCCGATCGGGCGTGCTCGGCGAAGTTCAGGTACTCGACCGGGGCGCGCCACGGCTCGATGCGCGAGAACAGGCGCCCGAGCGAGGCCACGAGCGCGTCGCCGATGCCGGGCATCGGGATGCCGCCGGCGAACACGAGGTACTGCGCCTCGAAGCCCGCGATGGCGCCGGGGGCCGGCACGCCGCGATCGTCCGCGAGTGCCAGGGCCGCGTCGGGGTCGAGCGCGCCGCCGAGGTGACGGAGCTCGGCCACGAGCAGGGCGGTGTCGGCACCGGGGCCGACGGCCTCGAGGAACGCGCGCACGGTCGCGGGCGAGAGCTCCGAGAGCATCATGCCGTCGCCGAATCCGGGCGAGGGCTCCGGCGGGTCCATGTGCAGCTGCAGCAGTTCCGCGACGGGCTGCGGGTGCACGGTGTCCATCTCGGGCGAGAGGGCGCGCAGCGGGGCGAGCAGCTCGTCGGCGCGCTCGGGCGTCTCCTGGCAGACGGCCTCGACGAGGAGCAGCGACCGACCCGACAGGAACGGCGGCAGCTCCGGAAGGGCGGGCAGGCGCATGACGCGAGCCGTCGAGGTGACGCTGTCGGGCAGCCCGCCGGTCCATGCGGCCCAGGCCTGCAGCGCGTCGGGTGCGGCATCCAGTGGCCAGAGCATCATGCCCGCCACGACCTCGGCGATCGGGAAGAGGCGGAACTCGAGCGCGGTGACGACGCCGAAGTCGCCGCCGCCGCCGCGGATCGCCCAGAACAGGTCGGCGTCGTGCTCGGGGTCGATGCGGCGCAGGCGGCCGTCGGCGGTCACGATCTCGGCCGCGAGCACCTGGTTGGCCGCGAGGCCGTGCGAGCGGGCGAGCCAGCTGACGCCGCCGCCGAGCGTGTAGCCCATGACGCCGACGTCGTGCGACGATCCGGCGAGCGCGGCGAGGCCGTGCGGCGCAGCGGCAGCGACCACGTCGCCCCACTGGGCGCCGGGCTCGATGCGGGCGACGAGCGCCTCGGCGTCGATCTCGACCCCGCGCAGTTCGTGCATGCGCAGCAGCACGACCCGGTCGAAGTCGGCCTGCGCGGCGAGCGGGCTCGCGTTGTGGCCGGTGGACTGGGCGGCGACCCCGAGGCCGGCGGCCGCGGCGGCGCGAACGGTCTCGACCGCATCCGCGGTGCTGGCGGCCACGACGACCGCGGCGGGGCGCTGGTCGACCGCGAGGTTCCAGGCGGCGCGGTCGGCGTCCCAACCAGGGTCGCCCGGGACGCTCAGGCGCCCGTCGAGGCGCGAGGCGAGCACGCCGAGCTCGTGGCGGACGCGTGCCGACGCGAGGTCGACGACCGGTGCGACCGGTGCGACCGGCGCGACCGGCGCGACCGGCGCGGCAGGTGCAGCAGGTGCGGTTGACGCGATCGGGGAGTCGACAATGGACGATACGGACTCCGCGGGGACGGCGGCGCTCGAGGCGGCGCCGGACAGAGGGGTGTTCACTGGTGGTTCCTTTCGATGGGATGCGCCGCGGGCCCTGGCCCCACTCGGTGAGGCGGACGGCCGCGGGACTTCCCATCGGCACGCACGAACGCAGGAACCAGTGAACGATCTGCCGCGGCGCCGCGCGCCAGTGGCACCCCTGCGAGCTCCTCAGGGTTATCCCGCGAAGATCGGATGCCGCGGCATCCGGAATACCCGACGCGTCCCGGCGGTTGGCCTTGTCGATGTCCGAAACACTGCGCCTGTCCGTGCTCGATCTCGTTCCCGTCCGCAGCGGCCAGACCAGCGCGGGGGCCGTCGCGGCATCCGTCGGCCTGGCGAAGCTCGCCGACCGGCTCGGGTACACCCGCTACTGGTTCGCCGAGCACCACAACATGCGCTCGGTCGCCTCGACCACGCCGCCGGTGCTCATCGCGGCGACGGTCGCGCAGACCGAGCGCATCCGCGTCGGCTCGGGCGGCGTCATGCTGCCGAACCACGCGCCGTTCGTCGTGGCCGAGCAGTTCGCGGCCCTCGAGGCCATCGCGCCGGGCCGCATCGACCTCGGGCTCGGCCGCGCGCCGGGCAGCGACCCCGTCATCACGCAGCTGCTGCGCATCTCGGGGCCGACGGCCGACGTCGACCGGTTCCCCGACCACGTCACCGACATCCTGGGCCTCGTCTCGCCCGACGGAGCGACGCTGCGCCTCACGAGCGGGCGCGAGTACGCGATCACGGCGACGCCGGCGGCGGCGGGCGTGCCGCTCGTGTGGCTGCTCGGCTCGAGCGACTACTCGGCCAAGCTGGCCGCCGAGCTCGGCCTGCCCTACGTGTTCGCGAACCACTTCTCGGGCGAGGGCCTCGAGCGCGCGCTCGAGCTGTACCGCACCGAGTACCAGCCGAGCGAGGCGCATCCGACCCCGCAGACGTTCCTCACGGCGAACGCGTCGGTCGCCCCCACGTACGACGAGGCCCGCGCCCGCGCCCTGCCGCAGCTGCGCGCCATGGCCCGTCTGCGCACGAACCGTCCGATGCGCGAGCTCGAGACGGTCGAGGAGGCGCAGTCGGCTCCCGTCGACAGCATGGTCGAGGAGCTCATCGCCGGCATGGAACGACGCTGGATCATCGGCGACGCGGCGGCCGCGGCATCCGAGCTGCGCACCCTCGCGACCCGCCACGGCATCGACGAGATCATGGTCTCGCCCATCGCCGGCTCGTACGCGACCGAGGCGACGGATGCCGCACCCGGCCGTGAGCAGACCCTCTCGCTGCTGGCCGGCGAACTGCTGCCGCCGGTCGAGTAAGCACGCTCAGGCGGCGCGACTGCGCCGCCGGCACGCGAAAGGACGGGTTCCGGCGGTCATGGGCGCGTGCCCACCACTGGAACCCGTCCTCCGGTTCGTTCTGGCCCTGGCCTAGGCCTAGGCCGCGAGGCCGAGGCGCCGCAGGTCGTCGCCCGAGGCGGTGTACTCGGCGCCGGCATCGACCACGTACTCGCGCGGAACGCGGGCGGCGTTCTGCACGCGCGCCTCCTTGCCGACCTGGGCGAAGGGGCCGACGACGGCACTGCGGCCGACGACGGCGCGCTGGCCGATGCGGGCGTTCACGCCCACGACCGCGCGCTCGGCGACGATCGCCCCTGCTTCGACCCACCCACCGTGCTCGATGCGCGCTCCGCGCTGCACCTCGGCTCCGGGGTCGACGTACGCCGTCGGGTCGACGAAGGCGCTCTGGTCGACCTTCGCCGTCGTCGAGACGAGGCCCCGGCCGTTCACGTGCTTGCGGTAGCGACGCAGGACCCCGGCTTCGTCTTCGAACTCGACGTAACTGATTCCCACGTTGTCCTCCCTCCGGCGCGGGGTCTTCCGCACCCGGACATTGATACAACACCGCCGGTGAACCCGGCATTCCCGGGGATCGACGCCCGGGAAGCCGGTTCTCTCGGTGCCCGCCCTGATTCGGCGCGGTGCCAGCACCGAGATCGGCCCGAATCGCTGGTGGGGGCGGTCGTCGCCTCGCTAGCGTCGCCCCTCGTGCCGGGTGTTCACCGGCATGCGCCGGGCGCATCCGCTCGGCTCGCCGCATCCGTCGAAGAGAACCACATGTCGAACTACCTGCTCTGCTCCAATCCCATCCAGGGCCATGTCGCCCCGATCATCGCCATCGCCCGCGACCTCGTGGAGCGCGGCCACACCGTGACCGTGCTGACCGGCTCGCGGTTCCGCGACGCCGTCGAGGCCACCGGCGCCGCCCACCGCTCGCTCGGCGGCATCGCCGACTACGACGATCGCGAGATGCAGGACCACCTGCCGGACCGCGACCGGTACCGCGGCATCGCCAAGCTGCAGTACGACGTGCAGACCATCTTCATCAGGACCGTGCCCGACCAGTTCGCGGCCGTCGAGTCGGCGATCGAGGAGTGCGCCCCCGACGCGATCCTCGTGGAGGCCGCGTTCGCGGGAGTGCTGCCGCTGCTGCTCGACGGGCGTCGGGGCGTCGTGACGCATCCGCCGGTGCTCGCCGTCGGCGTGCTCCCCTTCAGCCAGTCCAGCGCGGATGTCGCGCCGTACGGCCTCGGGCTCCTGCCCAGGCCGGGCGTGCTCGGCCGCGTGCGCAACCGCCTGCTGAACGTGCTCGTGCAGCGCATCGCGTTCCGGGCGACGCAACGCCTCGCGAACGAGCTGATGCACTCGCTCGGACGCCCGAGCCTGCCGTCGTTCGTGCTCGACCTGTCGCGGGTGCACGAGCGGTTCCTGCAGCTCGGCCCGTCGGGCTTCGAGCCGCCGCGGCGCGACCTGACGCCGACCGTGCGCTTCGTGGGCACGGTGCTGCCGCCCGCCCCAGCCACCGGACCGCTGCCGGAGTGGTGGGCGGAGCTCGACGGCTCCCGCGCGGTAGTGCACGTCACCCAGGGCACGATCGACAACAAGGACCTCGACCGCCTGATCGGGCCGACCCTCGCAGGGCTCGCCGACCGCGACGTGCTCGTGGTCGTCTCGACGGGCGGACGCCCCGTCGCCGAGCTCGGCGAGCTGCCCGCCAACGCGCGGGCCGCGGAGTTCCTGCCCTACGACCTGCTCATGACGAAGACCGACGTCTTCATCACGAATGCCGGCTACGGCGGAACCCAGTTCGCCCTGAGCCACGGCGTGCCGATCGTCGCCGCGGGCGACACCGAGGACAAGCCGGAGGTCTCGATGCGCGTCGAGTGGTCGGGCGTCGGCGTGAACCTGCGCACCGGCACCCCGACCGCCGAGGCGGTGCGCGACGGGGTCGATCGAGTGCTCGCCGACGCCTCGTTCACCGATCGTGCTCAGGAGCTCGCCGACGCGATCGCGGGGTACGACACCTTCGGCCTCATCGAGGGCGAGCTCGAGGCGGCCGTGCTCGCACACGAGTCGCGGATGCCGGCGGCTGCGCCGGCCGAGTAGTCTCGCGGGTCGAGCAGCCTCCGCCGGTCGAGTAGGCGCCTGCGCCGTATCGAGACCAGCGCCCACGTCCGAACGCGCTGGTCTCGAGACGCTGCGCTCCTCGACCGGCGGTTGTCGCGGCATCCGCCACCAAAGGTTAGGCTGTCCTAAGCCGATCGCTCGGCGAGCCCACCCACCGCCGCACCGGACCCCCGCCGCTCCGGCCGATCCCCGGGACCCACGTGACCGCCGCTCCCCTCATCAGCCTCGACGCCGTGAGCATCCGCCACGACGGGTCCGAGCGGGCGACGCCCGGCGAGGTCTCGTTCGAGGTGCGTGCCGGCGAGGTCGTGCTGCTGCTCGGACCGTCGGGGTGCGGCAAGTCGACGCTCGCCCTCGCACTCGACGGGCTCATCCCGCACGCCGTGCCGGCCACGCTCGCGGGCACGGTGCGCGTCGCCGGGCTCGACAGCGCCGAGCACACCGTGGCCGAGCTCAGCGAGCACGTCGCGATGGTGTTCCAGGACCCCGACGCGCAGGTGGTCACCGGCACCCTGCTCGACGAGGTCTGCTTCGGCCCCGAGAACCAGCTCGTGCCGGCCGCCGAGGTGCTCGAACGCGCCGAGCGTGCGCTGAAGCTCGTCGGCCTCTGGGAGCGCCGAGCCGACAATCCCGACGTGCTCTCCGGCGGCGGGCGCCAGCGCCTCGCGGTCGCGTGCGCCCTCGCGCTCGCCGCACCGGTGCTCGTGCTCGACGAGCCGACCGCGAACCTCGACCCCGCCGGCATCGACGAGGTCTACGCCGTGCTCCGCGACCTCGCGAGCGAGCGCGACCACGCCATCGTGCTCGTCGAGCACAACCTCGACGCCGCCGTCGACATCGTCGACCGGGTGATCGTGCTCGACGCCGCCGGCCGGCTCGTGATCGACGGGCCCGCGCGCGAGGTGCTGCAGAACCGGGCCGAGCAACTGCTCGAGCTCGGCGTCTGGCTGCCGGTGTCGACGCTCGCGGCGATGCGCCTGCGCGACGCGGGCGTCGTGCTCGATCCGCTGCCGTTGAGCCCGTCCGAGCTCGCCGCGGCGCTCGACGCCGTCGACGTGCTGCCCACCCCGCTCCTCGCGAGCGCCGACGTGCACGCGAAACCCCGCGCAGCGGCGGTTCCCTCCGTCGCGGGGACGCCCGTGGCGACCTCCGTCGACGCGAGGCAGCACCACGCGTCCCCGCGAGCGGAGCCAGTGGCGGCGAGGCGGCCTGCCATCCGCGTGCGCGACTGCTCGGTGCGGCGCGGCGGCCGCCGCGGGCCCGTCGTCGTCGACGGGGTCGACCTCGACGTGGCATCCGGCGACTTCCTCGCGATCGTCGGCACGAACGGCGCGGGCAAGACCACGCTGCTGCAGGCGATCGCGGGCGTGATCCCCTCGCCGAAGGGCAGCGTCGACGTGCTCGGCCTCGACCCCTCGCGGGCCGACGCCCGCGCCCGCGCTCGGCAGATCGGCTTCGTGTTCCAGAACCCGGAGCACCAGTTCGTCGCGCACACGGTCGCCGAGGAACTCGAGCTCGGACTGCGGCTGCAGGGCGTCGACGACGAGGCCCGGCGCGTCGAGGTCGACCGCATGCTCACCCGCTTCGACCTGACCGAGCACCGCGACCGGCATCCGTTCCTCCTCTCGGGTGGGCAGAAGCGCCGCCTCTCGGTCGGCACGGCACTCGTCGCCGGCGCCCCTGTGCTCGCACTCGACGAGCCGACGTTCGGGCAGGACCGCGCCCGCGCCTCCGAGCTGCTCGACATCCTCAGCGGCCTGAACGCCGAGGGCACCACCGTGCTCGTCGTCACCCACGACCTGCAGCTCGTCGCCGACCACGCCACCCACGTCGCCGTCATGCGCGACGGACGCCTGCTCGGCGTCGGCACGACGGCCGAGGTGCTCGCCGGCCCGCTGATCGAGGCGGCCGGACTGCGGCATCCGCCCCTCGCCCGCGCGACCCGCGGCCTCGCGTCGCACCCCGAATGGCATGCGGTGACTCGGATGTCGCAGCTGCCCGTCGCCAGGCAGGCCGCCGCATGAGCGCCGTCACGCCCGACCTGACGCCCGACGCCGCGCCGTCCGCGCCGTCCGTGGCGCCCACCGCCTCCGCGACCGCTGGGGCCACCCGACCCGCAGCCGACGCCGCGGCGACGGCCGCCCACGCGAGCACGCGCCCGCACGACCCCTACGCGGAGCAGGCGCCCGCGCCCGGCATCCGCTTCCTGCACCACCTCAACCCGCTCGCGAAGTTCGCCGCGCCGCTGCCCGTGATGCTCGCGCTGATCTTCACGCGCGGCCTCGCCATTCCGACCGCGTTCATCGTGCTCGCGCTCGCGCTGCTCGTGGTCGGCGCACGGCTCTCGGGCCGCGCGCTGGCGGTGCTGCTGCTCGGCGTCCCCGTCGCGATCGCGGTGCTCGGGCTCAGCTTCGGGCTCTGGGTCGACCCCGAGCGCATCTCGGGCGGCGGCGCGGCGGCATCCGTCGTCATCTTCGAGATCGGCGACTGGCAGTTCACGCTCGCCGCCTACCTCACGGGGCTCGCCACCGCCCTGCGCATCGCCGCGCTGCTCATGCTCTCGCTCATCGCGGGCCTCACGACGAGCGGCCCCGAGCTCGTGCGCGCGCTCGTGCAGAACCTGCGCGTGCCCTACCGCATCGGCTACACCGCCCTCGCCGCGCTGCGGTTCGTGCCGCGCTTCGGGCACGAGCTCGAGGTGATCCGGGCCGCGCATCGCGTGCGCGGAACGGATGCCGGTCGCGGGCCGATCGCGGCCGTCCGCCGCACGATCGGCACGGCCATCCCGCTGCTCGCGAGCGCGATCCGCCATGCCGAGCGCGTCGCCCTCGCGATGGACGCGCGGGCCTTCGGCGCCCACCCGACCCGCACCGAGCGCACGATCAGCCGGTGGCGCGTGCGCGACACCGTGTTCGTCATCGCGTTCTGGGCGGTCTCGGTCGCCATCTACTGGTGGGCACTGCAGGCCGGGCTCGGCGGCGTCACCTCCGACCGCACCGAGGTCGGGCTGTGACCGGCACCGAGTGGCGGGCCGCCCGCGCGACCCCAGGCACCCAGACTCCCCCATCCGGAAGGATCCCCGATGTCCAAGACGCATAGCCGCCAGGTGAAGACCGAGCGCACCGCCCCGATCGAGCTCGAGGTGCTCGCCACCAGGCGCGTGAGCCCGTCGTTCACGCGCATCACCGTCGGCGGGGCCGAGATCGACCGCTTCACGCCGCGCGGCTACGACCAGTGGTTCCGCCTGTTCCTTCCGCCAGAGGGCGCCGACGAGGTGCGCCTGCCCGACCGCGACGGCTACCTCGGCTACGCGCAGCTGCTGCGCACGCCGAAGGCCGTGCGGCCGACCATGCGCAACTACACCGTGCGCGAGTACCGCCCCGCCACCGCCGACCGCGGCGCCGAACTCGACATCGACTTCGTGCTGCACGAGAACCCCGAGACGGGCGGGCTCGAGGGCGTCGCGGCCTCGTGGGCGAGCACCTGCCGGGTCGGCGACCGGGTGGGCATCCTCGACGAGGGCTACGGCTTCGACGCACCCGACACGGCCGCCTGGTTCCTCCTCGTCGCCGACGAGACGGGCGTCCCGGCGATCGCGGGCATCTGCGCCTCGCTCCCGGCCGACGCACGCGGCGTCGCGATCGTCGAGGTGCCGCACGCCGAAGACGCGCAGAAGTTCCCGACCCCGGCCGACGTCGCCGTGCACTGGATCGTGCGCGACCACGACGAGCGGCCCGGCGCAGCGGCGTACTCGGCCGTCGCCGGCCTCGAACTGCCCGGCGACGTCGTCACCCATGCCTACGCGGTCGGCGAATCGGGGCTGGCCACCGGCATCCGTCGTCTGCTCGTGAACGAGCGCGGCTGGGCCAAGGGCGACGTGAGCTTCTGCGGATACTGGCGGCTGCCGAAGGGCGCACCCGCGGTCGAGACCTCCCAGCTGATCGGAGCCTGAGCCGTGCGTATGAAGACCCCCACCCGCCTGCTGCTCACCTGCGCCGCGATCGGCGCCGCCGCGGGCCTCGTGCTCATCCCCGCGTTCGTGCTCTCGACGACGCTCGCACCCGCCGTGCCGCTGCTCTACGCCGCGTTCGCCGGCGTCTGGAGCATCCCGTTCGTGATCGCCCTCGCGCTGCTGCGCCAGCCCGGCGTCGGCCTGCTCACCTCGCTCATCGCGGGCCTCATCAACGCGGTGCTCACGCCGCAGGGTCCGTCGGCGATCCTCACCTGCCTCATGATCGGCGCGATGGTCGAGATCCCCCTCGCGATCGGGCTCTACCGCTCGTTCCGCCCGTGGATCTTCTACGTCGGCGCCGCCGCGTTCGCGCTCCCGTACGCGCTCTACTCGATGCCGTTCCTCGGCGTCGACCGGTTCCCGCTGTGGGCGCAGATCGCGTACCCCGTGCTCTCGGTGCTCTCGAACCTCGCGGGCGTCTGGCTCGGCCTGCTCATCGCCGGCCGCCTCGAGCGCACGGGCGTCGCGCGCGGCCTGCAGCGCCCGGTGCGGCGCATCAGGGCGACGGATGCCGGTGCGCCGGCGGATGCCGCGACGACGCCGGCCTCTGCGGCCTGACGCCCGAGACATCCGCCCGCCGGTCCCGCTCGCGGCCTCGGCCGGCGCCGCGGGGCATCGCACGCGGATCAGGACGTCGCGCGCAGATCAGGACAGGTGCACGGATTCCAGCCTGACCAGCGCGCGTTCGCCTGCGTCCGCATGGAGCCGGCCGGAGACGCGGAACGGGCCGCAGCGATCACTCGCTGCGGCCCGTTCGTCGTTCGTGCGTCGGCTATGCGGCCGGCGTCGTGTCGAGGATCTCGACGAGGAACACGAGGGTCTGGCCGCCGAGCTCCGCGGCCTCCTTGTCGGTGCCGTAGGCGTACTCCGGCGGGATCGAGACGATGAGCTTGGTGCCGACCTTCTGGCCGACGAGCGCGGCGCCGAAGCCCTGGATCACCTGGTCGGTCGAGAACTGGGCGGGGTCGCCGCCGTAGCTCTGGTCGAAGACCTCGCCGGTGTCCCAGCTGGTGCCCTGGTAGTTGAGCGTGACGGTGTCGCCGGTCGCGACCTCGGCCCCGTCGCCCTCTTCGAGCACCTTGATCTGGTAGTCGGCGGGCGGTGCGGTGTCGGGGAGCGTGACGGTGGGGGCCTCGCCCTCGGCGCCGAACTTCACCTCTGGCACGTCTTCGGTCCACTCCTTCGCCTTCAGCGGCTCCTTGACGTCGACCACGATGACGACGCTCTCGCCCTTGGCGAGGCCGACCTGCTCGTTGCCCTCGCCGTCGTAGAGCGCGGAGGCGGGGGCGACGGTGACCGTGCGGGTGCCGGTGGGCACGCAGTCGATGCCCGCGAGGAAGGCCTCGTAGACGCCTTCGCCGCCCGCGGTGATCGTGGCGGGCTGGGAGAAGAGCTGGGTGCCGGAGGACCCGGCGAACGCGCTGACGACGGCGTTGACGCTGTCACCGGTCGCGGTGACCTCGCCGTCGCCCTCGGTGACGATGGTGCGCTGGAGCTCCTCGGCTTCGAGGGGCGTGTCGAAGGTGACCTTCGGCACGCCGCCGAAGTCGCCCTCGACCTTGACGCCGTCGCTCAGCTCGCCTGCGGAGAGGTCCATGCAGTCGGCGGCGGCGGGCGTCTTCGTGGCTTCGGATTCACCGCCGCCCGCGCAGCCGGCGAGGAGCAGGGCGGCAGCCGCAGTGGCGAGCGCGACGGGCGCGATGCGGCGCAGGGCACGATTCATGAGGGGGTCTTCTCGATTCGATCGAAACGTCAGGAAGGTTCCAGTCTGCACGTTCGGGCTTTCGATTGCCTGAATTCCGGATATCCGGGCGCGATCCCCGCCAGAATGGGGCCATGGGGGAACAGTCTGACGTTCGGGGTACCGTCCGGCATTTCGTCGAGCATGCCTCGGCGTTCGCGGATCTGGATTCGGTGGTGTGGGATCCGGTCTCGATGGCGACCGTGCTGCGCTCGGCGCCGCAGTTCGGCGAGCTCGTGCTCGACGCCTGCTGCGGAGACGGCGCATCGGCCCTGCCGACCGCCGAGCTCGTCGGGCCGTCGGGCGTGGTCGATGCGGTCGACCTGTCGGAGACGATGATCGAACTCGCCCGCGAACGCGCGGAGCGCGAGTCCGCCCCGCTGCCGCAGCTGCGGCTGCACGCGGCCGACGTGCTCGAGTGGGAGCCGACGGGGTACGACCTCGTGCAGTGCGTGCTCGGCGTGTTCTTCCTCGGCGACGTCGACGCCGGTGCCGAGCGCCTGATCGAGCGCGCGAAGCCCGGCGGTCGGTTCGCCGTGACGTTGTGGGCGCCGCCCGCGTTCCGCGAGTTCACGAAGGCGCTCTGCGATGCGGTCGAGGCCGAGGGCGGCGAGGCCGGGGCCGAGGCGGTCGCCGCGTACCGTGACCGGTCACGGCCCGATCTGCCCGAGACGCCGGGCGCACTGGCCCAGTGGCTGGGGCGCCTGGGACTCGAGCACACGCGCGCCGAGCTCGTGCCGCGGCACCTCGATCTCGACCACGACCTCTCGTGGCGGCTCGTGGTCGGCATGTCGCGGGCCAGGTTGATCGCCGACCTCGACGACGAGACGCGCGAGGCCGTGGCGACGAGGTTCCACGAGCTGCTCGCCGAGCGCGACATCACGCGCGTCGACGTCTCGACCCTGATCGGCGTCGGGCACCGCCCGGCCTGATCGCGCAGCGGGCCGGCCGGGCACCAGCCCCGGCTCGTCCCCCCGGCTCGTCCCCCCGGCTCGTCCACTCTGGCCCGTCCACTCTGGCCCGTCCACTCTGGCCCGGCTCGCCGAGCCCGGCTCGCCGAGCCCGGCTCGCCGAGCCCGGCTCGCCTAGCCCGGCTCGCCGCCGGTCGCGGCGGGCCGGGAGGCGTCGTTCGACCACTGGCTCCACGATCCGGGGAACAGCGACGCGTCGATGCCCGCGATCGCGAGCGCGGCGACGGCGTGCGCACCCGTGACGCCCGATCCGCAGTACGTCGCCACCTCGACGCCGGGCTCGACGCCGAGGTCGGCGAAGCGCGCACGCAGAACCTCGGCCGGGAGGAACCGCCCGTCGGCGTCGAGCGTGGTCGCGGTGGGGGCCGAACGCGCGCCCGGGATGTGGCCGGCGCGCGGGTCGACGGGCTCGATCTCGCCGCGATAGCGCTCGGCTGCGCGCACGTCGATCAGCACCCCGTGCCCGGGCAGCGCCGCGGCGGCGTCGATGTCGAGCACGGGCATGCCGCCGTATCGCGCGGTCGCGTCACCGGGCTCAGGCACGACGTCGCCGGTCTCGAGCGGATGCCCCGCGGCCCGCCACGCGGCGAGCGCGCCGTCGAGCAGGCGCACGTCACCGAACCCGGCGTACCGCAGCAACCACCAGGCCCTGGCGGCGGACTGGTTGCCGAGGTCGTCGACGACGACCACCGTGTCGCCGTCGCGCAGGCCCCATCGCCGCATCGCCGCGGTGAGCGCCGCCTCGGAGGGCAGCGGATGCCGGCCGGCGCCGACGACGTCGTGGTCGGCGAGTTCGGCGTCGAGGTCGACGTACACGGCACCGGGGATATGCCCGGCCAGGTATGCCTCCGTGCCGTCGGGCGTCGCGAGCGTCCACCGCACGTCGAGCACCACCGTTCGGCCGTCGGCGGCGGCGGACGGGGCGACGGCACGACCGACGGCCAGGCGTGAGGCGAGTTCGTCGGCGGTGATGAGGATCGGCATCCGTCCATCCTGCGCCATCCGGCCGCCCGCGGCATCCCTCGCGGGCCATGTCTTTCGACGCGGCGGACCGGCGGCGCCGGAGCCCCCGGTAAACTGTCCGAACGGACTGTGACTGAAACTGAAGCGTGAGGAGGGTGGATGATCACCAGCCTCGCGATCTTCGCCGCCGTCTCGGTGCTCACGCCGTGGCTCACGAGACGCCTCGGTCGCCGGGTCTTCGCCGTCATCGCCCTGGTGCCCGCCGCGACCTTCGTCGTGCTGCTGACGTGGCTGCCCGGCGTGATCGCCGGCACGCCCGTCGTCGAGTCGGTCCCGTGGATCCCCGAGCTCGACATCGCCCTGAGCTTCCGCATGGACGCGCTCGCGCTGATCCTCTCGCTCGTCGTCACCGGCATCGGCGCGCTGGTGCTGCTCTACTGCACGTGGTACTTCGCCGACGACGAGCCGGCGCTCGGCCGCTTCGCCTCGCTGCTGCTCGCGTTCGCCGGCGTGATGCTCGGCCTCGTCACCTCAGACGACGTGTTCGTGCTCTTCACGTTCTGGGAGGCCACGAGCGTGCTCTCGTACCTCCTCATCGGCCACTACACGGGCCGCAAGGAGAGCCGCGGTGCCGCACTGCAGGCGCTCACGGTCACGACGTTCGGCGGGCTCGCGATGCTCGTCGGCCTCGTGCTGCTCGCCGTCGCCGGAGGCACGACCTCGCTCTCCGAGCTCATCGCGAACCCCGTCACGGGCGCCGCGGCCGAGTGGGGCATCGCCCTCGTGCTCGTCGGCGCGATCTCCAAGAGCGCACTCGTGCCGTTCCACTTCTGGCTCCCGGCCGCGATGGCCGCCCCGACCCCGGTGAGCGCGTACCTGCACGCGGCGGCGATGGTCAAGGCCGGCGTCTACCTGGTCGCGCGCCTCGCCCCCGGGTACGCCGACCTCTCGGTGTGGCATCCGATCGTCATCGCACTCGGCGTCTTCACCATGCTCGTCGGCGGATGGCGCGCCCTCCGCCAGTACGACCTGAAGCTGCTGCTCGCCTACGGCACCGTGAGCCAGCTCGGGTTCCTCGTGCTCGTCACCGGGTTCGGCACGCGCGACGCGGCGCTCGCGGGCATCGCGCTGCTCCTCGCGCACGCCATGTTCAAGGCGACCCTGTTCCTCACGGTCGGCATCGTCGACCATGCCGCCGGCACCCGCGACTGGCGCAAGCTCTCGGGGCTCGGGCGACGCATGCCCGTGATCACCGTGATCGCGGGCCTCGCAGCCGCGTCGATGGCGGGCATCCCGCCCCTGCTCGGGTTCGTGGCGAAGGAGGGCGTGCTGACGGCGTTCCTCGACGCCACCGCCGAGGGCGGGGCGATCGCGATCTGGGCGTGGATCGCCCTGATCGGCTCGGTCGCCGGATCGGTGCTCACGTTCGCGTACACCTCGCGCTTCCTCTGGGGGGCCTTCTCGACGAAGCCCGACGTCGCGCCGACGCCGTTGCACGCACCGGGTGCGGCGATCGCGATCGCCCCGGCGACGCTGGCCGTCGCGAGCCTCGTCGCGGCGTTCGCGATCTCGTTCATCGAACCGCTGCTCGCGGCCTACGCCGATGAGCTGCCGGGTCCCCACGACATGCATCTCGCGCTCTGGCACGGGTTCGAGCCCGCCCTGTTCATCTCACTCGGCATCTTCGCCGTCGGCGCGCTGCTGGTGTGGGCCAGGCGCGAGGTCGCGCGCCTGCAGGCGGCCGTCGTGCCGATGGTCGACTCGAGCCGCGGGTACCTCGGCATCGTGTCGGCCGTCGACCGCACGGCGGCAGCCGTCACGACCGCCATCCAGGCCCGCGGCCTGCCCGGCTACCTCACGATCATCGTCGCGGTGTTCATCGGCGGGCTCGGCACGGCGACGATCCTCAACTCGGCGTGGCCCGCCGACATCCGCCTCTGGGACTTCACGTCGCAGCCGTTCATCGCGTTCGTGATGTGCGTGGCGGCGATCGCGGCCGTCATCGTGCGACAGCGCATGGCCGCGGTGCTGCTCGTGAGCGTCACCGGCTACGGACTCGTACTCCTGTTCGGCATGTCGGGCGCACCCGACCTCGCCCTCACGCAGGCGCTCGTCGAGACCATCGTGATCGTCGTCTTCGTGCTCGTGCTGCGGCGGCTGCCCAAGCAGATCGCCCAGCGCAATCCTCCGGTGCACAAGCTCGCCCGCGGCATCATCGGCGGCCTGGCGGGTCTCGTCATGGGCGTGATCGGGCTCGTCGCCCTCGGCGCCCGCATCGAGCCGACCATCGCCGGCGGCCTTCCGGCGCTCGCCCTCGAGGCGCACGGCAAGAACATCGTGAACGTGATGCTCGTCGACATCCGCGCCTGGGACACGCTCGGCGAGATCTCGGTGCTCGTCGCCGTCGCCACGGGCGTCGCGAGCCTCATCTTCGTCTCGGGCCGCACGGGCGGCGCGCCCCGCCTCGACGACGTCGACCTCGGCCTCGACCGCCGCGACCGCATGCGTCCGCTGCCCGAGCCGGCGTCGAGCATCCGGGCGCCCCGCACGAGCCTGGCGAACACCTCGGGCGAGACGGATGCCGCGGGCGAGGCCGCGTCGACGCGCCAGACGTGGCTGCTCGCGGGCCGCACGATCTCGCCGCGCAACCGCTCGATCCTCATCGAGGTGCTCGTGCGCCTGCTCTTCCACCCGGCGATCGTCGTCTCGGTGTTCCTGCTCTTCGTCGGGCACAACGCCCCGGGCGGCGGGTTCGCGGGCGGATTGCTCGCCGGGCTCGCGCTCGTGGCGCGCTACCTCGCCGGCGGCCGCTACGAGCTCGGCGAGGCCGCGCCCGTCGACGCCGGGCGCCTGCTCGGCACGGGCCTGCTGCTCGCCGCCGGAACGGCCACGGCGTCGCTGTTCTTCAGCGGCATCCCGCTCGAGTCGGCCTGGTTCGAGACCGAGGTGCCGGTGCTCGGCACGATCTCGATCGGCACGTCGACGCTGTTCGACATCGGCGTGTACCTCGTGGTCGTCGGCCTCGTGCTCGACATCCTCCGCTCGCTCGGCGGCGAGGTCGACCGGCAGCAGGAGCACGCCGACGACGACGTCGACGACCCCGAGCCCGCTCCGACCGAGGGGGCGCGCGCATGACCGGCTCCCTGACCCTCGTGGTGCTCATGGCCGTCATGTTCGGCGCGGGCATCTCGATCATGCTCGAGCGCAGCCTGACGCGGGTGCTCATCGGGTTCCTGCTCGTCGGCAACGCCGTCAACGTGCTCATCTACCTGATGAGCGGGGCGCCCGGGCTCGCGCCGATCCTCGGCGAGGGCGTCGATGCCGGCGAGATCTCCGACCCGCTGCCGCAGGCGTTCGTGCTCACCGCGATCGTCATCAACCTCGGCATCACGGCGTTCATGCTCGCCCTCATCTACCGCTCCTGGTGGCTCGCTCAGCTCGGCGCCAAGGGCGATCTCATCGACGACGAGGAGGAAGACCTGCACGACGCCGAAGAGGCGGCCGACCTCATCCGCATCTCCGCCGCAGACGACGCCGCGATCCAGGAGCTCATCGAGGCGAGCGACGAGGAGCCAGACGAGGACCTCGAGTTCGAGGCCGCCGCCCGCGACCGGGCCGAGCAGGCCCCCGCAGACCGTGACCGCGACCGCACCGAAGGGGAGGGCGACCGATGACCGCCGCGCTCGTGCCCCTCGTGGTGCTGCTGCCCCTCCTCGGCGCGGCATCCGCCCTGATCCTCGGACGCCACCGGCGTGCGCAGATGCTCGTCAGCACCGCGGTGCTCGCGGGCGTCGTCGTGATCGCGTCGGTGCTGCTCGCGGTCGTCGATGCCGGCGAGCCGATCGCCGTGACCGTCGGAGGCTGGCCGGCGCCGTTCGGCATCGTGCTCGTCGTCGACCGGCTCTCGGCGATCATGCTGCTCGTGTCGGCCATCGTGCTGCTCGTGGTGCTCGTGTACGCCGTCGGGCAGGGCGTCGCCGACCGGCACCGGGAGACGCCGGTGTCGATCTTCCACCCGAGCTACCTGATCCTGTCGGCCGGCGTGTTCAACGCGTTCATCGCCGGCGACCTGTTCAACCTCTACGTCGGGTTCGAGATCCTGCTGTCGGCGAGCTACGTGCTGCTGACGCTCGGCGGCACGGGCGAGCGCATCCGCGCCGGCGTCACGTACATCATCGTGAGCCTCGTCTCGTCGCTCTTCTTCCTCAGCGCGATCGCGCTCATCTACGGTGCGACCGGCACCGCGAACATCGCGCAGCTGTCGGTGCGCATCGGCGCGCTGCCAGACCAGGTGCAGCTGATCCTGCACCTGCTGCTGCTCATCGCGTTCGGCATCAAGGCCGCCGTATTCCCGCTCTCGTTCTGGCTGCCCGACTCGTACCCGACGGCGCCTGCGCCGGTCACGGCCGTGTTCGCCGGCCTGCTCACGAAGGTCGGCGTCTACGCGATCATCCGCACCGAGACCGTGATCTTCTCCGAGCAGGACCTCTCGTTGCTGCTCATGGTCGTGGGCGGGCTGACGATGGTCATCGGCATCCTCGGTGCGCTCACCCAGGCCGACATCAAACGACTGCTCTCGTTCACGCTCGTCAGCCACATCGGCTACATGATCTTCGGCATCGCGCTCGGCACCCAGCTCGGCATGGCCGCGACGATCTACTACGTCGTGCACCACATCACGGTGCAGACGACGCTGTTCCTGACGACCGGGCTCATCGAGCGGTTCGGCGGGGCGACCTCGATCAACCGGCTCGCCGGGCTGCTGAAGGCCTCGCCGTTCCTCGCGATCCTGTTCTTCATCCCCGCGCTGAACCTCGGCGGCATCCCGCCGTTCTCGGGCTTCCTCGGCAAGACCGGGCTCTTCCTCGCCGGCGGCGAGCAGGCCGCGGCCGACCCGGCGACGGCCTGGCTCGTCTGGACCGTCGTCGCGGCGGGCGCGATCACCTCGCTCATCACGCTCTACGCCCTCACGAGGTTCTGGAACATGGCGTTCTGGCGCCGGCGCGAGGAGCTCGACGGCTACGAGTCGGTGCTGCTCGGATCCGTGCAGGAGGCTCCCGAGGGCGCCACGGTCACCGAGACGAAGACCACGCCCAAGCTCATGGTCGCGGCGACGACCGTGCTCGTGGTCGTCACGGTGCTGCTCACCGTGTTCGCCGGCCCGCTGTTCGGATTCGCCGACCGTGCGGCAGAGAACCTCATCGACCCGTCGGTCTACGTCTCGCTCGTCTTCCCCGGGGGTGTGCGATGACGACCGGCCCGTCGACCGACTCGGTGCCCACCGTCAACCGGTGGTGGAGCGTCTGGCGGCAGCTGCCGCTGCTCGTCGCGCTCGTGGCCCTCTGGTGCTTTCTCTGGGATCACATCGACCTGCTCACGGTCGTCTCGGGCATCCTGCTCGCCGTCCTGGTGACGCGCACCCTCTACCTGCCGCCCGTGCTGCTCAGCGGCCGCTTCAACCCGTGGCGGGGCCTGCTGCTCGGCCTCCGCATGATGTTCGACGTCGTCGTCGCCTCGCTGCAGGTCGCGTGGTTCTCGATCAACCCGTGGTGGAAGCCGATGAACTCGATCATCGCCGTGCAACTGCTCACGCGGTCCGACCTCGTGACGACCCTCACGGCCGAGGCGATCTCGGTCGTGCCCGGCACGGTCGTGGTCGACATCGACCGTGAGCGCGGGCTGCTCTACCTGCACGCCCTCGGCACGCGCACCGAAGCCGACCTCGAACGCACCCACCGCGACGTGCTCGGCACCGAGGAGCGCATCGTGCTCGCCATCGGCACGCACGCCCAGGCCGCGTCGGTGCGAGAGGCCAGGCGCGAACGGCGCCGGCAGCGCCGCGAGGGGCTGCCCCGCGACATCCGTTCGAAGGAGGAGAGATGAGCTTCCTCACGCTCGCGAGCATCGCCGCGGGCATCATGTTCGGCATCGGCGCGATCGCCGCCGTCATCCGCATCATCCGCGGCCCGTCGATCCTCGATCGAGCGCTCGCGACCGACGTGCTGCTCGCGATCGCGATCTGCGCGCTCGGCGCCGAGATGGCCGTGAACCGGCACACCGACACGCTCGTCGTCCTGCTCGTGCTGGCGATGTTCGCAGTGGTCGGGTCGATCTCGATCGCGCGCTACATGGGAAAGCAGGATGCCTCGTGAGCGCCGCCGAGATCGCCGTCGGCCTGCTCATCGTGGTGAGCGGGTTCCTGTCGATGGCCGCCGGCATCGGCATCGTGCGGTTCCCCGACGTGCTCACCCGCCTGCACGCGGCGACCAAGCCGCAGGTGCTCGGGCTCGCCGCGGTGCTCGTCGCGATCGTCGTGCAGGTGCCCACCTGGGGCGTGCTGACGACCGTCGTGCTCATCATGACGTTCCAGCTGCTGACGCAGCCGATGACGGCGCACATGCTCGGGCGCGCGGCCTACCGCAGCGACCACGTGCGCCGCGACCTGCTCATCGAGGACGAGCTCGACCGCGACATCGCCGCGCACGACCAGGAGGGTTCGCGCTGAGGCTCAGCGCTCGTCTGCGCTGAGGGTCAGCGCTCGTCGCCGCTGTCGGAACCGCCGCCGCTGTCGGAACCATCGCCCGCTGCACCGCCGCCCGCCGCACCATCGGCGGCTCTGCGCGCCGCCTCGGCCGCACGCTCGACCCACTTCGGCGTGGTGCCGAAGCGCTGCGGGGGCACGAGACGCCCGGCGGCGCAGTCGTCGATGAGCTGCACGAGACGGCGCTCGCGCGTGGCCTCCTGCTTCGCGGTGAGCACCCAGTGAATCGCCATACGCCGATACGAGCCGGTCGCCAGGGCCCAGAAGGCGGATGCCGCGGCGTCGGCCTCGAGCCTGGCCTCGGCTTCGGGCGGCAACTGCACGTCGCCCGCCTCGTGCGAGTAGACGGCCGTTCGCTCTGCCCGCCGCCGCTCGTAGGCGGCCTGCCCGGCCGGGCGCATGCGGCCCTCGGCGGTGAGCCGCTCGACGTGGGCGAGGTTCACCGCCGACCAGATGCTCGTGGGCTTGCGCGGACTCCAGCGCTGGCGCCGGGCGTCGTCGTCGATGCGCTGCGAAACCGAGTCGATCCACCCGAAGCAGAGCGCCTCCGGCACGGCCTCGGCCCAGGTGAGCCCGGCTTCGTCGACGTGCTTCTTGTAGAGGCCCATCCACAGCTCGGGCGCGGTCTCGTGGTTCGCCTCGAGCCATGCGCGGAACTCGGCGGCATCGGCGAAGAAGATCGCCGGGCGCTCGGGCGTGCCGCCGGGGGTGCCGATCGGGGAGGCCATACGCCCAGTCTGTCAGCGACCGCCGACACCCGGCCGGCGCGGGCCGGAGCCCCGGTTCGGAGCGGCGCTGCCACGTGCGGCGCCACCAGCAGCACCACCGGTACGGCCATCATCCCCACCGCTCCCGCCGCCGGCAGCGGCGACCTCGGGGTGCTCCGGCGGGAGTCCGTGCCGCTTGCCGTCGCGCAGCAGCGCGAGGTTGCGGGCCTCCCAGTCGCGCATCTCCTGGCGCACGCCCTCGAGCACTCGGCTCTCGGGGCATGTCGGCAGCGGCTTGCCGCAGGTGCAGGCGCCTGGCTTGCGCGGGTCGGGGTGGTGGTACGCCTGCAGGCGCCACAGCGCGAGCATGCCGCGGTCGAGCCGCCGATTCGTCAGCTCGGTCGCACGTTCGGCGCGGCGCACGAGCTCGCCCTCGAGGTCGCGGCGCAGCGCGGCTCCGGTCTCGCCGGTTGCGTCGATCGCGCCCGCACGCAGCTGGTCGCGTTCGGCGGTCAGCCCGGCGATCGTTCGCGCGGCTTCACCCGCCGCGGTCTCGGCGGTCGTGGCCGCGTCGGCGGCCGCGACATCCCGAGCCGCGACGATGCCCCGCCACAGTGCGACATGCTCGCGGTCGCGCCGCTCGGCCTTCTCGTCGCCGAGGTGCCGACGGCAGTGCTCGCAGACGACGTGGTCGGTGGGCGAGGCGAACACGAAGTGCTGCATGCTCTCGCAGCAGAGGCAGCGGGCTTCGACGTCGGTGTGCAGCGCGTACTGGTGCGGCATGGTCAGTCGCGGTCGCGCGTGCGGTCGCTCCGCGCGAGGAAGGTGGCGGCGACGATCGTGGCGAGGCAGAGCACGACGGGCCCGATGGTCTTGCCGACGTCACCCTGCAGGGCCCCGATGAAGGCGTCGATGCCCTGCACGATGGTCATGGCCACGGCGACCGCGAGCAGCGCGGCATCCGACCGGAACAGCGGTGCGACCAGGGCGAGCACGACGAGGGCGATGCTGCGGGATGCCGCGTAGAGGGCGTCGGTCGCATCGAGCCCGGCGTCGACCACGGCGATGATCGCGAACGTGACGCTCGTGAGGGCGCTGATCAGCGTGATCGCGTAACAGATCCAGAAGGCCGCCCCGCGCACGGAGCCACGCGTCGTTTCGCTCATGCCCTCAGCGTGTCCGACCGGCGGGCGCCGGTCAAGCGCAGCGGCGGCGCGGCCGGAAGGCCACCGGCCGGCGCCACCCTGCCGCCCGCCGGTCGAACCTTCCGTCAGGCGGCGTGGGCGTGGCCGTGCGCGGCGGCGCCGTCGTGCCGAGCGCGCGGGTGCAGGAGGCCGGCCCACCAGGAGTGGCCGGCCGAACGCCCGCCGTCGCGCACGGGCTCCGCCGCCGCTGCGTCCTCGAGCGAGCGTTCGAACTGCTCACGTCGACGCTCGAGCTCCCGCGTGATCCGCTCTTCCTCGGCGCGCAGGAGGTGGAGGTGGCTGTGTTCCGAGATCATCATGTCGACTCCTTGTTCGTCTGGAGTCGACATTCGTCGCTGAGGTGCCCACGGGGTATCGGGCATCCGCCCTATTCGTGCGAGGCGGCCTAAGGCACGTGCGAGGCGGCCTAAGGCACCCTCGCGATCGGGCGTGTACCGGCGCCGGTCAGGCCGCGAGCACGACCTCGCGAGCGGCGTGATCGCGCACGCGCTTCGCCAGGATGTGCGCCGGACGTTCGACCACCCGATAGAACACCACGGCGACGACGAGCGACACCGGAACCGCGATGAGCACCGTCAGGAACGGGCGCGGAACGAGGTGGCCGATCGCGATCACGAGCGGCTCGTGCACGAGGTACAGGCTGAACGAGATCGTGCCGAGGAACAGCAGCGGTCGCGACGACAGGATGCGGTTCGGGAGCCCCGCGTGCACCGCGGCGACGATCAGGATCGCGACGCCCGCGAGGATGAGCGGCATGGTCACCGCACGCGCGATGCCGGCGCTCGTGAACGGCAGGAGCATCCAGTAGGAGTTCGTGAGCAGGAGCGCGCCCGTCACCGTGACGGTCCACACCGGGATCGCGACCCGACGTGGCATGCGACCCAGGATCTCGGCGATGCGCTCCCACCCGGAGGCGAGGGCGACACCCAGCGCGAACATCGGGAGGTACATGAGCGCCGGGAGGCTCACGAGCGCACCCAGCGTGGAGAGCGCGATCGCCGCGACGGCCTGCAGCCACGCGGGCATGCGCCGACCGGCGTAGAGGTAGACGGGGAGCAGGAGCGAGAACAGCACCTCCCACTCCAGCGACCACAGCGGGCTGACGATGCCGCTCGGGCCGCCGATGAGCAGCATGTCGGCGAACATCGAGCGAAGCGGGTACGCGTCGCCTCGCCCGGCGAGCCAGATGCTCTCGGTCGGCCCGCTGCGGGGGAGCAACGCGATCACGACGGCCGCCAGGACGACCGCGGCGACGACCGGCACGTAGAGGCGCACGATGCGCGACGGGAAGTACGAGCCCCACGAGAACGACGACGACCGCGCGGCCAGCGACAGCACGAGGCCCGACAGGATGAAGAAGAGGTACACGGCCTCGGTGCCGCCCCACAGCAGGTGCAGCGGGGTGTGCACGAGGAGCCAGGTCACGCCGGGCTCGGCGGGCTGGCCGAAGTACGGGGCGGCGAGGCCGGGGACGACCAGCAGCGAGTGGTGCACGAGCACGATCAGCGCTGCGAGTCCGCGCAAGCCGTCGAGCGACCGCAGACGGCTCCGGGCAGCAGGCATGAGTCACCTTCTCGGGGGTACCAGGTGGATGGTGGGCGCCCGTGGGGGTCAGCGAACGCAACCTGCATGCTATCCGAAGGAATGCGCGGTTATGCTCACTGCATGGTCCGAGGGGGGTCAGCGCGGTTACGAGCGCGAACGACCGTGCTCGTCCTCATCGGCGCGGCCGGTTGCGCGGCGATCGTCGCGGCACCCATCGCGCTCGGCGCGACGCTGCCCCTGTCGGGCGCACCGGGCGGAACGCACTCGGCGTCGCCGTCGAGCGGGTCGCCCTCCCCCATGCCCTCCCCCACGCCGACCCCGATCCCGACGCCTGCCGTGACCGCCCCCTCCGTGGCCGACCTGCCGGCGAACGCCCGTGCGCTCATCGTCGGCGACTCGTTCACGGAGGGCTACGGAGCCACCTCCGCATCGGCGAACTGGGCGACCATCGCCGCGAGCTCCCTCGGGTGGCGCGCCACGATCGACGGTGTCGGAGGCACCGGCTTCACGAAGACGACGGCGACCGACGGATCCACGGACGTCGGATTCCGGCAACGGCTGCTGGCCGAGGCGCGCACCGGGTCGGACTACGACCTGATCGTGCTGCAGGGCGGGCTCAACGACCTGGAGGCCACTGCCGAAGCGGAGTACACGGCGGTGCAGCAGGCCGTGCGGGCGGCCCGCACGCAATGGCCCGACGCCGTCGTCGTCGTGTTCGGACCGGCCGAGCCGATCGCCCAGGGCACGGCCCGTCTCGTGCACCTCGCCACCATCCGCACGGCGAGCGAGTCGGCCGGTGCCGTGTTCATCGATCCCTCGAGCCCGCGGGCCTGGATCACGGAGCGCAACAGCGACCTGCTCGACCTCGGCGACGGCCTGCACCTGAACGACTCCGGGTACGCGTACCTCGCAGCGCGGTTCGTCGCGGCGTTCCTCGCGGTATCCGACCTCGACTGACGGAGCGCGACCGACGCGCTCGACCCAGCGCACGATCGGGTGGTCGGCCCGGGCGTTCGCGAGACACCCGGGCCCTTCGCCGGTGAGGGGCACCGGCGGCTCAGGCGATCAGGGGGCGCCGTACGGGGTGAGCGGCCACGTGATCTCGGCGAGCTTGGCCTGGCCCGCGATGCTCGGATGGAAGTAGTCGAGCGTCGATACCTGGCTCGCCGTGAACACGTAGTTCGCGACCGCATTGCCGTCGAACGAGCAGTTCCTCGCGGGCGTGCAGACCCGGGCGAGGGCGGCATTGAACTCGTTCGCCCTCGCCTGCACCTGGTCGCGGCGCGCCACGTCGGCCGCGGCCGTGCTCGTCGGCTTGACGAGCATCGACTGGCAGATGCGACCGGCGGCCCAGATCAGCCGCGCGCCCGCCTTGCCCTTGCTGAGCTCCCACATGCGCTTCAGGTTCGGGATGCTCGCGACGAACACCTTGGTGTTCGGCGAGCCCTGGTTGATCGTCGTCAGCGCGGCGAGCACCGACGCCTCGAACGCGGCGACCGGGGTCATGGTCGCGACCGTCGGGGTGCAGGCGTCGTTCGCGCCGATCTGCACCGTGACGTACTGCGCCTGCTTGGTCACCGCGAGCTGCGCCTGCGCCTGCAGGCCCGCCGCCTTCACCGCGACGACCGAGTTGTTGCTGACGACGAGCGCGGGCACGCCGGCGGCGCGGATGCGCGACGCGTGCGAGTTGACCGAGGCGACGCTGCCCGTGGACCAGCTGTAGGTCGGGCACGCACGGTATCCGCACGCGTCGTACGCCTGCGAGATCGAGTCGCCCAGTGCCGCGATCGACGGTGGCGGCGGCGCCGCGGCCTGCGCTCCGGCGGCCCCGAAGAACGTCGTGGCGACGAGTGCGAACGCCGCGGCGGTCGCACCCAGTGCGTATCGGATCCTACGACGAGCGGGCACGAGACGTCCTTCCGCTGAACCGCACGGTGTCGGGTCGCGCCGTACGGAGCCGAGTACTCATCGCAGGGAATGCGCGCGTAATCTACGCGCACCCGGCCCGACCGGCAACCCTTCGGGCACAAGTCGCGGATGCCGCGGGCCGCCGAGCGGCCGACGCAGGCCAGGTCAGACGCGACCGGTGAAGACCGGCCGACGCTTCTGCTGGAACGCGGCGAAGCCCTCGCGGTAGTCGTCGGTGTCGCAGAGCGCCGCCTGGGCGCGGTTCTCGTCGGCCATCGACGCCCAGAGTCCGAGCCGGTCGTCGCGGAGCGACGCGACGAGCGCCTTCGAGGCGATGAACGCCTGCGTGGCCCCGGAGGCCGCGGCGCGGGCCGCGGAGCGGGTGGCATCCGTCACCTCGTCGGCGGGGAACGCCTGCGAGAACAGCCCGGCCGCGACCGCCTCGGCGCCCGTCATGAGGCGGCCGGTGACGATGAGGTCCATGGTGCGGTGCGCGCCGAGCCGCTCGACGAAGAGCGCGTGCCCGCCGGAGTCGAGGGTCGCGCCGAGGTTCGCGAACGGCGAGCCGATCTTCGCGGTGTCGGCGACGTAGACGATGTCGCTCGCCACGAGCAGTCCGAGCCCGACGCCGAGGCACGCGCCGTGCGCGATCGCGAAGGTGGGCGCCGGGAACGCGGCCATGCGCTCGAGCAGCGGCTGCACTCGGCCGCCGAGGTAGCCGAGCACGTCGTCGTCGCGCGGGTCGACGCCCGAGATGTCGCGGCCGGCGCAGAACGCCCGGCCCTCGCCGCGCAGCACGAGGGCGCGCACGTCGCCGGCCTCGGCGAGGCGCTCGGCCTCGGCGTAGGCGGCGGTGAGCTCGTCGAGCCCCCGCTCGTCGAGTGCGTTGAGCTTCTCGGGGGCGTTCAGCACGATCTCGGCGACGCCGTCGGCCACGGTGATCTCGATCATGCTCGTTCCGTTCCTGTAGAAGATGGTCCGTTCGATGGTCGGCTCACGGCCGATCGGATGGGTCGGTCGATTCCGGTGCTCACACGTCGTAGTCGACCGTGACGCGGTCGGAGGTCGGATGCGACTGGCACGTGAGCACGTACCCTCGTTCGAGCTCGTCGGGCTCGAGCGCGTAGTTCTCGGTCATCGTCACGTCGCCGTCGACGAGCCGGGCGCGGCAGGTGCCGCACACGCCGCCGGCGCAGGCGAACGGCACGTCGGGCCGAACCCGGAGCGCCGCGTTCAGGATCGACTCGTGCGCCGAGACCGGGCTCTCGACGGTCGAGGACTGCCCGTCGAGCGTGAACTCGATCGCGAACGTGCGCTCGCCCTGCAGCACCTCGACGGGCCGGCCGCGCTGCGGCTCGACGCGGTCGGCGTCGGTCGTGAACAGTTCGTACCGCACATGCTCGGTGGGCACGCCGCGCTCGGCGAGGGTGTCGCGGGCGAGCTGCACGAGCTCGAACGGCCCGCAGAGGAACCACTCGTCGACCGTCTCGGGGCGGATGAGCACGTCGAGCATCGTGCCGAGCTTCTCGGCGTCGATGCGGCCCGAGAGCAGCGGCGCGGTGCGCTGCTCCCGCGAGAGCACGTGGTGCAGCGCGATCCTCGAGGGGTAGCGGTCCTTCAGTTCGGCGAGCTCCTCGAGGAACATCACGTCGAGCGTCGACCGGTTCGTGTAGATGAGCTCGAACTCGGATGTCGCGGAGCGGGCCAGCACCGTGTGCGCGAGCGCCATCAGCGGCGTGATGCCCGATCCTGCGGCGATCGCGACGACGTGCTTGCCGTCGAGTGCGTCGAGGGTCGACGTGAAGGTGCCCTGGGGACTCATCACGTCGAGGGCGTCACCGGCCTTCAGCTCGGCGTTCGCCCACGTCGAGAAGATGCCGCCGAGGTCGCGCTTGATGCCGACCGAGATCGTGGCGCTCCCGTCGGCGGACCGCTCGGGCGGGCGGCAGATGGAGTAGCTGCGGCGGCGCTCGTGGCCCTCGAGGTCGGTGCGGAGGGCCACGTACTGCCCCGGCAGGTAGGCGTACTCGTCGGCGAGCTCGGGCGGCACCGCGAACGTGACCTCGACGGCGTCGGCCGTGAGTGGACGCACCTCGGCGACCTCGAGCCGGTGGAACCTCGCACGGCGGCGGGTCGGCAGGTGGCCGCCGCCCACGGTGGAGGCGAGGAACGCCTCGGCCGCGGCATCCGTCGGTCGGGTCGTCGTCGACCCGAGGTTGCGCGCGGCCATCAGAGCACCTTGAAGTAGTCGAAGGGCTCGAGGCAGTCGCGGCACTCGTAGAGCGCCTTGCACGAGGTCGAGCCGAAGCGGGCGAGTTCGCGGGTGTTCAGGGAGTCGCAGCGCGGGCACTTGACCGCGAGCTGCACGCGCACCGGTCCGGCGTCGCGCGCGGCGGCCCGGCCGGTGGGCGCTTGGATGCCGTAGCGGCGCAGCTTCGCCTTGCCCGTCTCGCTCATCCAGTCGGTGGTCCAGGCGGGCGCGAGCACGAGGTCGACGTGCACGTCGTCGTAGCCGGCGTGGGTGAGCGCCAGCACGACGTCGTCGCGCATGGCGTCGAGGGCGGGGCATCCGCTGTACGTGGGCGTGAGCTGCACGCGCACGACGCCGTCGTCGTCGACGACCGCCGAGCGCAGCACCCCGAGGTCCTCGATCGTCAGCACCGGGATCTCGGGGTCGGTCACGGTCGCCGCGACGTCCCATACGCGTGCGTCGGCCGGGCGCGTCGGGCGCACGGCGACGGTCTCCGCCGGTCGAGTAGGGCGCACAGCGCCCGTATCGAGACCAGCGGATGCCGCGGGCCGGGCGAGCGCGGTCACCACGATGCACCCGGGTGCCGGCGTGCGAGCACCTGCATCTCGGCCAGGAGCGGCCCGAGGTGCTCGGTGTGCCGGCCCTCGCGTCCGCCGCCGGAGGCGATGAACGCCGTGCGGCCGGTCGGGCGTTCGAGCTCCGCCTCGGCGAACACGGCGTCGACGGCCGCCTCGAACGCGGGGCGCAGGGTCGACGGCAGCACGGCGACGCCGTCGGCGGCGAGCCGCTCGACGAGCGCGTCGTCGGCGAAGAGCTCGTCGACGTACGGCCAGGTATCGGTCACGGCCATGATCATGCGGCGGCGCGACTCGTCGGTGCCGCCCGCGAGGCGCAGCACCCATTGCACGGCGTGGTCGCGGTGGTAGTCGACCTCCTTGACCGACTTCGCCGCGATGGCCGCGATCGTCTCGTCGGTCGAGCCCTCGAGCGCGCCGTAGAGCTCGTAGAGGTACAGCGACGCGACGAGCTGGCGCGCGATCGTGTGCGCGAAGTCGCCGTTCGGCTGCTCGAAGAGCCACGCGTTGCGGAACTCGGGCTCGCCGCGCCAGTACGCGAGATCGTCCTCGCTGCGGCCGGTCGCCGTGCCCGCGTAGTGCAGCAGCGAGCGGGCGTGGCCGATGAGGTCGAGGCCGATGTTGCCGAGGGCGACATCCTCCTCGAGTTCGGGGGCGCGCGTGATCCACATGCCGAGCTGCTGGGCGAGCACAAGGGCGTCGTCGCCGAGGCGCATGGCGTACTCCGCGGCATCCGCCGATGCCACGCGACCGGCGCCGAGGATGCCGGCGCCGGCGAGCTCCTCGGCGAGCGCGAGCTCGTCGACGGTGACGGAGCCGTGGGCGTCGTGGCCGGCATCGTGGCCCGTGTCGTGCCCGGCATCGTGCAGGGAGGGCGTGCTCACAGGTGCTTCACCCCTTCGCTCTTCGTGTAGTAGACGGCGTGCCGGTAGTTCTTGCCGGCGGGGCTCTCGAAGAAGGCGCCCTTCGCGTCGGGGTCGCTCGTGGTGATCGCATCGGCGGGCACCACCCAGATCGACACGCCCTCGTTGCGGCGCGTGTAGAGGTCGCGCGCGTTGCGCACGGCCATGTCGGAGTCGGGCGCGTGCAGCGAGCCGACGTGCACGTGGCTCAGGCCGCGGTTGGCGCGCACGAAGACCTCCCACAGGGGCCAGGGCTCGGTTCCCATCTCGCCGGGGGTGCTCATCACGCCACCGCCCCGGATGCCGCGAGCTGCCGCTCGGACTGCTTGCGGGCGTACTCGGCAGCGGCCTCGCGCACCCAGGCGCCCTCGTCGTGGGCCTCGCGGCGTCGGCGGATGCGCTCGGCGTTGGCCGGTCCGCGGCCGGCGAGCACCTCCTCGAACTCGGTCCAGTCGATCTCGCTCATGTCGTACTCGCCGGTCTCCTCGTTGAAGCGCAGGTTCGGGTCGGGCAGCGTGACGCCCATGACCTCGGCCTGCGGCACGAGCATGCCGACGAAGCGCTGGCGCAGGTCGTCGTTCGAGAAGCGCTTGATGTTCCACGCCATCGACTGCGCCGAGTTCGGCGACTGGTCGTCGGGCGGGCCGAACATCTGCAGCGCGGGCCAGTACCAGCGGTCCACGGCGTCCTGCGCCATCTGCTTCTGGGCGTCGGTGCCCTGCATGAGCTCGAGCAGGATCTCGAAGCCCTGGCGCTGGTGGAACGACTCCTCCTTGCAGATGCGCACCATCGCCCGACCGTAGGGGCCGTACGACGCGCGGCACAGCGGAACCTGGTTGCAGATCGCGGCGCCGTCGACGAGCCATCCGATCGCGCCCATGTCGGCCCACGTCGGGGTGGGGTAGTTGAAGATCGACGAGTAGCGCGCGCGGCCCTCGATGAGCTGGTTCATCATCTCGTCGCGCGTGATGCCGAGCGTCTGCGCGGCGGAGTAGAGGTAGAGCCCGTGACCGGCTTCGTCCTGCACCTTGGCCATGAGGATCGCCTTGCGCTTCAGGCTCGGCGCGCGCGTGATCCAGTTGGACTCGGGCTGCATGCCGATGATCTCGGAGTGCGCGTGCTGGCTGATCTGGCGGATGAGCGTCTTGCGGTACGCGTCGGGCATCCAGTCGCGGGGCTCGATGCGCGAGTCCGCGGCGATGAGGTCGTCGAACTGCGCCTGCTCGGGCGAGCGCTCGGGTTCGACCACGCTGAGGTCAGCGGGTGAGGTCATCGTCGACTCCTGTGTGTTCGCGGTTGCGGGTGCCGGCGGCATCCGTTCGTCTCCGAACATAATACTAACCGATCGTTCAGTTAGTATATAGTCGGAGATGCGCCGCAGCAATGGCGCCCGGAACTCGACGAGGAGCTTCACATGACGGATGCCGCGACCGCCGCCCCGATCAACCGCGAGATGATGCAGCGCGACCGTGCTGCGGCATCCCTCGGCCTCGTCGTCGAACGCGACGACCCCGGCCACGCCGTCGTATCCATGCTCGTGCGCGAGGACATGACGAACGGGTTCGCCATCACCCACGGCGGCTTCGTGTTCGCCCTCGCCGACACCGCGTTCGCGATCGCCTGCAACGAGGACGAGACCGTCACGGTCGCCGCCGGAGCCGACATCACGTTCCTGAAGTCCACCGCCGCCGGCCAGACCCTGACCGCCACGGCGGTGCGTCGCACCCGGTCGGGCCGCACGGGCATCTACGACGTCACGGTCGTCGACGAGCACGGTGAGCCCGTCGCCGAGTTCCGGGGCCGCTCCGTCTCCACCAACCGAACCTTCTGACCTGTCCGCGAACCAGGAGCACCACGTGTCGACGACGACCCTCTCCCCCAGCACGACCACCACGACCGCGCGTGCGAGCGTCTCCGGACTCGTGCCCGCGGCATCCGACGCCCTCGATGCCGAAGAGCGGATGACGCGCACCGAGCTCGAGGCGCTGCAGCTCGAGCGGCTGCAGCAGACCGTGCGCCACGCCCACGCGAACGTGCCGCTCTACACGCGCAAGTTCGACGAGGCGGGCGTGCACCCCGACGACATCAGGACGCTGGCGGATGTCGCGAAGCTGCCGTTCACGACCAAGGCCGACCTGCGCGACACCTACCCGTTCGGCATGTTCGCCGTGCCGATGGAGCAGGTCGCGCGCATCCATGCGTCGAGCGGCACCACCGGGCGGCCGACGGTCGTGGGCTACACGAAGGGCGACCTCGAGCGCTGGGCGCAGCTCATCGCCCGCTCGCTGCGCGCGAGCGGCATCCGCCCGGGCATGAAGGTGCACAACGCCTACGGCTACGGCCTCTTCACCGGCGGGCTCGGCGCGCATGCCGGCATCGAGGCGCTCGGCGCCACCGTCATCCCGATGTCGGGCGGGCAGACCGCGCGCCAGGTGCAGCTCATCACCGACTTCGAGCCCGACGCGATCCTCTGCACGCCGAGCTACCTGCTGACCATCGCCGATGCCATGGTCGAGGCCGGCATCGACCCGCGCTCGACCTCGCTCAAGGTGGCCGTGCTCGGGGCTGAACCGTGGACGAACGAGATGCGCCACGAGCTCGAGGAGCGCCTCGGCATCGACGCGCTCGACATCTACGGCCTCAGCGAGGTCATGGGCCCCGGCGTCGGCAACGAGTGCCTCGAGACGAAGGACGGCCCCCACATCTGGGAGGACCACTTCCTGCCAGAGGTCATCGACGGCGACAGCGGCGAGGTGGTCGCCGACGGCGAGATGGGCGAGCTCGTGTTCACCTCGCTCACGAAGGAGGCCTTCCCGGTCATCCGCTACCGCACGCGCGACCTCACGCGCCTGCTGCCGGGCACCGCGCGCCCTGCGATGCGCCGCATCGAGAAGATCACCGGTCGCAACGACGACATGATCATCCTCCGCGGCGTGAACCTGTTCCCGACGCAGATCGAGGAGATCGTGCTCGGCATCGAGCACCTCACGCCGCACTTCATCCTCGAGCTCACGCGCAACGGCCGCATGGACGCCATGACCGTGCGCATCGAGCGGCACCCCGACCTCTCCCGCGAGACGTGCGAGGCGGCATCCGTGGTGCTCGCGAAGAAGATCAAGGTGCTCATCGGCTCGACCGTCGAGGTCCGGCTCGAGGAGCCCGGCGCACTGCCCCGGAGCGAGGGCAAGTACAAGCGGGTCTACGACCTGCGCAACGCCTGAGCCGCTGGTTCGCCGAGCGGCCTGCGCGCTGACCGACCGTTCGGATGGGAGACTGGGGGCGATGTCAGAGAACACCTCACTTCGCCGTGGACGCCCCGGCTACGACCAGCAGGGCATCCTCGACGTCGCCGTCGCGGCCTTCAACGAGTTCGGCTACGACGCGACCTCGATGGGCGTGCTCGCCGAACGGCTCGGGCTCTCGAAGTCGGCGATCTATCACCACTTCACCTCGAAGGACGAGATCCTCGACCGGGCGCTCGACTCCGCGCTGGCCGCGCTCGAGGGCGTGCTCGAGGACGCGGATGCCGCGGGCGGGCGCGCTGCCGATCGCCTCGACCTCGTGCTGCGCGGCGCCGTGCACGTGCTCGTCGACCGCCTGCCCTCGGTCACCCTGCTGCTGCGCGTACGCGGCAACACGGAGGTGGAGCGGCGGGCGCTCGAACGCCGGCGCGCGTTCGACAAGCGGGTCACCGCCCTCGTCTCCGAAGCGCAGGGCGAGGGGTCCCTCCGCAGCGACCTCGACGCGAGCGTCGTCTCGCGCCTCACGTTCGGCATGATCAACTCGATCGTCGAGTGGTACCGCCCCGGCGGCACCGAGACCGCCGACCGGCTGGCCGACGACGTCGTCGCGGTCGCCCTCGACGGCCTGCGCATGCCGACGTCGAACCGCGTCGCCGACCTGCTGGCCTGATCGGTCGCCCGGCCGCGCAGCGCTTGCCGCCGCACAGGCGGTTGTCGGCGGCATCCGACAGAGTGGGCGCATGACCCCTGCCGACTCCGTGTTCTTAGACCTGCACGCGGCGGCGCTCGGCGCGCTGCGCGAACTCGTGGGGCGCGACGATGCGACGTTCCACGACGGCCAGTTCGAGGCGATCCGGGCGCTCGTCGAGGGGCGCAGGCGGGCACTCGTCGTGCAGCGCACCGGGTGGGGCAAGTCGGCGGTGTACTTCGTCGCGACGCTGCTGCTGCGCCGCGAGGGCGCCGGGCCCACCGTGCTCGTCTCGCCGCTGCTCGCCCTCATGCGCGACCAGATCGCGGCCGCCGAGCGCGCGGGAGTGCGTGCGGTGGCCATCAACTCCACGAACGCGCACGAGTGGGCCGACGTGCTGGCGAAACTCGACGCCGACGAGGTCGACGTGCTGCTCGTCTCCCCCGAGCGGCTCAACAACCCGTCGTTCCGCGAGCAGCAGCTGCCCGCGCTCGTGCGACGCATGGGCATGCTCGTCGTCGACGAGGCGCACTGCATCAGCGACTGGGGGCACGACTTCCGACCCGACTACCGTCGCCTGCGCGACCTCATCGCGCAGATGCCGGCCTCGGTGCCGGTGCTCGCGACCACGGCCACCGCCAACAGCCGCGTCGTGGCGGATGTCGCCGAGCAACTGGGGTCGACCGCGGCCGGCGGCGACGCGGGCGAGGGCGTGCTCACGATCCGCGGGCCGCTCGCCCGCACGTCGCTGCGCCTCGGCGTGCTGCGGCTGCCCGACTCGGCGAGCCGCCTCGCGTGGCTGCTCAGCCACCTCGACGACCTGCCGGGCTCCGGCATCATCTACACGCTCACCGTCTCGGCCGCGACCGACATCGCCAGGGTGCTCCGCGAACGCGGACACGAGGTGCGCGCCTATACCGGGCAGACCGACACCGACGAGCGCGAGGAGTCCGAGGGCATGCTCAAGCGCAACGAGGTCAAGGCGCTCGTCGCCACGAGCGCGCTCGGCATGGGCTTCGACAAGCCCGACCTCGGGTTCGTGCTGCACCTCGGCGCCCCGTCGTCGCCCGTCGCGTACTACCAGCAGGTCGGCCGCGCGGGCCGCGCGAGCGAGAGCGCCGACGTGCTGCTCATGCCCGGCACCGAAGACCGCGCGATCTGGCACTACTTCGCCACCGCGTCGATGCCCGACGAAGAACGTGCGCACCGGGTCATCGGCGAGCTCTCCGACGTGCCGCTCTCGACCCCCGCCCTCGAGGCCAGGGTCGACATCCGCCGCACGCCGCTCGAACTCCTGCTCAAGGTGCTCGACGTCGACGGCGCGGTGCGCCGCGTGTCGGGCGGTTGGGTCGCCACGGGTCAGCCGTGGACGTATGACGCCGAGCGGTACTCGCGCATCGCGGCCGAGCGCGAGGCCGAGCAGCAGCACATGATCGACTACGAGCAGACCGACGCCTGCCGCATGGAGTTCCTGCAGCGTTCCCTCGACGACGAGACGGCCGCGCCGTGCGGCCGCTGCGACAACTGCGCCGGCGTCTGGTACCCGGGCGACCTCGCCGAGGGCGCCGCCGAGGCGGCATCCGGAGCCCTCGATCGCGTCGGCGTGCCCGTCGAGCCTCGCAAGGCGTGGCCGACGGGCGCCGACCGGCTCGGCGTGCCCGTCAAGGGGCGCATCGCCCCCGGCGAGCAGGCCGGCGAGGGCCGGGCGCTCGCCCGCCTGACCGATCTCGGCTGGGGCGGCACGCTCCGCGAGGTCTTCGCTGCCGGTGCACCAGACGCACCCGTGACCCCGCAGATGCTCGACGCGTGCGTGCGCGTGCTCGCCGACTGGGGCTGGGCAGAGCGTCCCGTCGCCGTCGTCTCGATGCCCTCGCGCTCGCACCCCGAGTTGGTGCGCTCGCTCGCCGAGGGCATCGCCCGCATCGGCCGACTGCCCTACCTCGGCGCGCTCGAACCCGCGAACGGCGGACCGAGCGGGCAGCCGGGCGGCAACAGCGCGTTCCGCCTGGCGGGAGTCTGGCAGCGGTTCTCCGCCTCGGGGATCGACGTGCCGAGCGGCGGCGTACTGCTCGTCGACGACCTCGCCGACAGCAAGTGGTCGCTCACCGTCGCCGCGCGCGAGCTGCGACTGGCCGGTGCCACGTCGGTGCTGCCGTTCGTGCTCGCACTCCGCGGCTGACACCCGCCCGCGAGGCTGAGAGTCGCACTGCGCGGCTGGCACCCGCCCGTGAGCCTGAGAGTCGCACTGCGCGGCTGGCACCCGCCCGTGAGGCTGAGCGTCTGAGGGTCGCCACGCACGACTCGGCTCGGGCTCCGGCCCTCTGCTCGCGTCCCTGACTCACGTCTGCCTGGGTCGGATCCACGCCTCGGCTCGATGTTCCGCTCTCGCGCTCACCACACGAACGGGCCCGTGTTCGCGTGCGCGCCGCCACTCGACCACTGGGTTTCCCATTTGAGGGGGAACTGGCATACCGATTCTGAACAACGTGCGGCCAGGCCGCGCCCGGGATCGTGGAGTTCCGAACGAGCACCGCAGTCCGGTGGGCGGCGAGCGCAGTGCAACGGGCGCCGCACGCAGGCCCCCCACGACTGGCACGGGCAGGACACAGGCACGGCGCGACGCTAGGCCGCCGGCTCGAGCTCCTTCGCCACGAGGGTCAGCACGTCGTAGCTGGCCACGAGCTCGTCGCGCTGGTTGCGCAGCACGGCGTCCCAGCGCACCTCGCCGTACTCGTCGGTCTCGCGCGGCGTGATCTGCTTCGCCGTGAGCTCGACGCGAATCGAGTCGCCCGGCGAGACCGGCGTCACGAAGCGCAGGTTCTCGAGTCCGGAGTTCGCGAGCACCGGGCCGGGCGCGGCGTCGACGAAGAGGCCGGCCGCCCACGACACGAGCAGGTACCCGTGCGCGACCCGGCCAGGGAAGAACGGGTTGGCCGCGGCCGAGGCCTCGTCCATGTGGGCGTAGAACGTGTCGCCGGTGAAGTGCGCGAACGTCTCGATGTCCTCGAGCGTCACGGTGCGCGAACCCGACACGACCTGGTCGCCGATGCGCAGCTCGGCGAGCGACTTGCGGAACGGGTGCGGTTCGCCGGCGTCGGCATACGGGGTCGACGTCGCGCCGGCATGCCACACGCCCGTGAGGGCCGTGAGCATCTCGGGCGAACCCTGCACCGCGGTGCGCTGCATGTGATGCAGCACCGCGCGGATGCCGCCGAGCTCCTCGCCGCCGCCCGCACGACCCGGACCACCGTGCACGAGGTTCGGCAGCGGCGAGCCGTGGCCGGTCGAGGTGCGCGCGTCGTCGCGGTCGAGCAGCAGCAGTCGGCCGTTGTAGGCCGCGATGCCCGAGGCGAGCGCCACGGCGACCGCGGGGTCGTGCGTCGCGACGCTCGTGACGAGCGATCCACCGCCGAGTGCCACGAGCCGCACCGCCTCGTCGACGGTCTCGTAGCCGACGATCGAGGTCACCGGCCCGAACGCCTCGACCTCGTGCAGGGCGGGGCTCGCGGCATCCGCGAACCGCAGCATGACGGGTTCGACGAACGCGCCGTCGGAGGCTTCACCCGTCGAGCCGTCGGCGAGCCGCACGCTCGGCGCTTCGGTGGAGCCGATCACGACCTCGCCGCCCTCACCGGCGAGCCGTCGCACCTGGCGCAGCACCTCGTCGCGCTGCTCGAGCGACGCGAGCGGGCCCATGGTCACGCCGTCGACCCGCGGGTCGCCGATCACGACGCGTTCGGCGATGCGCGCCCGCACCGCCTCGATCACCCCATCGACGGATGCCGCGGGCACAACGGCCCGGCGGATCGCGGTGCACTTCTGCCCCGCCTTCGTGGTCATCTCGGCGACGAGCTGCTTCACGTACGCGTCGAACTCCGGCGTGCCGGCGACGGCATCCGGACCGAGCACGGAGGCGTTGATCGAGTCGGTCTCGCTCGTGAACCGCACGCCGCCGGTCTGCACCGAGTCGTTCGCGCGCAGCCGCTCGGCCGTCGAGGCCGAGCCGGTGAAGGCGACGAGGTCGCCGAGCCGCAGGTGGTCGAAGAGGTCGGGCACGCTGCCCGAGACGAGTTGCAGCGACCCCTCGGGCAGCAGCCCGGACTCCACGAGGATGCGCACGAACGCCTCGGCGAGGTATCCGGTCGGCGTCGCGGGCTTGACGAGGCTGGGCACCCCCGCGAGGAACGCGGGCGCGAACTTCTCGAGCGAGCCCCACACCGGGAAGTTGAAGGCGTTGATCTGCACGGCCACGCCCGGCAGGCGCGTGTAGATGTGCCGCCCGAGGAACGAGCCGTCCTTCGAGAGCGGCTCGACACCGCCGTCGACGTACACCTGCGAATTCGGCAGCTCGCGGCGACCCTTCGACGAGTAGGCGAAGAGCACGCCGATGCCGCCGTCGATGTCGACCCACGAGTCCTGCTTCGTGGCGCCCGTGCGGCTCGACAGCTCGTAGAGCTCCTGCTTGCGCTCGGTGAGCGCGAGGGCCATCTGCTTCAGCACCACGGCCCGCTGGTGGAAGGTCAGGGCGCCGAGCGATCGCTGCCCGACGGTGCGCGCGTACTCGAGCGCGGCGCCGTGGTCGAGGCCGGCGGTCGAGACCCGCGCCACGACCTCGCCGGTCGACGCGTCGCGCACCTCGGTCGCGGGTGCCGCATCGGGCGACCCCGCGGCATCCGGAGTCCACCACGCGCCCTCGATGTAGCTCGGCAGGATCGTGATCATTCGGGGTGCCTTTCTTCGAACGGACGTCGAGACGTCGCAGATGGCGATGTCAGGGTGGCGGAGGTCGCCATTCGCGACTTCTCGAGGAGGAGTTGGTCGCGAGCACTCACGGGGTGTCCCACACGTAGAAGCCCTCGCCCGTCTTGCGGCCGAGCTTGCCCTCGGCGACCATGCGGCGCATGAGGGTCGGCGGCTCGAAGCGTTCGCCGAGGGTCGAGGCGAGGTACTCGGCGATGCCGAGTCGCACGTCGAGGCCCACGAGGTCGGTCAGGCGAAGCGGTCCGACCGGATGCTTGTAGCCGAGCGTCATCGCCTGGTCGATGTCTTCAGCCGAGGCGACGCCCGACTCGAGCATGCGGATCGCCTCGAGGCCGAGCACGACGCCGAGGCGCGACGACGCGAAGCCCGGGGCGTCGGCGACCACGATCGGCGTCTTGCCGATGGCGCGCACCCAGTCGCGCGACGCGTCGACGAGCGTCGGCTCGGTGGCGCGCCCGCGCACGATCTCGACGAGCGCCGACGCGGGCACGGGATTGAAGAAGTGCATGCCGAGGAACCGCGAGGGGCGTTCGAGCAGCGTCGCGAGCTCGTCGATCGAGATCGACGACGTGTTCGAGGCGAGCGCCGCGTCGTCGGCGAGCACCGCCTCGACCCGGGTCAGGGCGTCGATCTTCAGCTCGAGCTGCTCGGGCACGGCCTCGACCACGAGGCCGCAGGTCGCGAACGCGCCGACCTCGGTGCTCACGGCGAATCGCGCACCGATCGCCTCGGCGCCCTCGTCGGCGGTGCCGCGGGCGACGGATGCCGCGACGGACTCGAGCACGCGCGCCCTCGCCGCGGCCGCGGCATCCGCATCGCGTTCGACGACGGTGACGCGCGACCCGGCGAGGAGGAACGCGTGCGCGATGCCCGCGCCCATGCGGCCACCGCCGAGCACGCCGACGTCGCGCGGGGCTCCGGCGTTGGTCAGGCGGTCGCTCACTTCTGCTTCCTCTCGAGGAACTCGGTCATGCGGCGGAACTTCTCGGGGCTCTCGAAGAGCACGGCCTGGGCCTCGAGGTCGGCCACGGGATGCTCCGCGCGCGGCGCTCGGAACACGCGCTTCGTCGCGATGGTCGCATCGCGGTCGTTGCGGGCGATACGGTCGGCGATCGCATGCGCCGCGTCGAGGAGGGACGCCTGCGGATGCAGCGAGCTGACGAGCCCGATCGCGAGGGCCTCGTCGGCCTCGACGGTGCGCCCGGTGAGCAGCAGCTCGGCCGCGCGCGCGTCGCCGACGATCTCCTTGAGCCGCCAGCTCGCGCCCGCCGCGGCGAGGATGCCGAGCCCGGTCTCGGGGTTGCCGATCTTCAGCGACGACGTGGCGATGCGGATGTCGGCCGCATACGCGAGCTCGGCCCCGCCGCCGAGGGCGTAGCCGTCGAGCGCGGCGATGACGGGCATGGGCAGCTCGGCGACGCGGATGAACGCGTTCGCGTTGATGCCCCGGCGCGCGTCGTCGGCGCGACGCTCGCGCAGCTCGGCGATGTCGGCGCCCGACGCGAACACCCCGCCCGTGCCGGTGAGGATCAGGATGCGCGGGATCGCCTCGAGCTCGGCGCACAGCACGTGCAGGGCGTCGATGGTGCGCTGGTCGATCGCGTTGCGCACGCCTGGCCGGTTGAGCGTCGCGACCACCCGGTCGGCACGCCGCTCGATGCGCAGCGGGGAGTCGTCGGGAACGTCGGCGGGCGTCGGGCTGCCGGCTGCGGCATCCGTCATGAGAGCCGCTCCACGATGAGGGCCGAGCCCTGGCCGACGCCGACGCACATGGTCGCGAGGCCGTAGCGCGAGCCCTCGCGCTCCATGCGGCCGAGCAGGGTGACGATCAGTCGCGAGCCCGACGAGCCGAGCGGATGCCCCAGGGCGATCGCCCCGCCGTCGGCATTGACGCGTTCGGGGTCGAGTCCGAGGCGACGGATGCAGGCGAGGGACTGCGTCGCGAAGGCCTCGTTGAGTTCGATCGACCCGATCTCGTCGAGGTCGATGCCCGCGCGCTCGAGCGCCTTCTCGGTCGCCGGAACGGGTCCGAGGCCCATGATCTCGGGCGCGAGGCCGGCGGAGGCGCCGACGACGACCCGGGCACGGGGCGTGAGTCCGAGCCGCTCGACCGCCTCGGCGCTCGCGACGAGGATCGCGGAGGCGCCGTCGTTCAACGCGCTGGAGTTGCCCGCCGTGACGACCGAGCCGCCGGCGACGACCGGACGCAGGCGGGCGAGCGCCTCGAGCGTCGTCTCGGGGCGTGGGCCCTCGTCGACGAGCACCTCGCCGCGGTGGGTGGGCACGCCGACGATCTCCGCCTCGAACCGGCCCGCGGCGATCGCGGCGGCGGCGCGCTGCTGGCTGCGCAGCGCGAAGGCGTCGGCCTCCTCGCGTGTGATGCCGTCGATCCTGGCGACCTCTTCAGCGGTCTCGGGCATCGCGTAGGTGGCCTTGTCGCGGGCGAGCAGCTCGGGATTCGGGAACCGCCAGCCGATCGAGGTGTCGTAGGCGGCACCCGGACGCGCCCACGCCTTCTCGGGCTTGGCCTGCACCCATGGCGCCCGTGTCATCGACTCGACGCCGCCCGCGATGATGAGGTCGGCGTCGCCGGCGCGGATCGCCTGGGCCGCCATCGTGATCGCCGACATGCCCGAGGCGCAGAGGCGGTTGACCGTGATGCCGGACACCTCATCGGGGAGCCCCGCGAGCAGCACCGCCATGCGGGCGACGTTGCGGTTGTCTTCGCCCGCCTGGTTGGCGGCGCCGAGGATGACCTCGTCGATCGCGCCGAGCTCCCCGGCGGCGTCGAGGCCGACGCGGCGCACGAGTTCACCGACCACGAGCGCGGCGAGGTCGTCGGGCCGCACGCTCGCGAGCGCGCCCCCGTATCGACCGACGGGCGTGCGCACGCCTCCGACGAGGTAGGCCTCGGCCATCTGCTCTCCTGACGTCATCGTCCGTTTCGAAGTTCGTGTCCGATCGAATTAGTGACCGACCGTTCAGGAAGTAATTATGGCACGCTCACGGGCGAGGCCGCCACCGCGATCATGTCCCGGCTCCGATCACGGCGCCCTCGGGAAGATTCCGGGATGCGCCTGCGTTGCCCCACTGCATGGGTTGGAATGAAGACGTCATAGAGAAGTTCCGCAACAGCAACGGCACCGAGAACTACTGGGGTCCGAAGCTGGTCATCCTGCACTCGATCGGGGCGAAGTCGGGTGAGACGCACCTGAATCCCGTCGTCGGCTTCCGCAACGAGCACGGGTGGCGCGTCGTGGCGTCGAAGGGCGGCTCGCCCGAGAACCCCGCCTGGTACCACAACCTGCGCGCGAACCCGACGTTCGAGCTCGAGGCGCTCGTCGACGGCGAGGTCGTGACGCAGACGGTGACGGCGACGCAGATCTCTGACGACGAATGGCAGCAGGCATACGCGGCGATCGTGGCCGAGGAGCCGCAGTTCGGCGACTACCTCGAGAAGACCGATCGCCGGATCCCGGTGTTGCAGCTCACTCCGCTCGCGGCCTGAGCTTCCGACTTCCCGGGCCGGCGCCCGTCTCGCTCATCAGTCGTGAGGCGGGCGCCGCAGTCGCTTGACGTCGGTGCGCCGCTTCTTCGCATCGAGGCGACGCTCCTTCGAGCCACGACTCGGCTTCGTCGCCCGTCGCTTCGGCGACGGCGGCCGCAGGGCTTCGGCCACGAGCGCGGCGAGCCGCTCCCGCGCGGCATCCCGGTTGCGCAGTTGCGCGCGATGCTCGGATGCCGCGATCGTCAGCACGCCGTCGACCAGGCGACTGCCCAGGCGCTCGAGGAGCCGCTCGCGCTGCAGCGGCGAGAGCACGGCGGAGCCCGCGACATCCCAGACCAGCTCCGCTCGGGAGTCGGCCGTGTTCACGCCCTGCCCGCCGGGGCCCGACGACCGCGAGAACCGCCACGACAGCTCCGACTCGGGAATCGTGAGTGCGGAGTCGACCCGAAGACCGGGACGGTGGGCGGCAGGCATGGATCCATCATCCCGCGGCATCCGGCCACCGAATGCGACGCGCCCCGGGCTGCGCGTGCAGACCGGGCGCGAACGGGAGAGGCTCAGGCCGTGACGAGGCCGGAGCGACCGCCGGGGCCGAGGTACTTCGATGAGCCGAGGCCGACGATGAGGTATCCGATGAGCGAGAACCAGAACAGCAGGAAGAAGCTGAAGACGCCGCCCTTGCCGAATGCCCGCCCGACGCCGAAGGCGACGATGATCGCGGCGACGATGTTCACGATCGGAATGAAGTAGAGCAGCACGAACGCGCCGTGGTAGCCCGCGATCTTCACCAGCACGTAGATGTTGTAGATCGGCACGATCGCGGCCCAGCCCGGGTAGTCGGTCTTCGCGAAGACCAGCCACAGCGTGATCGCCCAGATGATGTAGCCGATGATCGAGCCGAAGACGTATCCGCCGTTCAACCCGGGATCCTGCGTGACCAGGTCACCGGTGTCGGCCAAGACGGAGAACGCATCCATGGTTCACTCCAACCCTGCAGTGCTGCAGTCTCGTGGGCGGGCGGCGCCGGGGTGGTCCACCCGCGCCGAGCCTATTGACCTCCCGATCCATGACGAAGGAGGCGCGCCCGCCATGCGGGCACGCCTCCTGGCGTCGCGGCATCCGCAGCTCACTCGAGCAGGTCGCGCCCCTTGGTCTCCTTGACGAGCGAGACGCCGACCAGCGAGATGACGCTCGCGATCGCGATGTAGACGCCGATCGTCCACGACTGCCCGGTGGTCGTGATGAGTGCCTCGGCGATCATCGGTGCGAAGGCCCCGCCGAGGATGGCGCCGAACGCGTAGCCGATCGAGACGCCCGAGTAGCGCACGTTCGCGGGGAACATCTCGGCGTACAGCGCGGCCTGCGGACCATACGAGAGGCCGAGGCCGATGGTCATGACGAACAGCGCGACGAAGTACCAGACCACGTCGCCGGTGTCGATGAGGAACCACATCGGCACGGCCCAGAGGGCGAGGATCACGTAGCCGATCTGGAAGGTGCGCACTCGGCCGAGCCGGTCGGAGACGCGGCCGCCCCAGAGCGTGAAGATCAGCCAGCCGAACGACGCGAAGGTGGTGGCGAGGAGCACGGTCGGGCGATCCATGCCGAGTGCCGTGACCGCGTAGGTCGCGAAGTAGGCGATGAGCAGGTAGCCAGCGGCGTTGTTCGCGATGAAGATAACCGCGGTGAGCACGACCTGCTTGGTGTTGTGGCGGAAGAGCTGGCGCAGCGGGGTCGAGGACTCCTTGCGGCGACGCAGGAGCTCCTCGAACACGGGGCTCTCCTCGACGGCCCGGCGGATGACGTAGCCGACGGCGATGAGCACGATCGAGAGCAGGAACGGGATGCGCCAGCCCCACGCCATGAACGCCTCGGGGGACATCGAACTCGTGAGCACCCACAGGGTGAACGTCGCGAGGATCATGCCGATCGGCACGCCGATCTGCGGGAACGCGCCGAAGAAGCCGCGGCGGCCGTTCGGGGCGTGCTCGACGGCCATGAGCGCCGCGCCGCCCCACTCGCCACCGGCCGAGAAGCCCTGCAGGATGCGGAGCAGGATCAGCAGGATGGGCGCCGCGATGCCGATCGCCGCGTAGGTCGGCAGGAAGCCGATGAGCGAGGTCGACAGGCCCATCATGATGAGCGTGAAGACGAGCATCCGCTTGCGGCCGAGCTTGTCGCCGAGGTATCCGGCGACGATCGCGCCGAGCGGGCGGAACAGGAACGAGATGCCGATCGTGGCGAACGAGAGCACCTGGGCGAGCCCCGGGTTCGACTCGGCGACGGGCGCGAGGAAGAGCGGCGCGAGCACGAGACCGGCCGCCTGGGCGTAGATGAAGAAGTCGTACCACTCGATCGAGGTGCCGACGAGGGTGCCGGCGAGCACCCTCCGCTCCTCGGCGGGCATGCGCCCGGTCTGCGTGCGCTCTCTGGCTTCGGTGGACATGCGAACTCCGTTGTTCTGGCGTGCTCGGGGGAAGGGACCCGGAAGCCGTCTGCGTCGCCCGACTTCCTGACCGATTGTTCGGTTGGGAATTCAGGGTACGCACTCAGCGGTCCGCCGCGCAACCCGAACGGGTGACACGGATGCTCCTGGACGCCAGGGCTCAGACCTTGTCGAGGACCTCTCGGCGTCCGGCCTCGCGAGCGTCCTCGACGAGCCGGTCGACCTTCGAGGTGCGCCGACGACGGCCGAGGGCGAGCCCGAGCACGATGAGGCCCAGCGCGAGCAGGAGCACGAGTTGCGGCAGCGGCAGGGCCCAGACGATCACCGTCTCGGTGGCGGGGTGCACCGCCAGCTGAGTTCCGTCGGGTCCGACGGCGGTGGCGTCGGCGACGACTGGAACAGTCACGGGGCCGATGGGCCACACGGCGGGGATCGTGAAGGTCAGGGTGCGCTGCTCGCCCGGCAGGAGGTCGGCGCTCGTCGGGCCGGCCGCGCCGGATGCGTCGGCCTCGAACCCGGTCGCGGGGATCCGGTCGCCACCGGACTCGACTGCGCCCTCGACCGCGAGGGCGACGTTGCCCGCATTCTCGACCACGCCGGTCACCTCGAGGCGGCCGGGTTGGAAGGGGTTCCACGAGATGACGTACCGGCCGTCCGCGGCGAGGGCGACGGCCGGCGCGAGTTCGCCGGTCACGCGCGTCATGACCCGGAATCCGACGCGACTCTCGACGCCCACCCGGGCCCCGTCGCCGGTCGAGGTCGACAGGATGGATGCCGCGACGCCGGCCGCGTGGTCTCCGGGTGTGGCGTCAGCGGGCACGGCGACGGTGAACGGCACGATCGAGGTCGCGCCCGGCGCCACGGTGACGGAGTCGGCCACCGAGATCCACGCTCCGGCGTCGACGGACTCCTGGTCGGAGGGCAGCATGTTGAACCGGCCCGTCGACGTGAGATAACCGTCGGCAGCCGTGATCGCGAACGTCACCTCCTCGTCTCCGAGGTTGTGCACCGCGAGGTGCTCCGTGGCGGACGCCCCCGGGTCGAGTTCGAGCTCGACCCGGGAACGCCCGTCGGGCCCGGTGGCATCCGCCGGAGCGACCGACCAGGTCACCGCGGGCGCCGACTCCTCCGCCGACACGGAGGCCGACGCGGGCGAGGCCGCCGACGTCGCGAGCGCCCCCACGACGATGAGCGCAGCCGCGGCCGACACGGCCGTACGCGAAAGGAGGAGACGGCGCATGGTTCCTACTCGAACAGGGACAGGGTCAGGGTCGCAGCATAGTTGCCCGGCGCGACCGTTGCCGGCGTGCGCAGGAACAGGTCCGCGTTCGCCGTCCACTGCCCCTCGGTCGCGATCTCGCCGGAATCGAAGGCCATCGCGAGCAGTTCCTGGTCGACGAGGCCGTACGGGTTCGGCGCGGCCTCGTCCATGACCGTGTCGACCTGGTCGCCCTCGGAGACGAGTCCGGACTCACCGCCGTCGATGAGCTGCGGCGCCCATCCGAGATGCTCGGCCCCGATCGACGGCTGCCCGGCGTCGCCGACGAAGTCGCTCGACGTGCCGAGCACGTACCAGTACGCGTCATCCGGGATCTCCTCGGCGGACCTGGTGTCGGTGATCGTCACCGTCGGCAGCTCACCGGTGAACTGCCGAACGGTGTCGGTCGACCCCTCCTCGACGAGGGCGGTCGAGGAGCTCGCCACCGTCATCGCGAGCACGCCGGGCTCGACGATCTCGGGGATGGCGACCTGCACGTCGACCTCGCCGTTGCCGTGGTTCTCCTCGGCGGCCGCGATGCCGGCGACGCCCACGAGCATCAGGGCTCCGAGGCCGATCGCGCAGCCTCGCGCCGCGTTTCTGATCTTCTTCATGTCCTGCTCTTCCTGTCTGGTTTCTTCGGTGGGTCAGCGACCGGCGGATGCCCCGCCACGACGTCGGGCGCAGTCGGATGCCGTATCGGCGGCATCCGTCGTCCACATGACGGGCTGCGCCGACGAAGCGGTGACCGCCACGGGATCGACGGCATCGATCCCGGTTTCGAGCTCATGCGCCTGCACTCGAGTGCTTCATTGAACGGTGCCGGCACGGATTCAATCTCTTCTGCGCCGCCGGCTTTGTCAAGTCAAAGATCCGATGTCTAAGGATCTTTTTGGCTATGCCAACGATCTAGACCATGATTCCTCGCAGATTGTTCATATCTTTGGACCCCACCAAACCAGATCTCCTTGCTGATGCCGGGGTTCGAGCGCATCCGCCGAGCCGGGTCGACGGCCCGGCGGATGCGCATCGAGGGGTCAGCGGCAGTCGGTCGCCCCGTATAGGGCATCCACCGTCTGCGTGACGGCCACGCCGTCGACGACCGCGGTCACGGTAGTCGAGACCGTGCCGGCGGCGAGCTGGGCGACCCTGGTCGTGAACGCGTGCGTGGCGTTCGCATCGGGCGCGATCCCGCCGATCGTCTTCGCGCCGTACGCCGTCTGCAGCGCCGCGGAGATAGGCACGTCGGCCGTGTTGTGCACCCTCGCGGTGACGACGGCCTTCTTGGCGACGCATCGCGTGCTCGCCGTGACCTCGACGTCGAGCGCCGGCGCCGCCAGTTCGTCCGCCGTGACGATCAGCCAGCTCAGTTGCACGTCGGGGCCCCGAGTCGGGCTCAGTGCGAAGTCGATCCGACCGTCCGCACCGACCGAGACCCCCGCGTACGCGGCCGTCTGGTCGGTGGCGTCGAAGTCGTGGTCGGCCTCGACCACCGTGCCGTTGACGGTGACCTTCGCACCCCGGTCGTCCCATTGCGCCCACGGGTCCGAGTAGCCCGCGAAGACCGTGTAGGTCCCCGGAGCCAGGCCGTCGAAGCGATAGGCGAGGTCGGCGCCGCCGGTCGCATAGCGGAGCGTCGAGAACATCGATCCGCTCTCGTCGCCTGCAACGGCGTTCGCATCGCCGAGGTACCCCCACGACGCGTGCGTTCCGGGATCGACGCCGTACTTCTGGTCGGGGCTGCTGTTCAGCACGGATGCCTCGGCCGACGCCGCTTCGATGAGCGCCGTCCAGTCGGCGGTCCGCTGGCCACCGGCGTTGACGGCGTACCGCACATGCTCGGGCACGACCGCGACCGAGCGGGTGAATGTGCGTCCGCCGAACCCGGGCAGGGTGCCGGTCACGGTCACGGTTCCGGGCAGGTCGAGCGAGCCGTCGACCGACCACTCGACTGCCTGCGAGGTCGTCTCGCCGTTCTGCTCGACCGTCACCGTCGGCACGTCGAACGGTCCGCCGATCGGGATGCTCGTGGGCACGCCCGTGACCTCCCACGCCGCCCACTGGTCGAGTTCGTCGAGCGTCCACTCGTCCCAGACCTCGACGGCGAGCGTGTCACCGCCCTCGCCCATGTTCAGCGGCAGCCAGACCAGGGGCGCGTTCTGCAGCGCGGAGTCGGAGCCGCCGTTCCAGCGATCGCCCATGTAGATGTACTTGCCGTGCTCGCGGTCGACGGGGATCACCGACGTCGGTTGCGTGTTCCACGAGTTCGACTGGGCCCACCACGGGAACGGGTCGCCGATCTCGGTCCAGTCGCCCATGAGGTCCGCCGCCGACGCGTACTTCGTCGGGTTCGGCGACCAGCCGCTGGTGCCCGAGGTGAGCAGGAAGTAGCGCTCGTCGTGCTTGAACATCGCCGGCGCCTCACGCGACCAGCCGACGAAGATGCGGTTGTAGTCCACGCCTTCGACTGCCTCGTCGGCCGGCGTGGCGAGGCCGGTGTACTCCTCGTCGAGCTTCGAGATGTACATCGTCCCGTTGTCCTCGCTCGAGTAGATGATGTATCCCGTGCCGTCGTCGTCGACGAAGAGGTTCATGTCTCGCGCCATGCCCGGATCGCCCCAGCCGTCGGGCGAGGAGTTCAGGGCTTGGTTCTCGATGTAGCGGAACGGGCCGAACGGTGAGTCCGCGATCGCCACGCCCGCCCTGGCCTTCGCGTACTGCGCGGTCGAGGTCTCGCTCGGTCCGTCCATGTGCGCCCACATGACCCACTTGCCGGTGCGTTCGTTGAAGATCACCTTCGGCCGCTCGATGATGGGCGGCGTCTGACCGGCCACGGGCGTCGTGCCGAGGTCGCGGTAGACGGCGTCCTTCTGCGCCTGGGTGTAGCTGCCGTACAGCGCGTCGAAGTACGGCTCGTCGAACTGCACCTTCGACGAGAGGGCGCGCAGCGCGAGGCCCTCATCGGTCCAGTTGTACAGGTCGGTCGAGCTGTAGACGTGAACGCCCGGTGCGGCGTGGTACCCGTTCGTGCGGTCCTCGCCGTAGAGGTAGTAGATCGTGCGACCCTCCTCGTCGGTCGAGGGCACCACCTGGCCGCCGTGCGCCTGGATCACGTTGCCGTTCGTGTCGAGCCATTCCTGGCCTGGGCGGAAACTCGTGTAGTTGGGGCCGACCGGCCCCTCGGGCTCGACGATCGTGAACCGCTGGTTCCCACCGCCGTTCGAGGTCCAAAGGCCGACGGATGCCCCGACCGACGTCGACTGGCCTGCGACGTCGAGCACGCGCTCGCGCGCCGGGTTCAGCAGGGTGAAGGTGGTGCCGTCGGTGGTGTTCGCGACCCATTGCGCCGAGGCATCCGCTCCGGCCTGCTCGTCGGTCAGGGTTCGCAGTTCGGTGCCGCTCGCATTGGCGGCGAGCGTGCGGCCGTCGGCCAGTCGCAGCGCGAACCGGTCGCTCGTGGTGCCGTCGCCCTCGCTCAGCCGCGTCGCGGTCCAGAGCTGGTTGGCATCGGCATCTGCTGCCGCGGCGTCGCCGAGCACGGTGGCGGGGTTTCCGGATGTCGCGGCGAGCGGCTTGCTGCTCTGCACGCCGACGAGGCGGAAGGTCTCGCCGTCGCGGACGGCCGGTGCGTCGGTGGCGGCACCGGAGGCCCCGGTCACCACGAACGTCGTGATCGACTTGGCGGGCACCGTGAGGTCTGCTGACGCCGTGGAGGCGTCGACCGCGACGGGCGCACCCGCGACGAGCGCGTTGGCCGAGGGGTCGCCGGCCGGCGACTCCGTCGTCACGATCGGCGTGACGGTCGCGCCCGCCGCGAGCTCGCCGAACTGCGAGAGATCGACCCGCACGGTCTGCTCATCGCCGGAGGTGTTCGTGTGCACGAGCACGGCTCCGGAGCCGTCGCCCTTGACCGCCGAGGTCGTCTGGGCGTCGTTCGTCGGCACGATGCGGTCGCCGGGCTCGATGTAGTGGGTGAAGTTGCGGATCGCGTCGAACTTGGAGTTCGTGACGACCTTGCACGACGGGTCGGCGTCGCCGTCGGCGAGCCGCCGCTCGGAGTCCCCGTCGTCGTTGCAGTCGAAGTCGATGAAGACCGAGCCCCAGTTGAGCTTCTCCTGCTCCGCCATGTTGTAGAGGTCCTCGACGGGCTGCCAGAGCACCCAGGCCGACGGGTCGAGCTCACGCAGGTCGCCCGTGATGTGCTGGGCGAGGCCGAGTCCGTTCTCGATGGAGGTCGGGTTCCACGAGTTGCCGCCCCAGTTGCCCTCCACCTCGCTCATCCACAGCGGCTTGTCGGCGGCCTTCGCGATGTCGCGCACCCGCAGGCGGTCACCCGTGCCGTACGTGTGCACGTTGAGCTGGTCGACGGCCTGCTTCGCCTCGGGCGTCCAGCCGTCCCAGTCAGCGACGAACCGTCCGGGGTTGGTCTCGTCGGGGCCGGAGAGGAGCGCCTCGGTCGTCGTGCCCGCGGCGGCGAGTTCCGCGTCGAGCGCGGTCAGCACCTGCGACTGCATCGCCGGTCCGACGTGCGCGCCCTCCTGGCGGCCGCCGGTCGGTTGCCCGTTGCCGCCGAGCGTCGTGCCCCAGTAGTTCGTGTTCGGCTCGTTGAGGGGGTCGATCGTGTCGAACTCGATGCCGTGCGCGTCTTCGACATGCTCGGCGACCGTCGTGAGGTAGGTGGCGAACTTCTCGACGGCCGCCGGCTTGATCTGCTCGGCGTTCGCGTCGAAGCCGCCGCTGACGTAGCCGCTCTCGGTCATGAAGTACGGCGGCGAGTTGCTGAACGCCTCCCACTTCGTGACGCGGTCCTTGATCTGATCGACCCAGGCGAGCTGTGCGGCGTCGGCGTCGAAGTCGTAGTCGGATGCCGCGTCGCCCGTCCATGCGGCCAGGTACCGGTCGCGGTCGGCGTAGCTCGAGGTGATCGCACCCTGGGCGTCGGTGAGCGGCGCATCCGCGTTCCACCAGCCGGGCACGGCACCGCCTGGGCGCAGGTAGTCGGACACGTCGGACGCGTTGCCGCCGCCGATGTTGTAGCGGGCGATGTTGAGGTTCATCCCCTCATCGCCGAACACCGAGTCGATGAGCTCGGTGCGCAGGGCCTCGGGGTAGTCGCCGGTGGCGTTCGCCATCCAGACGAGGCTCGTTCCCCAGCCCTCGAACTCGGGGCCGGTGACGGCGGGATTGGGTGTGAGCACGACGTCGGCCTCGGCTGCGGAGGCGGCGAGCGGCATGAATTGCAACGAACCTGCCACGGCGGCTGCGGCGGCGAGGGCCGCCGCGGCGGCGCGCGGGCGTGATTTCAAAGTGGACACCGTTGTCTCTTCCGATCAGGAATGTTGACGTCAACATTCAGATGTTGACGTCAACATATCGGACGACCGGGCTAGATGTCGAGAGAAATTCGAGAGACGGCAGAAGGTAAACGTTGTATCGCCCGATCCGCCCGGAAATGGACCGATGCCCGTGTCGGCGGGCGACACGGGCATCGGGTCAGGACGGTCGGCGGAGGACGCTCACGGCGACGACCGGATGACCCGAGTCCGAGCCGCCCGGCCCCTCCGAGTCACTCCTCGGCGGCATCCTCCGTGGGCTCGGGAGTCGGCGGGGTGGCGTCCGTCGGCGGGCCGAACAGCGTCCACGATCCCGAGGAGCACTCGTAGAACGCCCCCACCTCGGTGTCGACGTAGACGTCGCCGTCGGTGACGCACGTCTCCGGATCGGGCTCGCCCGTGCCGAGCAGCACCTGCGTGCCGGGCGCACCCGGTGCGCCCGTCTCACCGGTTGCACCGGTCTCGCCCGTGGCACCGGTCTCGCCGGTCGCGCCCGTCTCGCCCTTCGCGCCGGTCTCGCCCGTCGCCCCGGTGAGGTTCTCGGCGGCGGACGTGCGGATGTTGCCCGCGAGCGTCCAGTCGTCGTCCTGGAAGACGTACACGTCGGAGGTCGAGAGATCGATGTAAACGTCTCCCTCATACCCCTTGCCGGCCTCCGGCGCCCCCGTGCCGGCGCGAACCGCCGAACCCGCCGGGAGGATCTCCTCGAGGGCCTCCTCGTACGCGGCGTCATCGACCACCACGGGCGTCGGCGTGGGCGTCGCAGCCGCCTCGGTGCTCGCCGAGCCCGCGAGGAGCGAGCCGAGGAACGCCGCCACGAACGACAGCAGCACCACGGCGACGCCGACCAAGATGAGCGTCGCCGCGGTCACGCCCGCCGGCTTCTTCTCGGCGGGCGGCTCCGGTGGAGTGGCTCCGGTCGTCGTCACGGTCGTCGTCGCCTCCTGGCCGACGGCCCCCGTCGCCGCATCGCTCGCGGCCGGATCAGGCGGCGTCGTCGGTTCGGAAGGCGTCTGCTGCGGGTTGCCGTCGTCGACCATGTCGTGCCCCTCCACGTCTCGCACCAGGACTGGGCCGCGGGAGCGCGGCGATGGTGCGTGTCGCGCTCATGCTAGTGGCGCGCACCGGGCAGGGAACAGGCCCCCGTCCGAATGGACGGGGGCCTGTTCGAGATGCGGTGAGCGGATGCCTCAGACGGCCGGCTTCTCGTCGGCGACGGATGCCTCGACGGCTGCCTGCTCGTCGTCGGACTCGATCGACTCGTCGGCCTCCTCGAGCACGTCGGGGGTGTCGGCCGTGTCGGGCTGCTCCTGGCCGGATGCGGCAGGCGCGCCATCGGCGTCGTCGCTCGCGACATCCTCGACCTCGACGGTCTCGACGACCTCGGCCTGATAGCCGGGTGCGTCCTCGGGGAACGCCTCCTCGCCGAACGCGAGGAACTCGAACGGCGCGTCGATCTCGGCGCGGTCGAGCAGGTCGGTCATGCGACGCTGACGGTTGCGCGGGATCAGGGTGACCACGCGGCCCTCCTTGCCGGCGCGGCCCGTGCGGCCGGCGCGGTGCAGGTACGTCTTGTACTCGTCGGGCGCGTCGGCCTGGATCACGAGGTCGATGTCGTCGACGTGGATGCCGCGTGCCGCGACATCCGTTGCGACGAGCACGTCGACCTTGCCCGAGGTGAGCTGCTGCAGGTTGCGCGTGCGGCGCGACTGGTTCAGGTCGCCGTGCAGCGCCACGGCGCGGATGCCGTAGTCCTCGAGGTGGTCGGTGAGGTCCTCGGCGAACGCACGCGTACGGCTGAAGACGAGGGTCTTGCCCTTGCGGTTCGCGAGCTGGGCGACGATGTCGCGCTTCTCGCGGTTCTCGATGACGAACACGCGGTGCTCGATCGTCGAGGAGGCCTGGTCTTCGCCGGCGACCTCGTGCACGGCCGGGTCGACGAGGAACTCGTCGACGAGCGTCGCGACGCCCTGGTCGAGCGTGGCCGAGAAGAGGAGCCGCTGGCTGCCCTTCGCGGTGCGACGCAGGATGCGCTGCACGGGCTCGAGGAACCCGAGGTCGCACATGTGGTCGGCCTCGTCGAGCACCGTGATGGCGATCTCGCTGAGGTCGAGGCGGCCCTGCTCGATGAGGTCCTCGATGCGACCGGGCGTGCCGATCACGATGTCGACGCCGCGCTGCAGCGCACCGACCTGGCGGCCCTGGGGCACGCCGCCGTAGATCTGCGTGGTGAAGAGGCCGACGCTCTGCGCGATGGGCTGAACGGTGCGGTCGATCTGCAGGGCGAGCTCACGGGTCGGCGCGAGGATGAGCGCGCGGGGCTTGCGGCCCATCTGGCGCTTGCCGCCGGCCTTGCCGCTCTGGGCCCAGAGCGTCATGAGGCGCTCGACGGTCGGGGCACCGAAGGCGATGGTCTTGCCCGAACCGGTCTTGCCGCGGCCGAGCACGTCGCGACCCTCGAGCACGACGGGGATCGTCGCGGCCTGGATCGGGAACGGCGCCGCGGCGCCGAGCTCGGCGAGCACGCGCACGACGTTCTGGCCGAGGCCGAGGTCGCCGAAGCTCACGCCGTCGACGTCGCCGGCCTGGATGGCCTCGGCCTCGAGGCGCTCGAGCACCACGTCGTCGTTCGGGGTGAAGCGGCTGCCGGCGTCCTTCGCCGGGTAGAAGCTCGACGGGCGACGGTCGGAGTCCTGGAACCCGGCGCGCTCGAAGTCGCGGCGCGCGGGGCGCTCGGCACGGTCGTTGCGGTCGAACGAACGTGCGGGGCGATCGCTGCGGTCGAACGAACGCGCGGGACGGTCGTTCCGGTCGAACGAACGAGCCGGACGGTCATTGCGGTCGCTGCGGTCGAACGAACGCGGGGCGCGGTCGTCACGGTCGAACGAGCGGGCCGGACGGTCGCCCTGGTCGCGGCGGGGGGCGCGGTCGTCACGGTCGAACGAGCGGGCCGGACGGTCGTTGCGGTCGTTCCGGTCGAACGAACGAGCCGGACGGTCATTGCGGTCGTTCCGGTCGAACGAACGAGGTGCACGATCGTCACGGTCGTTGGAACGAGCCGGGCGGTCGTTCCGGTCGAACGAACGGGGGGCGCGGTCGTCTCGGTCGAACGAACGTGCGGGACGGGCGTCACGGTCGAACGAACGTGCCGGACGGTCGTTGCGGTCGTTCCGGTCGAACGAACGCGGGGCACGGTCGTCACGGTCGTTCGAACGAGCGGGCCGGTCGTTGCGGTCGTTGCGGTCGTTGCGGTCGTACGAGCGTGCCGGGCGGTCGTTGCGGTCGAACGAACGGGGGGCACGGTCGTCACGGTCGAACGAACGGGCCGGACGGTCGTTGCGGTCGTACGAGCGGGGAGCGCGGTCGTCGCGGTCGTTCGAGCGGGCCGGACGGTCGTTGCGGTCGAACGAACGGGGCGCACGGGCGTCGCCGGCGTCACGGCCGTCGCGGTCGGCGCGGTGCGGGCTGCGGCCGGTGGCGACGCGCTCGTCGCGCGACCAGCGGTCCTTGGCGCGGGGGGCGTCGGCCTCTTCGGGGCGGTAGCCGCGGTGTCCGGCGCTGCGCGAGCCGGGCTTGGTGCCGCCGGCGCGTGCCGGTCGGCCCTTGCCGCCGCTCGCGTACGAGGGGTCGAAGTTCTTGGCGGGTCGTCCGCCTGCGGGCTTCTTGCTCTTGGGCATGGATGTGCTTCCTGGGTTACTTCAAGTACATGGCAGCGCCGCTGAAGGCGCGCGCTGAGAACCCGGAACATCGTCGACCGGGGCCGTTCACATACGGTGACTATTCGAGGGCGACTGCCCCGAAACCGGCCCCTGGACTCACAAACCCATCCGCACGACATGTGCGGTGTCCAGAACCGACCTCTCAAGGGTAGCGGATGCCGCTGGGAAACCGCCGAGCAGGCCGGGTCGCGCATGGCGAGCGGCGCCGATCCGCGCTGATCCTGAGACCCGCTCGGCTTCGAGTTGGTCGCGCACCCATCGCGGAGTAGCATCGCTGCACCCCTGAACCCGGAGCCCTGGTGACCTCGACCCGAAACGCAGGCGGCTCCGGCATCCGCTCGCGGCGGATCCTGGTGACCGCCGCTGCCGCCCTCGTGGCCGTCGTCGGCGTGTCCGCGCTGTCGGGCTTCCACCGCGAACTCCGCGAGATCGACCCGCGTGGGGCGGATACCGCGAGCGAGCTCTCGGGCACCATCGCCCAGGTCGGCATCCGCACGTTCGACGCCCCAGACGGCATCCGCGTCGATGAAGACCTCGAATACGGCGTGCAGGACGACGGCACCGTGCTGACGCTCGACGTCTGCCGGCCGTCGGCCGTGGCCGCGGCGTTCGCCGCCGACGACGACGAGCGGCTTCCGGCGGTGGTCTCGATCCACGGCGGCAGCTGGGCGCGCGGCGACAAGGCCAACGCCGACTGGCGCAACGTCTGCATGTGGCTCGCGAGCGAGGGCTTCGTCGCGGCATCCGTCAACTACCGGCTCGTGCCCGACGTGCGGTTCCCGGCCGCGATCGACGACGTGTCCCTCGCGGTCGAGTGGTTGCGCGAGCCCGAGCAGCTCGAGCGGTTCGACCTCGACCCGGCGCGCATCGGCGCGTTCGGCGGCTCGGCGGGCGGCAACCTCGCGGCCCTGCTCGGCACGCGCGGCGAGGGCCCGCTCGACACCGGCTCCCGGGTGGCGGCGGTCGCGGAGATCTCCGGACCGGTCGGCCTGACCACGGCCGAGCTCGAGGGCGACGGCGCGTCGACCTGGTTGCAGGGCATCGTCGCCGAGTACCTCGGTTGCGAGGCGGGCGCGGGCGACGACGCCTGCCCCCAGGCGACGGATGCCTCGCCCGCGACGTTCGCCGACCCGAGCGACCCGCCGTTCTTCGTCGGCCACGCCGACGCCGAGGTCATCCCACTCCAGCAGTCGCGACGGTTCGTCGCGAACCTCGCCGATGCCGGCGTTCCGGCCGAGCTCGCGGTGAGCACGGGAGCCGAGCACTCCATCGGCATCCTCGACGAGAGCATGCGCATCCGCGTCGCGGCGTTCCTGCACGCGCAGCTCGGCTGACGCGGCATCCGCGACCCGACCGAGTGAAGACGCGAATCGCGAGGCGCGCCGAACGATGCGATCATCGGCGGAGGCCGAGCGAGGCCGAGCGAGAAAGGCGCCGATGACCCACGAGGACTCCCCCATCCGGATCTCGCGGCACGAATGGCGACTCATCGGTGTGCGCGCCTGGCACGAGTTCCGCATCAACCAGTCGTACGACGTGGCTGCGGCGCTCACCTACTACGCGGTGCTCACGGTGTTCCCGGCGGCGCTCGCATCGCTCGCGATCCTCGGCACGTTCGGCACCGCCGAGGAGGTCACGCGCGCGGTGCTCAGCGTGCTCGCCGACCTCGGCGGCGACTCGATCGCGGCGGCGCTGTCCGAACCCGTCGCTCAGCTCCTGAACGCGTCGCACCAGTGGTTCGCGATCCTCGTCGGGTCGGCCGGCGCGCTGTGGTCGGTCTCCGGCTACCTCGGGGTCTTCGGGCGCGGCATGAACCGCATCCTGAACGTCGAGGAGGGCCGGCCCTTCTGGAAGTCGCGGCCGCTCATGGTGCTCACCGCGATCATCGTGCTCGTGCTCGTCGCCGCGCTCGCCCTGATCCTGCTGCTGAGCGGGCCCATCGCGGATGCCGCGGCCCGCACCCTCGGCCTCGACGAGGGCGTCGTGTTCTGGTGGGACCTCGTGAAGATCCCGATCGCCGTCGCGCTGATGGCCGCGACGGTCGCGCTGCTCTACTGGGCCGCGCCGAACGTGCGGCGGCGCGACTTCCGCTGGATGAGCGTCGGCGCGGCGGCCGCCGTGCTGACCTGGGTGGTCGTGACCCTGCTGTTCGGCTGGTACGCCGTCGGCCTCGGCACCTACGAACGCAACTACGGGGTGCTCGGCAGCGCGGTCGCCTTCCTGCTCTGGGTCTGGCTGTCGAACCTCGCGATCCTGCTCGGGGCGGCGCTCGACACCGAGGTCGAGCGCGTGCGCCAACTCCGGTCCGGCATGCCGGCCGAGGAGCGGCTGCAGCTGCCCATCCGCGACGACCGCATGATCCGCAAGAACCACGCGCAGCGCGCGGCCGACGTGCGGGCGGCCGAGCGGCTGAAGCCGCCCGGCAACGTCGAGGACTTCGTCTAGGTCGAGGCCGGCGGCCCCGGGTTCGGGCCCGGGACCGCCTCAGGTCCGCCCCCTCCGCGCGCGTCGCCGGCGCGAGGAGGGGACGGAGTCAGTGGTGGTGGCCGATCTCCCCGTGCAGCTCGCCGTGCGGCACCGCCTGCTCGCCGGCACGGGTGCCGGCGAGGGCGGGCGTCGCGAGGGCTGCGACGAGGGTGGCACCCACGAGCATGCCCATGACCGCGACGGCGGGCCGGCGGGCCGAACGAGCGGCCTCCGCTCGATCGCGGCGCCAGACCGCGGCATCCGCTCGCCTGGAACGAAGCGTCGCGGCCGCGCCGATGGCCACCACGAGTGCGAACACGTCGGACGCGAGCAGCGGCAGCGCCGAGATGCCGGCGGCCGACGCGGCGCCCGAGGCGAGAACGACCCCGGACGCCGCGACCAGCCCCAGCGCCGCGGAGAGTGCGACGCCGGGAACGGGCATCCGACCGGTGCGCAGCGCCGCGACGGCCCAGACGAGGGCGGCGAGGCCGCCCCCGACGAGCGCCGCAGCGGCCGCGATCCCCCAGATCGGAGCGCCCATGGCACCGGCGCCCACCGCGATGAGCACGATCCCCGCGCCGAGCGCGGCGAACACGGGCCAGCTTCGCGTGAGGTGCGCCAGTGCCGACACGGCCGGCTCCCTAGGCCGTCGCCGTGCGGCTGGTGGAATGGCTGACGCTTTCCGCCCCGAGACCGACGCCCAGCAGCACGAGCGCGCTGGCGAGGTGCAGGAAGTGGTCTGCGGTGTTCAACGCGAGGATGTTCGCGGCCGTGCCCGCCAGGAAGAACCCGACGATGCCGAGCAGCAGGTATGCGGCGCCGACGACCGTGTTGACGCCCTTCGCCGCGCGGGTGCTGACGATGCCGGCGACCAGCAGCGCGGCGCCGATGAGCAGGTGGGCGATGTTGTGCAGCGGGTTCACCGCGAAGACGCCGAGCAGCAGGCCGCCCTCGGTGGCGATGAATCCGACGCCGCCGGTGACGGCGAAGCCGAGCAGTCCAACGACGAGGTAGACCGCGCCGAAGACGACGCCGACGATGCGGTTGACGGAGCTTCCCATGATGATTCCTCCTTGAGATCCGCGACGGAGGTCGCGACGGTGAGTGGCTTCGGTGCGGGGCGCCCCACCGGTCGGAGGGGCGCCCCGCGATCGCCGACTACATCGACGGCATCAGCACCGTGTCGATGAGGTACACGGTGGCGTTGGCCGTGTGCACGCCGCCGCAGATGACCTTGGCGTCGTTGACCATGAGGTCGTCACCGGAGCCGGTGACCTCGACGGTGCCGCCCTGCACGGTCGTCTGCATTCCGACGACCTCGTCAGGCGAGAGCTGGCCGGGCACCACGTGGTACGTCAGGATCGACGTCAGCGTGTCGGCATCGGTCTTCAGCGACTCGATCGTGGCGGGGTCGATCTTCGCGAACGCGTCGTCGACCGGCGCGAAGACGGTGAACTCGTCGCCGTTCAGCGTGTCGACGAGGTTGACGTCGGGGTTCAGCTCACCCGAGACGGCCGCGGTGAGCGTCGTCAGCATCGGGTTGTTGGACGCCGCGACGGCGACCGGGTCCTCGGACATGCCGGCGACCGAGCCCGCGCCGTCCGGAACGGCCTCGGCGTACGCGGCGCATCCGGGGCCGACGAGGTCTGCGGCCGGGTCCATGGCCTCTTCGGTGGGAGCCATGGACTCCTCCGACGTCGTGGGTTCGTCGGACTCCGACGAGCTTCCGGTGTCGGAGCTGCAGCCTGCCAGGCCGAGCATGGCGACGGCCGTGATCGAGAACACGGCGAGTGCGGTACGGGTGCTGCGGATCGATCGCATCGGATCTCCTCCTTCGTAGTGGTCGGCCCTGAGCGGGTCGACACGGGGGGTTCGGAGGTGGTCGTCGATCGGATTGGACGGAATTCGGATCGGATGTCCCGGCGCGGTCTCGACACCGTCCCGGCACGGTCTCGACGCGGTCCCGGCACGGTCTCGGCACGGTCCCGACACGGCATCCAATCGGATCGGCCGTCGGCTCCGAACACTCCATGACGCACGAAACGAGGTGCCCGATGCACGCCACTCCCGACGGATGACCCATGCGCTACTCTCACGAACCGCGCCGCCGCGCAACCGGCGGCTCGCACGACCCGGCTCTGGCATGCTGGGTTCCGTGGTCGACGTCGCTGAGCAGCTCGGGGAATCCCCTCGCGCCCTCGAAGCTCTCCTCGTGGCCACCGCCGACGGCGACCGCGAGGCGTTCGCCGCCCTCTACGACGCGACGTCGGCCCGGGTCTTCGGCCTGGTCCGACGACTGCTCGTCGACGCCGCGCAGGCCGAGGAGGTGACGCAGGACGTGTTCCTCGAGGCATGGCAGACCGCCGCTCGGTTCGATCCCGAACGCGGCTCCGCGATCCCATGGTTGCTCACGCTCGCGCATCGCCGCGCGGTCGACCGCGTGCGGGCGTCGCAGTCGTCGCGCGAACGCGACCTGAAGGCCGGCATCCGCGATCTCGAGATTCCGGTCGACGAGGTCGCCGAGGCGGCCGAGATCGCGATCGAGCACGAGAAGGTGGCCGAGGCGCTGACCGCGCTCAGCCCCGCACATCGCGAGTGCATCTCGCTCGCCTACTACGGGGGCTGCACGCAGTCCGAGATCGCGACGAGACTCGAGATACCGCTGGGCACGGTGAAGACCCGGCTGCGAGATGGCATGATCCGATTGCGAGACCTCCTGGGGGTGACGACATGAATCCAGCGGATGACGCGGGCGACGACCTGCGCGACCTCGCGCCGGCGTACGCGCTCGACGCGCTCGACGAGTTCGACCGCGTCAGGTTCGAGCGCGCCCTCGCCGTCTCCCCCGAGCTCCAGGCCGAGGTCGCCGCGTTCCGCGAGGTCGCGTCGGGCCTCGGCGACGCCGTCGAACCCGTCGCGCCGCCGGCCTCGCTCAAGGCGAGCCTGTTCGACCGGCTCGACTCGGCACCCCAAGAGCGGCGAGCGGATGCCGCGGCATCCGTCGCGCCCGTGCAGCAGGCGCCCGCCGAACCCGCGCCCGTCGCGCCCGCGACATCCGCTGCTCCCGAAGCCCAGCCCGCCCCGGATGCCCAGCCCGCGCCGGATGCCCAGCCCGCGCCCGTCGCCGACCTCGCCGCCCGCCGCGCCCGTCGGCGGCTCGCGATCGCGTGGTCGTCGGCCGCCGCCGTCGTGCTGCTCGTCGCGGGCGCGTTCATCGGCACGAACTGGTTCGGCCCGAACGGGTGGGGCGCGCAGCGCGAGATGGCGGCGCTGACGTCGGCGTCCGACGCGCAGCAGACCACGACCGAGGTCGCCGGCGGCGGCGAGATCACCCTCGTCTCGTCGGTCGAGCAGGGCCGAAGCGCGATCCTCGCCGCGGGCCTCTCCGAGCTCGGCGACGAGCACACCTACGAGCTCTGGTACATCGACGAGGCGGGTGCGAGCTCGGCCGGCACGTTCGACGTGGCCGGCAGCGACGAGGCGTGGCGCATCCTCGAGGGCGAGTTCGCCCCGGGCGTCGCCGTGGGCATCACGGTCGAACCCGCAGGGGGTTCACCGCAGCCGACGACCGACCCGGTCGCGGTCATCCAGACCTAGGCCGCCGTCACCAGGGCATCGGCCGGTCGCCGCCGCGCTCCGAGTCGTCGGGAAGATGCGGCAGCTCGGTGCCGCCGGCCCTGATGCACAGCCAGCGCAGTTCGCCCTCGCCGCCGGGAGTGGCGCGCCAGGTGCGCCAGACGCCCTGCCCGACGCGCACGACCGTGCCGGGGCCGACATCGACGACCTCGTCGTCGAGCCCCATCTGACCCTGCCCTTCGAGGAACACGTAGAGCTCCTCGACCTTCGCGTGCCGGTGCCAGTAGCCGGCCTCCTCACCCGGCTGCAGCGCGTTCGCCGTCATGCCGAGGTACTGCATCGTCAGCTCGTGGTCGACGACGCGGCGGCCGTCGCGGGAGCTGTCGGGGCGGAATCCGCCGAAATGCGATCGCCATGCGTCGAGTCCACCGATGTCCAGAACCTGAAAGTCGCTCACCCGCGCAGCCTATCGACCTGAAACACTCGGGTAACGCGGGATGCCTACACTGGTGCAGGCCGAGGGGGCCCACGGAACACCGAGGGCCCTCGCGGCGTTTCTTCGCTCCGATCCCCGCACCACCCCCGCGGGCAACGAGAGGCCACGACCCATGACCGCGAACGACCCCGTCACCGTCTCGATCCGTCGAGAGGTCGACCCCGAACGCATCCCCGAGGTGACCGCCTGGGTGCAGGCCGGCATCAACCGGGCGAATCGCTACCCCGGCTTCCTCGGCTCCGGCTGGGTGCGCGCCGGTGAAGACGCGAACGTCTGGCACATGCTCTACCGGTTCTCGAGCGAGGCGACGCTCGACGCCTGGGAGCACTCGGCCGACCGGGCGAGCTGGCTCGCCTCCGGCGAGGGCCTCGTGCGGTCCGAACGCTCCCGCCGCCGCACCGGCATCGAGGGCTGGTTCGACGAGCCGCCGACCGGGTCGATCCCGGTCGTCGACCCGTCCGCGACCTCCGACCTCGACGACCTGCCGCCTGCGCCGCCGCGCTGGAAGCAGGCGGTGACGATCTGGCTCGGGTTCTTCCCGGTGAACCTCGTGTTCAGCTACCTCATCGCGCCCGTTCCCGGCTGGGGCGACCTGGCGCTCTGGCTTCGCGTGCTCGCCACGACGCTCGTGCTCACGCCGATCATGACGTACTGGGTGCTGCCGTTCGTGACGCGTTCGCTGCACCGGTGGCTCGCGCCGCGCACGACCTGAGCGGATGCCGCGGGCGGGCCGCGCCCGTCGCCGCACCCTCCCCCGTGCCGGCGCGGTCAGCCGAGGGCGGTGCGCCTCAGAGGCACTTCCCGGCCTCGGCGATCTGCGCGTCGCTCGGACGCCCGTAGGCCTGGATGCCGGAGCCCTCGACGTCGTAGCCCGCCGCGATCGCCCACGCGGTCGCCCACATCTCGTCGTCGCCGCCGAAGACCGGGCCCGTGAACAGCGGCTTGCACTCGGCACGCACGACCTGGGCGTGGCCGACCTCGTGCACGACGACGGCCTTCGCGTCGATGTCGTCGCCGAAGTACCGGCCGATGCTGTGGCTGAGTTCGATCGTCGCCCAACCGCCGTCGCCGTAGCGGTAGAGCGCCGTGCCCGCGTACCAGCCGTCGTCGCTCGACTTGCCGGCCACGACGTTCGCCCAGCGGAAGTCGAGGTTCACGCCGTGGGCGATCGAGCGGGCGAAGTCCTCGATCGGGCCGCGCGCGGCGTAGTCGGCCTCGGCACGACGGGCCGACTCGGCCGCCGCGGAGGCGTGGAGCGCATCGACGGCCGTCGCGAGTCGGCGGTAGGCGCCCGCACTGTCCGGTTCCTCGAACCAGTCGTCGCCCGCCTGATCGATCCCGTGCTGCACGGCGATGCGCGTCTCGTAGGTCGCGACCGGATTCGCCTCGAGCACGGCTGCGGCGCTCTCGGCGGCCGACGCGTAGAACGCGACGCGAGCGGCGTCGGCCGTCGCCGCTGCGCCGTCGATCTCGACGGCCGCCGTCGTCATGGCGTCGAGATCGTCGAGCAGCTCGTGACCACGCGCGCGCGTCTCGAGCACTTCGACGACGCTGACCCAGGGCGGGCGAACGGCACCCTCGTCGTACCCGATGGGCTCGGGCAGCCGGGTGACCTCCGACACGGCGAGCTCGCGCGCCGCATCCGATGCGGCCGACAGCGTTGCTGCGGCGTCGGCGGATCCGAGCCCGTCGGTCGCGGCCGTCGTGACCTCGGCACCGTGCGCGGCCGCGCTGCCGGCTCGCGTGATCGCGGCACGCAGGTCGCCGTTCGCGTCTTCGGCCCGCTCCTCGATCTCGGCGGCGGCGGCGATGTGGTCCTCGCGAACCGTGTGCGCGACGTACCCGGCCCCGAGGTAGGTGCCGGTCGCGCCGATCAGCGCGACGCCGACGGCGAGCACGGGCACCCACCACCGAGTGCGGCGCGCGGGGTCGGCGGGTTCGCGGGGTTCGTCGGCCGGGTCGGCGGGCGCGTCCGGCATCGGCGCGTCCGGCGTCGTGGGGGTGTCGGGCATCGGGGGCAGCTTCCGGGTCGTGCCGCGGTGGGCGGGTTCGACGAACCTACCTGCCGCCGCACCCGCTTCGCCACGCGACCGCGTCACGCTTGGATAACGCCGGCGAGCGGATGCCGCTGGCGGCCGCCGCGGCATCCGTTCACGACTCGGCGGGCTCGCCGCCCTCGCGCTGCACGGCCCGCTGCTCGCGGATGCGCCGCACCACGAGCACGACGAGGCCGACGGCGATCGCCCCGTAGACGAGGTAGTCGAGGTCCGCCAGCCAGTGGTCGATGGCCTGGTGCTGGGTGCCGAGGGCCGCGCCGACGCCGATCAGCAGCGAGTTCCACGCGGCCGAGCCGAGCGTGGTGAAGAGCACGAACGTGGGCAGGGACATGCGATCGGCACCGGCCGGCAACGAGATGAGGCTGCGCACGCCAGGGATCATGCGGCCGAACAGCACCGACCAGCGCCCGTGCCGGTGGAACCACTCGGCGCCGCGATCGAGGTCGGTGCGGCTGACGAGCCTGGTCCACGCGATCCACGAGATGGCGCGTTCGAGGCCGATCACGGCGCCGAGCCCGTAGAGCAGCAGGGCGCCGAGCACCGAGGCGAGCGTCGACCACACGATGAGCCAGCCGAGGTGCAGGTCGCCCGACTGGCTGAGGTAGCCCGCGAACGGCAGGATCACCTCGCTCGGGATCGGCGGGATGAGCACCTCGAGGAACACGAGCACCCCGACGCCCGCGTCGCCCATGGCGTTCAGGATGTCGGCGGCGAACCCGGTCAGCCCGGTGAAGCCGTGGTCGGCGGTCGCGGCGGCGGCGATCGCCGAAGGCGCGGTCGCGAGGGAGGTCAGGGGAGTCATGCGGCTCCGATGGTCGGCGGTCGGTGGTCGGTGCCCGTCGGCCCGCCCACGCTATCGGGCCGGGGTGAACGGCGCCTGAGCATCTCGACCGGGCCCCGAGTGCCGAGCTCGACTACGATTCGGGGATGACGAATCCGAGCCAGGTCGACGACATCTCGATCGGCGGCGAGGTCATCCGCCTCGGGCAGTTCCTGAAGTTCGCCGGCCTCCTCGACTCGGGCGGAGACGTGAAGGCGGCCATCGTCGACGGCGACGTGACCGTGAACGGCGAGGTCGATCGGCGACGGGGGCGGCAGCTCCACTCCGGCGACCTCGTCGGCTTCGACGGACGCACGGTTCGCGTTCGCCCCTGAGTGCAGACGGTCCTGAGGGCAGCACGGGCCTGAGCGCAGCACCGTCCTGAGCGCAGGCGATTCAGCCGCGCTCGGCGAGCAGGTCCTCCATGAGGGCGATCTCCGCGTTCTGGCTCGTCACGACCGACGTGGCGAAGGGCGTGACGAGCGGGTTCGTCGATCGCTCGAGCACCGCGTCGGCCATCTCGATCGCGCCGCGGTGATGCGCGATCATCAACTCGAGGAAGATCCGTTCGGCGTCGACCCCGCTGGCGGCCTGCAGTTCGGCGATCTGCTCGGGGGTCGCGAGGCCCGGCATGGGCTGGCCGGGCTCATGCGTCCCGCCGTCGTGCGCGTCGTGGTCCGCGGTGCCGACCGGCGCTGCGGCCATCCAGGTCATCGACGGCTCTGAGGCCGCCTGCGGCAGCCCCCACGATCGCAGCCATCCGTACAGCTGGCCCGCCTGCTGCGACTGCGTTCGAGCGATGTCGTACGCGAGCAGACGGATGTCGGGGTCGTCGGTCTCGTCGCGCACGATCATCGCGAGTTCGGCGCCCTGGAGGTGGTGCACCTGCATGTCGCGGGAGAAACCGGCCTCGGCGCTGGCATCGGTCGGCGTGGGTTCCGCGAGCGTGCTGAGCCGCCCGATCGAGAAGGCGACGACGGCGACCACCACCAGGGCGACGGATGCCGCGATGAGCACCGACATCCGTCCGACGGAGCCGTTCCGAGGGGTCATGAGACCTTGCCGGGGGCGTCCAGCGCGCCGGTGCACGGCGCGCCAGGCTCGGGCACGTCGTCACTCTGCCAGTACTCCTCGATGAACGACTCGATGCGCGGATCGTCGACGCCGTCGACGGACAGCTGCGTGTTCCATCCGCTCAGGACGACCTCGCCGGGCAGGCCCTCGAACGGCGAGAGGATCACGTAGGTCGACGGGAGCTTGGCCCGAAGCTCGTCGAGTGCCGACTCGGACAGCGACGGGTCGTAGGTGATCCAGAGGGCGCCGTGCTCGAGCGAGTGCACCGCGTTCTCGTTCGGGACGGGCTCGGAGTAGACGCCGCAGTTCAGCCAGGCCGGGTTGTGCGGGCCGCCGACCGGCGGGGTCTGCTCGTACTCGACCCTGCCGTCGACGTGCGCGGATTCGTTGTCGAACGTCGCGACGCCCTCGATGTCGACGCCGTCCCCGCCGGCCGCGTACGTTCGCGGTTGCGGGGTCAGCACGATGGCCGTGACGACGATGGCGACGATGGCCGCGCCGCCGACGGCCGCCGACCAGATGCCGATCCGACGGTTGCGCTTCGCGCGGGCTTCGCGCCGCCGGTGCTCCTCCAGCTTCCTGGCGCGTTCCTCCGCCCGCTCCTGCTTGAGGCGCGCAGCCTGCTTGATCTTCGGGGGAACGGGCGGGGTCGCGCTCACGCGGAGGCCTCTCTCGTGGGGTCGGGGGATTCCATCCGATCGCAGATCGCTGGGAGAACGCCTGCCGGACGACCGAGGGGTCGTCAGCGGCCGCCGCCGATGCGCCTCGCCAGCGTCGCGGCGGCCTCGAGCACCTCGGCGACGACCCGGTCGCGCAGCTCGGCATCGGCGTCGTCGGGGTACGTGACGGCGATCGCCGCGGCCGGCCAGCCGAGGTGGTCGACGACGGGCGCGCCGGCCGATGCCAGCCCGGGCGTGACCTCGCCGTCCTCGCCGGCCCAGCCGCGCGTGCGCACCTCGGCGAGCACGCGTTTCAGGCGCCCGTACGACCAATCCGCGGCATCCGCCTCCGATGACGGATGCCGCGACGCGAACGCCGCGCGATCGGGGTAGAGCGCGCGCAGCTGGGCCGGCGGCAGTTCGGCGAGCATGGCCCTACCGGTCGCGGTGAGGTGCGCCGGAAGGCGCACGCCGACGTCGGTCACGAGCGACGGGCGGCGCGGCGCGCGCTCCTCGACGAGGTAGAGCACGTCGCGCCCGTGCAGTACCGCGAGGTGCCCGCTCTCGCCGAGGCGGTCGACGAGCGCCGCGACGAGTGGGCGGCCGAGCCGGGTGAGCGGCTGTTGACGGCTGAACCCGCTCGAGAGCTCGAACGCCGAGATGCCGAGCCCGTACCGGCGCTCCTCGGGCAGGTGCACGACGAAGCCGCGCTCGGCCATGACGGCGAGCAGGTGGTAGACGGTCGAGCGGGGGATGCCGAGCGCCTGCGCGATGGTCGCGGCCGGCACCGGTCCGCGCTGCGCCGCGAGGTGGCTGAGGATCGCGAGCGTCTGGTCGGCGGCGGGCACCTTCGACGGCGTCTCCATGCGACCTCCCTGTCTGGAATCCCGGACGTCAGCGTACGCCACGGCGTTCCCGCGCGCGCGGGCGCACGGTGGAATGGAACCCATGAGCACCATCGCGCCCGCCGACCCGACCACCTCCGCCGCGGCATCCGTCACCGTCGGCATCGGCCCGCTGAGCATCGAGGAGGTCGTCGCGGTCGCCCGCCACGGGGCATCCGTCGCGCTCGACCCCGCCGCGCTCGACGAGGTGGCGCGCAGCCGCGCCATCATCGAGGCCCTCGCGGCCGACCCCGAGCCGCACTACGGCATCTCGACGGGCTTCGGCGCGCTCGCGACCACGTTCATCGCCGAGGACCGCCGCGCCCAGCTGCAGGCGAGCCTCGTGCGCTCGCACGCCGCCGGCTCCGGCGCCGAGGTCGAGCGTGAGGTCGTGCGCGCACTCATGCTGCTGCGCCTCTCGACGCTGATGACCGGCCGCACCGGCGTGCGCCGCGTCACCGTCGAGACGTACGCGGCGATCCTCAACGCCGGCATCACCCCGGTCGTGCGCGAGTACGGCTCGCTCGGCTGCTCGGGCGACCTCGCGCCGCTCTCGCACTGCGCACTGGTGGCGATGGGCGAGGGCGAGGTGCGCGTCTCGACGAGCTCGACCGACGAGGCGGGCGAGGCGACGGATGCCGCGACCGCCCTCGCCGCCGCCGGCATCACGCCGCTGCGCCTCGGCGAGAAGGAGGGCCTCGCGCTCATCAACGGCACCGACGGCATGCTCGGCATGCTCGCCCTCGCCATCGACGACCTGCGGATGCTGCTCGCCACCGCCGACGTCGCCGCGGCCATGAGCGTCGAGGGCCTCATGGGCACCGACGCCGTGTTCGCCGAGGACCTGCACCGCCTGCGCCCGCAGCGCGGCCAGGCCGTCTCGGCGGCGAACCTGCGGCACCTGCTCGCCGGCTCCCCCATCGTCGCGAGCCACAAGGGCCCAGAGTGCACCCGCGTGCAGGACGCCTACTCGCTGCGCTGCGCCCCGCAGGTGCACGGCGCCGCCCGCGACACGCTCGACCACGCGGCATCCGTCGCCGATGCCGAGCTCGCGAGCGCGATCGACAACCCCGTGCTCACGCCCGACGGGCGCGTCGAGTCGAACGGCAACTTCCACGGCGCCCCGGTCGCGTACGTGCTCGACTTCCTCGCGATCGCGGTGGCGGATGTCGCGTCGATGAGCGAGCGGCGCACCGACCGGTTCCTCGACCGGGCGCGCAACCAGGGCCTGCCGCCGTTCCTCGCCCACGAGGTCGGCGTGGACTCCGGCCTCATGATCGCGCAGTACACCGCCGCGGGCATCGTGTCGGAGCTGAAGCGGCTCGCCGTGCCGGCATCCGTCGACTCGATCCCGTCGTCGGCCATGCAGGAGGACCACGTCTCGATGGGCTGGGCCGCGGCCCGCAAGCTGCGCCGCTCGATCGACGGCCTCACCCGCGTGCTCGCGATCGAGGTCATGACGGCCTCGCGCGGACTCGCCCTGCGCGCGCCGCTCGAGCCCGGCGCCGCGACCGGAGCCGTCGTCTCGCTCGTCGCCGAGGTGGGCGCCGTGCCGGGCCCCGACCGATTCCTCTCGCCCGAGATCGAGGCGATCACCGCCCTCGTGGCCGACGGCCTGGTGCGCGACCGTGCGGAGGCCGCAGCCGGGGCCCCGCTCGCCTGAGCGCGGCCGGCCGGAGGGGCGTCGCCCGCGGGCCCGGAGCACCCGGGCACGGCGGCGGATGACGCCTCGAGCATCCCCTGTTGCACCATCCGCGCGCGGCCCGTGCCCGTTCGAGCACAGGTCGTTCCGGGGACCCCCTTAACAGGTCACAGGCGACGTTTCAACGGTTGTGCGGGTCCGACCTCGGTGCCAGACTGAACGGAGTCGGCGAGCGGCCGACTGCTCGAATGGACCCAATGACGCCACATCGTTCTCAGCCGGATTCGCCCCGCACGCCAGCCGTGCGAGGCGGTCGTCGTGCAGTGGCCGCCGTCTCCGCGATCGCCCTGACGATCCTCGTCGGCGTGGTCGGATCGAGCCCGTCGTACGCCGAGGAGACTCCGGAGCCGACCGCGGCGGCGGCGACCGAGTCCACACCGACGCCGGAGGCCACGCCGAGCCCGGCGCCCTCCGAGACCCCGGCTCCGAGCCCGACGCCCGAGCCGACCACGACGCCGGAGCCCACTCCCGAACCCACGCCGACGCCCGAACCGACTCCGACGCCGACGACCCCTCCGCCCACGACGACGCCCAAGCCCACCGAGACCCCGAAGCCGACCGAGACGCCGAAGCCCACGCCGACGCCGACGCCGACCGAGACGCCCGCTCCGCCCGTGACCGCGCCGGCGCCGCCGGTGCTGAGCGGCCCGGTGGTCTTCAGCGGCGAGGGTCCGGTGCTGCGGGTCTCGAGCGGCGCGAACCGCGACGTCACCTCGCTGCTGGCGGCGCGCACGTCGATCGATCGGGCCACGACGACGCTCCGCAAGGCGGAGTCCTCGCTCGCCGACGCCAAGTCGACCCGCGAGGTCGCCCGCTCGCTCGCCCGACAGGCCGATGACGACGCGGCCGAGCTCCGAGCCGAAGCGGATGCCGCGGGGCGCGCCTACTTCGCCGCAGCCAACGGCGACGGCAGCTCGGTCTCCTCGCTCGACGCCGTCTTCGGCTCCGGCAAAGACCTCCTCGCCGGCCTCGCCGGCATGGCCAGGGTCTCGAAGATCGCTGGCGACGCCGCCGCACTCGAGAAGATCGCCGCCGCACGTGATGAAGACGCCGACGCCGCCGAGGTGAAGGCCGAAGAGGCCTGGGCCGCGGCCGAGGGCGTCGCCGTCGACGACCGCGAAGCCGAGGTGAGCGACGCCGAGATCGTGCTCGCCTCCGCGCGCACCTCGCTCGACGGACTGCAGGCGAAGGCCGCCGCCGAGAGCGTCGCCCTCATCGACACGCTCCCGGCCGATTCCGGTCAGCTCAGTGAGCAGGGCTGGTCGCAGCCGGTCAGCGGTCGCCTCACCGACGGCTTCGGCCCGCGCCCGGTCAAGCCGGTCGCCGGCGTCAACGAGTTCCACCGCGGCACGGATGTCGCGGCATCCTGCACGACCCCGGTCTTCGCCGCGACGGGCGGCGTCGTGGTCGAGGCTCGCACGAACGGCAGCTACGGCAACTGGATCCTCATCGACCACGGATCCGGCGTCTCCACCGGATACGCGCACCTCGTCGACGGCGGCATCCTCGTGAGCGCCGGCGACTCGGTGACCGCGGGCCAGCTCATCGGCATGGTGGGCAGCACCGGCGCATCGACGGGCTGTCACCTGCACTTCGAGGTGCGCCTCGACGGCGTCGCCGTCGACGCCCGGCCGTTCATGGCGGCGCGCGGCATCCTCGTCGGCTGACGCCGGTCCGCGCACACACGCCCGCACGCCCGCACCAAGTGCAGGAGATCAGGCGCCATCTCCGCTGTCAGCGAGGATGAGGCCGAATCTCCTGCACATCGGCCCGCCGGGCTCGTCTGGGATCCCGGACGCGTGCCTCGCGGCATCCGTTGTCGCCCTCGACCGCGTGCGCGAGCATCGATGACATGACCGACGCACCGACCACCGAGCAGCCCGCCAGCACCGCCGCGCACGCCCCGCGCACCGTCCGCGCCGCCCGCGGCACCACGCTGTCGGCGAAGAGCTGGCAGACCGAGGCGCCGTTGCGCATGCTCATGAACAACCTCGACCCCGAGGTCGCCGAGCGCCCCGAGGACCTCGTCGTCTACGGCGGCACGGGCAAGGCCGCCCGCAACTGGGAGTCGTTCGACGCGATCGTGCGCACCCTCGAGGGCCTCGAGGCCGATGAGACGCTGCTCGTGCAGTCGGGCAAGCCGGTCGGCGTGTTCCGCACCCACGAGTGGGCGCCGCGCGTGCTCATCGCCAACTCGAACCTCGTGGGCGACTGGGCGACGTGGCCCGAGTTCCGCAGGCTCGAGCAGCAGGGCCTCACGATGTACGGCCAGATGACGGCCGGCTCGTGGATCTACATCGGCACGCAGGGCATCCTGCAGGGCACGTACGAGACCTTCGGCGCGATCGCCCGGGCCAGGTTCGACGGGTCGCTCGCCGGCACCCTGACCCTCACGGGCGGTTGCGGCGGCATGGGCGGCGCGCAGCCGCTCGCCGTGACGATGAACGGCGGTGCCGTGCTGATCGTCGACGTCGACGAGTCCCGTCTTCGCCGACGTGTCGAACACGGCTACCTCGACGAGATGACCGACGACCTCGACGACGCTGTCGCCCGCGTGCTCGCCGCGAAGGAGGCGCGCACCCCTCTGAGCGTCGGCCTCGTCGGCAACGCCGCGACCGTGTTCCCCGAACTCCTGGCGCGTGGCGTCGCGATCGACATCGTCACCGACCAGACGAGCGCGCACGACCCGCTGAGCTACCTCCCCGAGGGCGTGAGCGTGGCCGAGTGGCACGAGCTCGCGGCATCCGACCCCGAGGCCTTCACCGATCGCGCGCGGGCGAGCATGGCGAAGCAGGTGCAGGCCATGGTCGAGTTCCAGGATGCCGGTGCCGAGGTCTTCGACTACGGCAACTCGATCCGCCGCGAGGCAGAGCTCGGCGGCTACGACCGCGCGTTCGCGTTCCCGGGCTTCGTGCCCGCCTACATCCGCCCGCTCTTCGCCGAGGGCAAGGGCCCGTTCCGCTGGGCTGCGCTCTCGGGCGACCCGGCAGACATCGCCGCGACGGACAAGGCGATCCTCGAGCTGTTCCCCGAGGACGAGCACCTGCACCGCTGGATCACGCAGGCCGGCGAGAAGGTGCACTTCGAGGGCCTGCCGGCGCGCATCTGCTGGCTCGGCTACCAGGAGCGCCACCTCGCCGGGCTGAAGTTCAACGAGATGGTCGCCTCGGGCGAGCTCAGCGCGCCCGTCGTCATCGGGCGCGACCATCTCGACTCGGGCTCGGTCGCGAGCCCCTACCGCGAGACGGAGGCCATGGCCGACGGCTCCGACGCGATCGCCGACTGGCCGCTGCTGAACGCGCTGCTGAACACGGCGTCGGGCGCCACCTGGGTCTCGATCCACCACGGCGGCGGCGTCGGCATCGGCCGCTCGATCCACGCCGGCCAGGTGATCGTCGCCGACGGCACCGAGCTCGCGGCCGAGAAGATCGCGCGCGTGCTCGTGAACGACCCGGGCACCGGCGTCATGCGCCACGTCGACGCGGGCTACGAGCGCGCACGCGAGGTCGCCGCCGAGCGCGGCCTGCGCGTGCCCATGCAGGAGGGCTGAGCGGATGTCGCGCCGCACCCTCGTCACGAACATCGGCGAGCTCGTGACGAACGAGCCGGCGCCGGGCCGCGAGGGCGGGCCGCTCGGCATCGTGCGCGACGCCGCGGTGCTCGTCGGCGACGGGATCGTGACGTGGGTCGGCCCCGCTTCGCGAGTGGGCGATTCCGGCGAGTTCGAGGCGTCGGCCGCAGCCGGAATCGCCCACTCGCGAGCGGACGCAGCGGGGGCGCGCATCGTCGACGCGGGCGGCCGAGCCGTCATCCCGGGGTTCGTCGACAGCCACACGCACCTCGTGTTCGGCGGGGACCGTTCCGATGAGTTCGCCGCTCGCATGGCCGGCCGGGCGTACGAGGCCGGCGGTATCCGCTCGACCGTCGCGGCCACCCGCGCCGCGACCGACGACGAGCTGCGCGCCCGCCTCGCGGGCTTCGTCGCCGAGCTGCACGCGCAGGGCACGACGACGTTCGAGGTCAAGTCGGGCTACGGCCTCGGCGTCGCCGACGAGGAGCGCCTCGTGCGCCTGGCCCGAGAGGTCACCGACGAGGTGACGTTCCTCGGTGCGCACGTGGTGCCGTTCGAGTTCCGCGAGGATCCGAGGTTCGGCGAGCCCGGAAGCGCAGCGGCATCCGCCCGCGCCGCCGACGCCTACGTCGACCTCGTCGTCGGCGAGATGCTCGACGCCTGCGCACCGCACGCCCGGTGGGTCGACGCCTTCTGCGAGCGCGGCGCCTTCACGCCGGAGCAGTCGCGGCGCGTGCTCGAGGCGGGCAAGGCCGCCGGCCTCGGCATCCGCGTGCACGGCAACCAGCTGGGCCACGGCGGCGGGGTCCGTCTCGCGGTCGAGCTCGGCGCGGCATCCGTCGACCACTGCACCTACCTCGACGATGCGGATGTCGCGGCGCTCGCGGCATCCGGAACCGTGGCGACGCTGCTGCCCGGCGTCGAGTTCTCGACCCGGCAGCCGTATCCCGACGCGCGCCGCCTCATCGACGCGGGCGTCACGGTCGCGCTCGCGAGCGACTGCAACCCCGGATCGAGCTTCACGAGCTCGCTGCCGTTCTGCATCGCGATGGCCGTGCGCGAGATGGGCATGACGCCGGCCGAGGCCCTCTGGGCGTCGACCGCGGGCGGCGCGCTGGCGCTGCGGCGAACGGACGTCGGGGCGATCCGCCCTGGCGCCCGCGCCGACCTCGTCGAGCTCGACGCGCCGAGCCACGTGCACCTGTCGTACCGGCCCGGCGTGCCGCTCGTGCGTCGGGTCTGGGCCGCCGGCGAGCTCGTCGCCGGCTGACGCCCGGACGCGTCGAGCCGCCCGAGCGCGCGGCCGACGCTGACGCCGCGGAGCCGCCGGCGTCAGCCCCGCCGCACCTCGATCGCGCTCACGCCGCTGAACCCGAGCCAGGCGCGATCGCCCGACTCGACGAGGGTCGCGAGCACGTGGTCGCACGACGGGCAGCGCACGACCGTGCCGGCCGGACTCGTGAACACGATGGCCCGGGCGAACTCGTCGGTCGCGCCGCATCCGTTGCATCTGGCGATCGCGGTGGTCACGTCGAACGAGAGGAATTCGGCGAGCGCTCCAGCGAGCGCGTTGCCGTCGAGATGCTGCATCAGGTGCCTCCGAAGCGTTCGGTGCGAATGGCCCGGGCGTCGTGCCCGAGTTCGATGAGCCACGAGGCGACGCGTTCGACGAATCCGGTCGACCCGCACACGTAGACGAGCGGGGCATCGGATGCCGGCAGCACCGCCTCGGCGAGGGCCTCCCTCGTGATGCGGGCGGGCGCCATCGGCCAGCCCGCGGGCGCCTCGCGCGTGTAGACGAGGTCGAGCCTGAACGGGGCGGATGCCGAGACCAGGCGTTCGAACTCGGGCGCGAAGAACACGTCGGCCGGCGTGCGCACGGAGTACAGCAGGCGGAAGGGCGTGGCGTCGTCGGCGTCGGCGTGGGCCTGCGCCATGGCGACGAACGGCACGACGCCCGAGCCGCCGGCGATGAGCTGCACGGGCCTCGGCGCTGAGGGGACCGGCCCGCCCGCGGCATCCGATTCGCCCGAGCCCGCAGCCGCGGCCGAGGCCGCAGCCGGCTGCCACACGAAGAAGGCGCCCAGCGGCCCGTGCACCTCCACGCGGTCGCCGGCGCGCGCGACGTCGACGAGGAACGGCGACACCTCGCCGTCGGGCACCCGGTCGACCGCGAGCACGACGCGCGTCACGTCACCCGTGGCCGGGCCCGACGACGCGATCGAGTACGACCGGGTCGCCGTGTACCCATCGGGCGCGGTGAGCCGCACGTCGAGGTGCTGCCCCGCGGCATTGCCGGGCCAACCCTCGACCTCGAGCTCGAGTCGCGCGGCCGACGTGGTCTCGGGCGTGTTCGCGACGACCGTCGCCGGGTGCCAGCCCGACCGCGGAACGCTGGGGCGCCCGATCACCAGTACCGCTCCTCCTGCCACGGGTCGCCGTGGATGTGGTAACCGTTCTGCTCCCAGAACCCGGGGTCGTCGCGCGGCATCATGACGAGCGAGCGCACCCACTTCGCGCTCTTCCAGAAGTACAGGTGCGGCACGATGAGGCGGGCCGGGCCGCCGTGCTCGGGGTCGAGCGGTTCGCCGTCGAACTCGGTCACGACCCAGGCCTGCCCGTTGAGCAGCTCGTCGAGCGGCACGTTGGTCGTGTACCCGCCGTAGCTGTGCGCCATGACGAAGTCGAACTGCGACTCGACGTTCTCGAAGAGCGTGTCGAGCGAGACGCCGCGCCAGCTCGTGCCGAGCTTGGTCCAGTGCGTCACGCAGTGGATGTCGGTGTTCACGTCTTCGGCCGGCAGCGCGTTGAACTCGTCCCACGACCACCGATGGGTCGCGCCCTCGGTCACGATCCGCAGTTCCCACTCGGCGGTGTCGACCTCGGGGGTCGGCCCCGCCGAGAGCACCGGGAAGTCGTGCACGAGCGTCTGGCCTGGCGGCAGCCGGTCGTCGCGCTCGCGCTCCCTGCCGCCGAATCCTCGTGTGATGAACGACATCCGCACTTCCTCCCGCTCGACTGCGACTGGTGCTGCTCGGCTCCCCCGCCCGACGATACCCACGTGACGCGCGCCTGTCACCGGTCATCGCACGACCCGGGGTCGGCGATACCGTAGACCCATGGCGAGCACGCGGGCCGCGTTCCACGAGACGGCCACCCTGATCCCGGTCGCGCAGCACCTCGAGCGGGTGCTGGCCGAGGTCCGAGCCGACGCCGGCGTGCGGGTCGACCGGGTCGAGACCGTGCGACTCGCGGATGCCGCGGGGCGGGTGCTCGCGACCTCCGTCGCGGCCGTGGTCGCCTCGCCGCCCTTCGACAACTCGGCCATGGACGGCTTCGCCGTGCGGTGCGCGGATGCCGCGTCCGCGACGCCCGAGACTCCGGTCGCGCTGCGCGTGGTCGCCGACCATGCGGCCGGTTCGCCCGATGCGCACCACGCGCCGCCGCTCGGCCCCGGCGAGGCCGCGCGCATCATGACCGGAGCGCCGGTGCCCGCCGGCGCCGACACCGTGGTGCCGGTCGAGCGCACCGACGGCGGTCAGCCGACGAGCGCGACTCCCGCCGTGCAGGTGTTCAGCATGCCCGACCTCGGCCGCCACATCCGGCGCGCGGGGGACGACCTGCGAGTCGGCGACCCGCTCCTCGCGGCGGGAACGCTCCTCGGCCCGCGCCAGGTCGCGGCCGCCGCCACCGCCGGCCACGGCACGCTCGAGGTCGTGCGCCGGCCCCGCGTCGCGGTCGTCGCCACGGGCAGCGAGCTCACCGAACCCGGCGAGCCGCTGCATCCGGGTCGCATCCCCGACTCGAACTCGCTCCTGCTCGCGGGGCTCGTGCGCGAGACCGGCTGCGAGGTCGTCGAGGTCGTGCGCATGCCCGACGACGAGGCGCTGCTGCTCGCCTGGCTCGACGAACGCGAGCCGGCCGATGCCGTCGTGTTCACCGGGGGCGTGAGCGTCGGCGCCTACGACGTCGTGCGGCGCGTGCTCGCGGACCCGGGCACGGTCGATTTCGTGCGCGTGGCCATGCAGCCCGGGTCTCCGCAGGCCTTCGGGCGTCTCGCCGGCGGCACGCCCGTGTTCGGGCTGCCCGGCAACCCGGTCGCGGTCGCCGTCTCGTTCGAGGTGTTCGTGCGCCCCGCACTGCTCGCGCTGCAGGGTCGGAACGACGTGCAGCGACGCCGGGTGCGCGCGACCGCCGAGACCGGCTGGGACTCGCCGGCCGGGCGCCTCCAGATGATGCCCGTCGCGTTCGTCGAGCCGGGCGAGGGCGCCGGCGTGGACGGCGACGCCGTGCGGCCCGCGACGCGCGGCGGCACGGGCTCGCACCTCTCCGGGGGCCTCGCCGCGGCATCCGGATTCGCGATCGTGCCCGAGCATGTCTCGCGCGTCGAAACGGGCGACGTCGTCGAGGTCCTGGTGACCCCGTGATCGACCACGGGGCCGAGCGCGACGATCGGGCGATGACGGATGCCGCGACCCGCCCCCTCGACGCCGTGCTCCTCGCCGGCGGGCGGGCGACCAGGCTCGACGGCACGAGCAAGCCAGAGCAGACCGTCGGCGAGCGCACGCTCCTCGATCTCGCGATCGACGCCGCTCGTCGCGCCGGAGCCCGGAGCATCGTCGTGGTCGGCCCCTCGTCGCTGCATGCCCCCGGATGCCTGGTCGTGCGCGAGGATCCCCCCTTCGGCGGTCCCGTCGCCGCGATCGCCGCCGGACTCGCCGCCCTCCGCCGGTCGAGGAGCGAAGCGTCTCGAGACCAGCACGCTTCGCCCGACCCCGACCCCGACGCCGACGCCGACGTGCTCGTGCTCGCCTGCGACCTCCCGCAGGCCACCGCCGCGGTCGAGCGCCTGCTCGACGGACGCGGCCAGCACGACACCGCCGACGGCGTCTGCCTCGTCGATGCCGACGGCCGCACCCAGTGGCTCACGGCGATCTACGCCCGTGCCGCCCTCGACCGGGCCTTCGCCGTGCTCGACCGCGGCCCCGACGGAGCCGCCATGCGCCATCTGGTCGACGGGCTCGACCTCACCGAGATCGCCGACGACGGCACCGCCGAAGACGTCGACACGTGGGCGGACCTCACCCGCGCTCGTGAGCGCGCCGACATCCGCTCGTCCGAATCCCTTCGACCCGACCCGAGGAGCACCCCATGACGCCCGACGCGCCCAACCCGAACCCCAATCCGAACCCGCCCGCCCCCGCCGACCTCGATGCGTGGGTGGCCGAGATCGCCGCCGAACTCGGACTCGACCCGGCAGATGTGCCCGTCGGCGACATCCTCGACCTCACGCGCAGGGTCGCCCACGGCGTGGCCCGCCCCGCGGGCCCCGTGACGGCGTTCATGATCGGTCTCGCGGTCGGTCGCGGCACGGCGACCGGCACCGCGAGCGAGGTCGCCGATCGCATCGGAACGCGCGCCGACGGCTGAGCCCGACCCCCGACCTCCGCGACCGAGCACAAGGGCCGAGCCCTCGCGCTCGGTCGGGCTCAGCCCTTCCCGCCCGGTCGCGCGTCCTTCAGCATGCCGGCCACGACCAGCGCGGCCGCACCGACGATCACGAGCAGCCAGAGGCCCAGCGCGTAGGAGTTCGTCTCGGCGTTGTAGGTCGCGCCCATGACGAGCGGCGGGAAGTAGCCGCCGAGGCCGCCCGCCGCCGCCACGACGCCGGTGACCGCGCCGACCTTGTCCTTCGGGGTCGACGGGCCGATCCAGGCGAACACGGCGCCCATGCCGAGGCCCATCGCGGCCGCCATGAGGATGAACGTGACGCCCGTGAGGATGCCCTCGGGCGGTTGCTGCCCCACGATGTACGCGAGCGAGACGATGCCCGCGAGCGAGATCAGCGAGATGACCTTCGGCCCCACGCGGTCCGAGAGCGCGCCGCCGATCGGCCTGGCGACCACCGCGGCGACCGCGAACAGCGCCGTGCGGGTGCCGGCGCCCACGGGGTCGACGTCGTCGGGGTAGATCGTCGTGAGGTACTTCGGCAGGAACGTCGAGAACGCGACGAACCCGCCGAACACGATGCCGTAGAGGAACGCCATCTCCCACGTGATCCGGAGCTTCAGCGCCCCCTTGACCTTCGGGATGAGCGGCTGCCGGCTCGACTCCCACGCGGGCGAGTCGCGCAGGAAGAGCCAGACGATGCCCGCCATGACGACCAGGACCCCCGCAACCAGCAGGTGGGTCGGAAAGAATCCGATCGACTCGGCGAGGCGGGGCGTGAGGAAGGCCGACACAGCCGTGCCGATCATGCCCATGCCGAACACGCCGTTCGCGAACCCGCGGCGCTTCGGTTCGTACCAGGCGCTGGCGAACGGCACGCCGACCGCGAAGATCGTGCCCGCGACACCGAGGTAGAAGCCCGCCACGAGCAGGAGCGGGAAGCTCTTGATCTCGCCGGCGAGCGCGACCAGCAGCACGGCCGGCGCCGAGATCAGCAGCACCGCGGTGAACATCTTGCGCCCGCCGAAGCGGTCGGTGAGCGCACCCGTGACGATGCGGCCGAGCGCACCCACGAGCACCGGCGTCGCGAGCATGAGCGAGATCTGCCCCTCGTCGAGCCCGAGTTCGTCGGCGTAGGTCTTCTGCAACGGCGCGATGAGCATCCAGGCCCAGAATCCGGCCGTCGACGCGATGGTCGCCAGCAGCACCTGTCCGAGCTGCCCCCGCAACTCCGGCCCGGCGGCGCCCCCGGCGCCGGCCGTCTGCGTCGACGATGCGGTCATGCTGCCCCCCAGCGAGTCATGCTGCCCCCCAGCGAGTCATGCTGCCCCCCAGCGAATGGAAATCGTGACACTTCCTGAGGCAGACAGTACCGGCCGGTCGGCCGCGGCGCACGCATCGTTCTCACGATTCCCGCAGTCGCGACGCGCGCGGGCGAAGATGTTCCTTCCCAATCGAGCGAAGATTCAGCAGAATGATGGCAGGACGTGTGGGGGCGCGGACGAACTCGTCACCACCTGACCCGAGAGACTCTTCGAGGGAAGGCTGAGATGACCGACACCGCCCGCCGCACGGAGCCCGCGACCGACGGCCCGCTCGCCTCCACCCTCCTCTCGATGGGACGTTTCCTGCGGCCGGGCACCTTCTCGGCCGACCAGCGCACGGTCACGCTGGAGGGCGGCCGTCAGGGCGACGTGTTCTACCGCGACCGCTGGTCGCACGACAAGGTGGTGCGCTCGACGCACGGCGTGAACTGCACGGGCTCGTGCTCCTGGAAGGTGTACGTCAAGGACGGCATCATCACGTGGGAGACGCAGCAGACCGACTATCCGAGCGTCGGCCCCGACTCCCCCGAGTACGAGCCCCGCGGATGCCCCAGGGGCGCCGCCTTCAGCTGGTACACGTACTCGCCGACCCGGGTCCGATACCCGTACATCCGGGACGTGCTGGCCGCGGCCTACCGGGAGGCCAAGGCGCGCGTCGGCGACCCCGTGCTGGCGTGGGCGGAGGTCGTGGACGACCCCGAGACATCCGTCGCCTACAAACGCTCGCGCGGCAAGGGCGGACTCGTGCGCACCACCTGGGACGAGGCGGCCGAGATCGTCGCCGCCGCCCACGTGCACACGATCAAGACGTACGGCCCCGACCGCATCGCGGGCTTCTCGCCGATCCCGGCGATGTCGATGGTCTCGCACGGCGCCGGTGCTCGGTTCATGAACCTCATCGGCGGCACGATGCTCTCGTTCTACGACTGGTACGCCGACCTGCCGGTCGCGAGCCCCCAGGTGTTCGGCGACCAGACCGACGTGCCCGAGTCGGCCGACTGGTGGAACTCGACCTACCTCATGATGTGGGGCTCGAACGTGCCGGTCACGCGAACGCCCGACGCGCACTTCATGACCGAGGCGCGCTATCGGGGCCAGAAGGTCATCACGGTCTCGCCCGACTACGCCGACAACACGAAGTTCGCCGACGAGTGGCTCGCACCGCACCCCGGCACCGACGCGGCCCTGGCGATGGCGATGGGGCACGTGATCCTCAAGGAGTTCCTCGTCGACCGGCGCACCGAGCGCTTCGCCGACTACCTCAAGCGCTATGCGGATGCCCCGTACCTCGTGACGCTCGAACCTCACGCCGACGGGCTCGTGCCCGGCAAGTTCCTCACCGCCTCAGACCTCGGCGGGACGGATGCCGCGGCCGAGCACGCGAACTTCAAGACCGTCCTGCTCGACGCCGACGGCACCCCCGTCGTGCCGAACGGGTCGATCGGACACCGGTACGCGGCATCCGACGAGGGCTCGTGGAACCTCGACCTCGGAGACGTCGACCCGGCGCTCTCGATCGCCGACCTGCCGACCTGGGCGGGCGCCGCGGCCGAGGTCTCACTGCCGCGCTTCGACCTCGCGCCCGAACCCGGTGCCGAGCACCAGGGCGGTGCGGGCGGCATCCGTCGGGGCGTGCCCGTGACGACCGTCGCCGGCCGCACGGTCACGACCGTGTTCGACCTGCTGCTCGCGCAGTACGGCGTGGGCCGCGAGGGCCTGCCCGGCGAGTGGCCGACCGGCTACGACGACGCCTCGTCGCCCGGAACGCCCGCGTGGCAGGAGGAGATCACCTCGGTGCCCGCCGCGCAGGCCGCGCGCATCGGTCGCGAGTTCGCCGACAACGCCGAGCAGAGCGGCGGCCGGTCGATGATCCTCATGGGGGCCGGCACGAACCACTGGTTCCACTCCGACACGATCTACCGCACGTTCCTCGCGCTCACCACGATGACGGGCTGCCAGGGCGTCAACGGCGGCGGCTGGGCGCACTACGTCGGCCAGGAGAAGGTGCGCCCGATCACGGGCTACAACCAGTACGCCGGCGCCGCGGACTGGAACCGCCCGCCGCGCGCGATGATCGGCACGGCCTTCTGGTACCTCGCGACCGACCAGTGGCGCTACGACGGCATGCCCGCCGATGCCCTCTCGACGCCGCTCGGGTCCGGCCTGTTCGCGGGCCGCACGACGGCCGACTGCCTGGTCGAGTCCGCCAAGCGCGGCTGGATGCCGAGCTACCCGACCTTCGACCGCAACCCGCTCGACCTCGTCGACGAGGCGCGGGCCGCGGGCAAGGAGCCCGCGCAGCACGTCATCGACTCGCTCGAGGACGGGTCGCTGAAGTTCGCGTGCGAGGACCCCGACGACCCGGCGAACTTCCCGCGGATCGTCACGGTCTGGCGTGCGAACATCCTCGGCTCGTCGGGCAAGGGCAACGAGTACTTTCTCAAGCACCTGCTCGGCACCGACTCCGCGGTGCGCGCGAGCGAGTCCGAGCCGGGCCGCCGCCCGACGTCGATCGCCTGGCGCGACGAGGCCCCGCGCGGCAAGGTCGACCTGCTCGTGACCGCCGACTTCCGCATGACGAGCACGACGCTCTTCTCCGACATCGTGCTGCCTGCGGCGACCTGGTACGAGAAGCACGACCTCTCCTCGACCGACATGCACCCGTTCGTGCACTCGTTCAGCCCGGCGATCGACCCGCCGTGGCAGACGAAGACCGACTTCGACCTGTTCCACGTGATCGCGAAGCGCTTCAGCGAGTTCGCCGCCGTGCACCTCGGGGTGCGCCGCGACCTCGTCGCCGCGCCGCTGCAGCACGACACCCCCGACGCGATGGCCACGCCGAACGGCACGGTCGTCGACGGGGCGCCGCTCGTGCCGGGCGTCACGATGCCGAAGCTCATCGTCGTCGAACGCGATTACCCGGCGACCGCGGCCAGGCTCGCCGCCCTCGGGCCGCTCACGGCCAAGGCCGGCATGACCACCAAGGGCATCACCTACGACCCCACGCCCGAACTCGCGGACCTCGCACGGCGCAACGGCACCGTGGCCGACGGGCCGACCGCCGGCATGACCCGCCTCGACACCGACGTCAAGGTCTGCGAGATGATCCTCGCGCTCTCGGGCACCACGAACGGCCGACTCGCGGTGCAGGGCTTCCGCAAGCTCGAGAAGCACACGGGTCAGCGCATCGCGCAGCTCGCCGAAGACCACGAGGGCTCGCACATCGTGTTCGCCGACGTGCAGGCCAGGCCCGTGTCGGTCATCACGAGCCCCGAGTGGTCGGGCTCCGAGCACGGCGGGCGCCGCTACACGGCCTTCTCGATCAACGTCGAGCACCTGAAGCCGTGGCACACCCTCACCGGCCGCATGCACTTCTTCCTCGACCACGACTGGATGACCGAGCTCGGCGAGCAACTGCCCGTGTACCGCCCGCCACTCGACCTGCACCGGCTCTTCGCCGACCCCGTGCCCGGCTCGACGGCGCCGACCGGCGACCCCGCGGCATCCGGTCATGCCGAGGTCGCCGTGCGCTACCTGACCCCGCACTCGAAGTGGTCGATCCACTCCGAGTACCAGGACAACCTCTTCATGCTCTCGCTCTCGCGAGGCGGCCCGACGATCTGGATGAGTCCGCAGGACGCCGACAAGATCGGGGTCCGCGACAACGAGTGGATCGAGTCGTACAACCGAAACGGCGTCGTCGTCGCCCGAGCGATCGTGTCGCACCGCATGCCGGAGGGCACGGTGTACATGTACCACGCGAAGGATCGCACGGTCGACGTGCCCCGCACCGAGACGAGCGGGCAGCGCGGCGGCATCCATAACTCGCTGACTCGCATCCTGCTGAAGCCGAGCCACCTGATCGGCGGGTACGCGCAGCTCGCGTTCGCGTTCAACTACCTCGGCCCGACGGGCAACCAGCGAGACGAAGTGACGGTCATCCGTCGACGCAGCCAGAAGGTGGAGTACTGATGAAGGTCATGGCTCAGATGTCGATGGTCATGAACCTCGACAAGTGCATCGGATGTCACACCTGCAGCGTCACCTGCAAGCAGGCGTGGACCAACCGCACCGGGGTCGAGTACGTGTGGTTCAACAACGTCGAGACCCGGCCCGGCATCGGGTATCCGCGCGGCTACGAGGACCAGGAGAAGTGGAAGGGCGGCTGGGAGCGCACGAAGCGCGGCCGCCTGAAGCTCAGGGCCGGCGGCCGGTTCTCGAAGATCGCGCACATCTTCTCGAACCCGAAGCTGCCCGAGATCCAGGACTATTACGAGCCCTGGACCTACGAGTACGACATGCTCCTGAACTCGCCGGCGAGCGCGAACACGCCCGTCGCGAAGCCCAAGAGCCTGTTGACCGGCGACGACATGGCGATCAAGTGGTCGGCCAACTGGGACGACAACCTCGGCGGCTCGCAGGAGACGGCGAAGGACGACCCGATCCTGCAGCACATGAGCGAGCACGTGGCCATGGAGTTCGAGCAGACCTTCATGTTCTACCTGCCCCGCATCTGCGAGCACTGCCTGAACCCGTCGTGCGTGGCGTCCTGCCCGTCGGGCGCGATGTACAAGCGCGTCGAGGACGGCATCGTGCTCGTCGATCAGGACGCGTGCCGCGGCTGGCGCATGTGCGTCTCGGGCTGCCCGTACAAGAAGGTCTACTTCAACCACAAGACCGGCAAGGCCGAGAAGTGCACGCTCTGCTACCCGCGCCTCGAGGTCGGCCTGCCGACGGTGTGCTCCGAGACCTGCGTGGGGCGCCTGCGCTACCTCGGCCTCGTGCTCTACGACGCCGACCGGGTGGCTGCGGCCGCCTCGGTCGAGAACGAGCACGACCTGCTCGAGGCGCAGCGCGACGTGTTCCTCGACCCGCACGACCCGGCGGTCATCGCCGCGGCGCGCGCCGAGGGCATCCCCGAGGACTGGATCGACGCGGCCCAGCGCAGCCCGATCCACAAGCTCATCCAGGAGTACCGGGTCGCGCTGCCGCTGCACCCCGAGTACCGCACGATGCCGATGGTCTGGTACATCCCGCCGCTCTCGCCGGTGGTCGACGTGGTCGCCGACTCGGGCGCCGACGGCGAGGACGTGCGCAACCTGTTCGCCGCGATCGACAAGCTCCGCATCCCCATGGAGTACCTCGCCGGACTCTTCACGGCCGGGGACGTCGACCCGGTCGCGCGCTCGCTCAAGCGACTCGCGGCGATGCGCTCGTACATGCGCGACGTGAACCTCTCCGATACGCGCAACGAGCACATCGCCGAGGCCGTCGGCATGACGGGCACGAAGATCGAGGAGATGTACCGACTGCTCGCGATCGCGAAGTACGACGACCGGTACGTGATCCCGACGGCGCACGTCGAGCAGGCGCGCGAGCTCGAGGAGATCGCGTGCTCGCTCGACTACGACGGTGGCCCCGGCATGGGCGGAGCGGGCCCGTTCGGCTCGTCGAGCGGCCAGCCGGTGCCGGTCGCGGTCGAGAACTTCCACGTGCTGAAGAATCGCCAGACGGCCGATCGCCCGTCCACTCCCGGTAGGGTCAACCTGCTCAACTGGGACGGCAACGGCACCCCGCCGACCGGCATGTTCCCGCCGAAGAGCTCCGAATGAGCAGCATCCTCGCCCCGCAGATCCGGGTGCGCAACGCTCCAGAGCCCGCGAAGGCGGTGCGGATGTCGCGCGCCGACCGCGCACGCACGCAGATGATCGTGTCGCTGCTGCTCGACTACCCCGATGCCGGCCTCGACCCGAAGTTGCCGGTGCTGCGGGCCGAGGCGCTGACCCTGCCGGCGCCCGTGCGCGACGCCCTCGTGACCTACATCGACGAGACGGCGCTCACCGAACCCGCCGAGCGCGAACGCCGCTACGTGGCGACGTTCGACCTCAAGCGCAAGTGCTGCATGTACCTCACGTACTACCAGGCCGGCGACACGCGCAAGCGCGGAGGCGCGCTGGTGGCGTTCATCGAGGCGTACCGCGAGGCCGGGTGGGAGTTCGACGCCGACGAGCTGCCCGACTACCTGCCGGCCGTGCTCGAGTTCGCCGCGCGGAGCGACTCGCCGATCGCGGACCGCCTGCTGTCGGCGCACCGCGAGGGCATCGAGGTGCTGCGCGCCGCCCTCCTCTCCGTCGGCAGCCCGTATGCACGGCTCATGGAGGTGGTGGGCATGTCCCTCGCCGAGATCGACGAGGCGACGCGCGAACGTGTGCTGCGCCTCATCAACGAGGGGCCGCCCGCCGAGACCGTCGGCATCGGGGGGCCGGTGGAGCTGCCGCCGTTCATCCCGGTCGGCCGTCCAAGTGGGGAGGTGCGCTGATGAGTCCGCTCGATGTGCTGCTGTGGGTCGCGTTCCCGTACGCCGCGTTCGCGGTGTTCGTGGTCGGCCACATCTGGAGGTACCGCTACGACAAGTTCGGGTGGACGACCAGGTCGAGCCAGACCTATGAGAACCGCCTGCTGCGGTGGGGGTCGCCGATGTTCCACCTCGGCATCCTGTTCGTGCTCGCCGGCCACGTCGTGGGCCTGTTGATCCCGGCGGAGTGGCTGGACGCCATCGGCATCGACGAACACATATACCACATCGGTGCGACCGTGCTCGGGTCGGCGGCTGCCCTCCTGACCATCGCCGGCCTCATCATCCTGATACACCGTCGCCGCAGCATCGGCCCGGTGTTCCTCGCGACGACCCGCATGGACAAGACGATGTACGTCTTCCTCGGTGCGACCATCCTCTTCGGCACCGCGGCGACCGTGATGTTCCAGGTGCTCGGCCCCGGCTACGAGTACCGCGGCACGGTCTCGCCGTGGCTGCGGAGCCTCATCTTCCTGCAGCCCCAGCCGGAGCTCATGGCGGGGGTGCCGCTCGCGTTCCAACTGCACGTACTCTGCGCCACGGCCTTGTTCGCACTGTGGCCGTTCACCCGGCTCGTGCACGTCTTCTCGGCGCCGGTCGGCTACTTCTTCCGGCCGTACATCGTCTACCGTTCGCGCGACGACAACCGGTCGAACCGCCCGCCGCGCCGCGGCTGGGAGCCCGTCGCCACCCCTCAAGACGCCAAGAAGGCCGCCAAGGCTCGTCGCTGACCGACCCGCCGGTCGAGGAGGCGCGCCCGCGCCGTATCGAGACCAGCCCCGCACCCAGCACCCCGTCGCCTCCTCCACAGGGCGAGCTTTCGCCCGCCACCCTCAGCCGCGTTCGGCACGCGAGTCGCGTGCATGGCCGGCGCGGCAGTATGCACTCGAGAACACCCGGCACTCCGGCACTCCGGCACTCCGGCACTCCGGCACCGTGTTCCAGAGCGAAACCCCGCCTGCACGAGAGGAGCCGAACCCGGCGATGAACGACCATTCCATGAAGGCAGACGCGGAGACCGGCCGATTGGTGAGCGACCTCGCCTACCTGCTGGGCACGACCAAGAAGCGGGTCCTCGCCGAGGCGGTCGCAGCGTACGCGGCACCTCGAATGCCGACCACTCACGAGCGGCGGCCGTTCCTGGATCTGCCCGTGCGTCAGCGGCTCGCGCTGCGGCGCGACGAGCTGCTTCGGGCGTACGAAGGTCAGGGTGCATCCGATGTGCGCCTCATCGGGCCGTTCGCGGCCGGTGAAGACGTCGACCTCGTCGAGATCCTCGTCGAGACCGACATCATGATGGGCGGCGATGCGGTCGACGTGCTCTCGAGGATCGCGCAGGAACTGCTCGCAACCAGGGTCGAGGTCACGTCGGCGACCGCGCTCGCGTTCTCAGGTCCGGAGCGCCTCACCCGCCTCAAGGCCGAATCGGTGCCCCTCTGACTCGCGCCTGCTCCTCGCCGGTCGAGTAGGCGCGCCAGCGCCGTATCGAGACCAGCGCGCCCGCTGCCCGCCGCTTCTCGCCGGTCGAGTAGGCGCGCCAGCGCCGTATCGAGACCAGCGCCCGAGCGCGCCGCCACGCCGGTCGAGGAGCGAAGCGTCTCGAGACCAGCGCACCCCGCCAAGGCCCTCTCAGTTCAGAGGTTCACCCACTCGGTCGTGCCGCCGTCGAGGTGCTGGCGCTTCCAGATGGGCGTGTGCTCCTTGATGCGGTCCACGAGCAGCGCGCACACGGCGAAGGCCTCGGCGCGGTGCGGCGCGGCGACGGACGCCACGAGCGCGACGTCGCCGATCGCGAGCGAGCCGATGCGGTGGGCGGCGGCGACGCGCAGTCCAGTGTCGCGCGCGACCTGCGCGAGCGTCTCGCGCAGGAACTGCTCGGCCTGCGGGTGCGCCTCGTAGTCGAGGGCCGTGACGGACTCCCCGTGATCGTGGTCGCGGATCACGCCCTCGAACGTGACGAGCGCGCCGTTCTCCGGCGAGCGCACGAAGGCCTCGATCGAGTCGCGGTCGAGCACGTCGGTCGTGACGCGGGCGAGCACGTCGGGCGCGACGCGGGCGAGCACGTCGGGCGCGGTCGTCTGCGGCTCGGACTGCTCCAGCTCGGACTGCTCGGGCTCAGACATCGCGTGCTCCTTCGGCGTGGACGGTGGCCGCGGGCGGCACGATCGAGTGCGGCGCCGGGTGCGGCGTGGGGTGCGGAACGGGCCGCGGAGCGGCCTCGGCGCGCGGCGCGTGGTCTCCGCCGGCGATCTGGTCGACGAGGTGCGGCAGCAGGTCGTCGAGCACGGCGAGTCCGTCGGCGACGCCGCCCCGCGATCCGGGGAGGTTCACGACGATCGTGCGCCCGGCGATGCCTGCGCGAGCGCGGCTGAGCGCGGCCATCGGGGTCGCGGCTCGGCCCGCCGCGCGGATCGCCTCGGCGACGCCGGGCAACTCCTGGTCGAGCACGGCGAGCGTGGCCTCTGGCGTGCGGTCGCCCGGGTTCACGCCCGTGCCTCCGGTCGTGATGAGCACGGCGGGCGAGCCGGCGACGGCGCCGCGCACGGCATCGGCGATGTCGGCGTCGGCGACCACGACGGGTGCGGGCGCGTCGAATCCACGCGCCAGGAGCCATTGCACGATCGCCGGACCGGTCGTGTCGGACGCCTCCCCCGCGGCGGCCCGGGTCGACGCGACGAGCACGATCGCCCGGCGGCCGCCCGCGGCATCCGCCCGACCGGTCTCCGAGCGCGCCGAGCCGTCGGGTGCATGGTCGGGCGCAGCGCTCTCAGCCGCGGCATCCGCTCGCCAGATGCCGCGCTTGCCGCCCCGCTTCTCGACGAGCCTGATGCCGCCGGTCTGCGCGGCCGGGTCGACGGCTTTGACCATGTCGTGCAGCGTCAGTGCGGCGACCGCGACGGCGGTGAGCGCCTCCATCTCGATGCCGGTGCGCGCCGTGGTCGACACGGTCGCCCGGATGGTCACAGCGGCGGCCTCGAACCCGAAGTCGATCGACACGGCGTCGAGCGGCACGATGTGGGCGAGCGGGATCAGCTCGCTCGTGCGCTTTGCGGCCTGGATTCCGGCGACGCGCGCGGTGGGCAGCACGTCGGCCTTCTTCAGCGCATCGCCCTGCACGAGCGCGACCACCTCGGCAGTCGTGTCGAGCCGGCCCTCGGCGATCGCGACCCGACGCGTGATGGGCTTGCCGCCGACGTCGACCATGCGCGCTCGGCCGTCGTCATCGAGATGCGTGAGCGGGTTCATACCCTCACGCTAGCGACCATCGGCCGAGTCGTTAACCCGGCGACGGGTCGCGAGCGCCGTCGCGGCGTTCGCGAGCCGTCGGCCGATGTGCGGATCCAGAGGGCCGTGCGGGTCAGGCCGTGACCGGAGCCGCTCGCAGGAGCGCCCGCACCGAGGTCGTGCGCCGCCGTGCGACCACGAGCGTCGTGACGCCGAACGAGAGCACGGCCCAGACCGCGAGTCCGACGAAGGCCGCGCCCACGCCGGCCGTGGAGGTGAGGGCCGAGACCATGCCGTTGTAGGCCGGGGCGGTCGGCAGCAGTCCGGCGATGTCGGCGAGCACGCCGGGCACCGTCGAGACGATGCCGGTCGCGACGGTGAGCACGCCGATCAGGGCCGAGACCCAGCGGCCTGCCCCGCCGAACGCGGCGATGAGGCCCTGGTTGACGGCGGCGAAGGCGACGCCCGCGGCGACGCACAGCGAGGCGAACACGAGCCACTCGCCGAGGTCGTACGTCGCGGCGAGCTGCACGACCCCGGCGACGAGCACGCCCTGCAGGGCGCCGAGGGCCGCCGCCGGCGCGAACCCGCGCAACGCGAGCATCGCCGAGGGCGACCGCGAGGTGAGCGCGCGACGCGACACGGCCTGCAGCACCACGAAGGTCGCGAGTCCGCCGAACCAGAGCGCGAGCGTCGCGAGCAGGGGAACCGCGGATGCCCCGAACAGCGAGCTGCCGGCGCCGTCGGCCTTCACGGGGTCGGCGACCACCGAGGCGAGGCTCTGCGCCTCGGCGTCGGTGTACGATGGCACGGCTTCGGACGCGGTGCGCAGGCCCGTGGCCAGTTCGCCCGTGCCGTCGGCGAGCGACTGCACGCCGGTCGCGAGCGTGCCGGCTCCGGTCGCGAGCTGGTCGGCACCCGAGCTCAGCTGCGTCGCGCCGTCGCCGAGCGCGCGAGCCCCGTCGGCCGACTGCGTGGTGCCGTCGGCGAGCTGCGTCAGTCCCGCGGCGAGCTCGTCGGTCTTCGCCGCGGCCTCGGTGAGGCCGGCGCTGGTTCCGGTGGTGAGCGCGGCGATGCCCTCAGAGGTCGGCGTGGCGTAGCCGCTGGCGGTGCCGGCGCTCGTGGCGAGCGCCACGGCATCGGTCATCGCGTCATCGACCTGAGCGCAGAACGTCGTCGACGCTCCAGACGTGGCGCACTGCGCCTGCAGTCCCCCGAGCGTCTTCGTCAGCGCGACGGCCTGGGCCGCGGCATCCGACGCGTTCGAGGCGGATGCCGCCGCCGCCCCGATGAGCCGCTGGTCGTTCACGCCCGCTGCCGCATCGCGCAACCCGCCGGCGAGCGCACTCGCGCCCGCCGCCGACGCGGCCGTGCCGTCGGCGATCGTGTCGAGCCCGCTGCCCAGTTCTCCAGCACCGGTCGCAATGCCGGTGGCGCCGGTCGCGAGCTGCGTCGCGCCATCGGGCAGGGCTGCCGCCCCGGTCGCGGCACTCTGCGCCCCGTCGGCGAGCTTCGCGGCGCCGTCGGCGGCCGTGCCGAGCTGGGTGCCGAGGTCGGTGAAGCCGACGAACACGTTCTCGAGGTACGTGGTCGAGAGCTGCTCGCCGAGCACCGTGGTCGCGGTCTGCGCGACCTGCGCGGTGATGGCGTCGTCGACGACGAGGCTGTCGGGCGGGGTGGAGACCTTGATGGTCGCGCGCTCGGGCGTGCCGCCCGGGGCGGTCGAGGTCGCGGCCGCCGAGAAGTTCTCGGGGATCGTGATGACCGCGGCGTAGGTGCCGTCGGCGAGCCCGGCCTTCGCGTCCTCGGTGTTCGAGAGGGTCCACGTCAGGTTGGCGTCGTCCTCCCCCGTGCCCTCGACGAGGCCCGCGGTCAGCTGTCGACCGAGCGGCACGACCTGGTCGTTGATCGTGACCGGTTCGTCGTTGTTCACGATGGCCGCGTTGAGCTCGCCGAGGCGCTCGGTCGGGTTGTAGAGCGCGGCGACGAGGATGCCGCCGATCACGACGGGCAGCATCAGCACGCCGATGATCGTGAGCCAGGTGACGGGGCGCTTCGAGCGGGCGCGTTCGATGGGGAGGGTCATGCGTTCACCTCGGTGGTCGAGTGTGCGGTGGCGGGCGCGAGGGGCGCCGCGAGTTCGATGGAGGGCGCGTCGGGGTGACCGGCCGCCGCGAGCAGCGGCAGGGCGTTCGCCGCGTCGCCGGTCGAGACCACGACGGTGACGGATGCCTCGAGCGAGGCGTCCCAGAGCACGGAGGCGAGCCGGTCGCGGGTCGCCGGGTCGGTGATGTGATCGACGCCGTCGATGACGACGATGCCGGCGCGGCCGCGGACGGCCCTGCGCAGCTCGGCGACGGGATCTTCGGCCTCGGCGAGCAGCGCGACGCCGACGTGGGCGCGCACCCAGGCCGAACGCCCGGGCAGGAGGTGCCCGGCGACGCGCAGACGCCCACCGGTCGAGTCGATGCGACCCGCGAGGGTCAGCAGCATGGCGCGCGTGGCGATCTCGTCGGCGCCGGCGACGACGAGGGCGCCACCCGGCTCGACCCGCAGGCTCACGCCCTCGAAGACGACGACGTCGCGTTCGACGAGCGAGAGGTCGGAGGCCACGATGGCCGCGGTGGTCTCGGGTTCGGGCCAGTCGGCGAGCGCGCGCTCGCGTTCGACGGCCTCCCCCTCGATGTCGAAGTGCGGCAGCAGGCGGTCGAGCCACTTGGGCAGCCACCAGGCCTTGTCGCCGAGCAGGGCCATGACGGCGGGAACGAGCGTCATGCGCACGATGAACGCGTCGATCGCGATGCCCACCGAGAGCCCGAGCGCGATGGGCTTGAGCGACGAGTCGCCCTCTGGCACGAACGCGGCGAACACCGCGAACATGATGACGGCCGCGGCCGTGACGACGCGGGCCGAGGCGGTGAAGCCCGAGCGCACCGCGCCGAGGGCGATGTCGCGCGGCTGGCGGCTGGAGTGGCCGTCGAGCGCACGGCGTGCGTGCACGTAGTCCTCGCGCATGCGGCTGACGAGGAACACCTGGTAGTCCATCGCGAGTCCGAACAGCACGCCCATGGCGACGATCGGCATGAAGCTGATGATCGGCCCGACCTTGGTGACGTGCAGCAGGTCGGCGCCCCAGCCCCATTCGAAGACCGCAGCGACGACGCCGAAGGCGGCGACGACCGAGAGCAGGTAACCGGCGGCCGCCGTGATCGGCACCCAGATCGACCGGAACACGATCGCGAGCAGGATGAGCGACAGCCCGACCACGAAGACCCCGAAGGGCACGAGCGCCTCGCCGAGGCGGTCGGAGATGTCGATCGCGACGGCCGTGAATCCGGTGACCTTGAGGTCGATGCCGTACTCGTCGAGGAAGTGGTCGTGCAGTCCGCGCAGTTCGCGCACGAGCTCGGCGGTGGCGGGGTCGTCGGGCGCGGTCGTCGGGATGACCTGCACGATGCCGGTGTCGGCCGTCTCGTTGGGCACCGCGAGCGCGACGGTCTCGACGCCCGGCAGGGTGGCGATCTCGTCGCCCAGGTCCTGCATCAGGCCGAGCGGGTCGGTCGAGGTGACGATCGTGCCGGTGAGCACGAGCGGTCCGTTGAAGCCGGGCCCGAAGTTCTCGGCGACGAGGTCGTACGAGACGCGGGCGGGGTCGTCCTTCGGCAGCATGCCGGCGTTCGGCAGGGCGAGCGCGAGGCTGGCCGCGGGGATCGCGATGATGCCGAGGCCGAGCACGACCGCGACGGTCGTGACGATCGGATGCCGCGTCACGAGTCCGACCCACCGCGTGGCGAATCCTCGACGTGCGGTCGAGTCGGAGGCGGTGTGCGCGTGCGCGTCCGCCGGCGACCCGGCGGGGGCGGCGGGGGCCGCATCCGCACCGACGTGCGACGGGCGCCCGTCTGCGACATCCGCCCCCTGCTGCATCGCACGCTGTTGCGCTGCACGCCGGCGTCCGCGCGACTCGCGGCGCTTCCACCCGACGACGCGGCCCTTGACGAACCCGAGGAATGCAGGCGTGAGGGTGATGGCGACGAGCACGGCGATGGCGACCGAGACGGCCGCGGCGATGCCCATGACGGTGAGGAACGGGATGTTCGCGAAGCCGAGGCCGATGAGCGCGATGAGCACCGTGATGCCGGCGAACACGACGGCCGAACCGGCGGTGCCGGTGGCGCGCGCGGCGGACTCCTCTGGGTCTTCTCCGGCTCTCACCTGGTCCTGATGTCGGGCCATGATGAACAGCGCGTAGTCGATGCCGACGGCGAGTCCGAGCATGAGCGCGAGCAGCGGGGTCGTCGACGAGATGGTCGCGAACGCCGTCGAGAGCATGATGAGCGAGAGCGAGAGGGCGACGCCGATGATCGCCGAGGCGAGCGGAAGCCCGGCCATCGCGATCGAGCGGAACGTGACGATGAGCACGAAGAGCGCGATGAGCAGTCCGACGCCCTCGGTCAGGGTGATGCCCGGCACCGAGACGGCGAAGAGGTCGCCGCCGAGCACGACCTGCGAGCCCTCGGGCAGGGTCGCGCCGAGGTCGTCGGTCATCTCGTGGAGTTCGACCTTGGTCGACTCGGGCACGTCGGTCGCCTGGCCGTCGAACTGCAGGCGCACGAGTGCCGCGGTCTCGTCGTCGGAGATGAGCCCGGTGACCATCTCGTCGTACGGGTCGGTCACGGCGAGCACGCCGTCGAGGCCCTCGATGTCGGAGATCGTCTGCTCGATCTCGGTGGTGAACGGGGCGTCTTCGACGCTCTGCCCGTCGGGCGCGACGACGATGAACTGCGCGCTCGTGCCGCTCGCCGCGGGGAACGATCGGTTCAGCTGTTCGAGGCCCGCCTGCGCCTCGGTGCCCGGGATCGAGAAGCTGTTGCTCGTGCCCTTGCCGAAGAGGGCGAACGCGCCACCGGCGATGACCAGCAGGAGCAGCCACGAGACGAGCACGCGCCACGGGTGGCGGAACGACCAGCGGCCGAGCGAGTAGAGCAGAGTGGACAAGGCAGCGCCTCCGAGCCGGATGTCAGGACAGTTCGATACAGCGCTGTATCCGATACGTAGTTGTATCGTAGAACGGCGAGGGCTCGCAAACCTGTGGCCTACATGTGAATACGGGGGTTGAATGGCAGTCATGGTCGAATCCGCCACCACGGCGACGCGCAGTCGCGAGAACACGCGACGCAAGCTCCTCGATGCCGCCGCCCAGGTCTTCGCCGAGGTCGGGCTCGCCGCGGCATCCGTCGAGGCCGTCTGCGACCGCGCCGGCTTCACGCGCGGCGCGTTCTACTCGAACTTCGAATCGAAGGACGAACTGTTCCTCGAGCTCGCGGGTCGCGTCACCCGCGGTCGGGTCGACGCGGTCACCGCGCGCGTCGCCGAGCTCGAATGCGAGGGCGCGTTCGCCGCGAACCACACCGACGTCTTCGAGATCCTCGACCAGGTGCTCGACGTCTCGGCCGACGACCGGCTCGGCGTGCTGCTCATGAGCGAGATCCGCATCCACGCGCTCCGGAACCCCGCGATGGCCACGGCCTACCTCGAGCAGGAGGCCGAGATGCAGCGCAGCGTCGCCCAGATCGTCACGGACATCGGGCGCGCGAAGGGCATCACGTTCCGCGTCTCGGCACTCGAGGCGGCCCGCGTCATGCTGCTCGTGTGGGAGGGCAGCGCCGTTCGCGCGGCCATCGCCGGCGAGAACGCCGACCTCATCCACCGCTCGACGAGCACCGAACTCGCCCTCGTCGCACAACTCGTCATCGACGACGGCGAGCCGGGGACTGCTTCCGAAGACGAAGAGGAGTAGCGCCGGCGGTCACCGCTGTCACGGATGTCGGCGGGGTTCCGACCCGCTTTCGGCCCCCGTCCGGCGCGCTCAGAGCGCGATGGTCTCCACGACCTCGCCCGCCGCGAGTGCCGTGACGTCCTCAGGCACGACGATCAGCAGGTCGGATGCCGCGAGCCCCGCCACGAGATGCGACCCCGGCCCGCCGACGAGCACCGCCCGACCCTCGTCGTCGCGACGTCCGCGCAGGAACTGGCGCCGTCCGGCGACCGACACGACCGGCTCCGCCAGCGGCAGTGATGCGACGGATGCCGCCGGCAGCCCCGCGATCGCCCGCAGCGTCGGCGCGACGAAGAGCTCGAACGAGAGCTGCGCGCTCACCGGGTTGCCCGGGAACCCGATCACGGGCATGCCGCGGTACGCGGCCGCCGCCTGCGGACCGCCCGGCTGCATGGCGACCGCGCCGACCCAGGCGCCGAGCGGCTCGAGCAACTCGCGCACGACCTCGTAGGCGCCCTTCGAGATGCCGCCGCTCGTGATCACGAGCTCGGCGCCCGCGTCGCGCGCCGCGTCGAGCTCGGCGCGCAGGCGTTCGACGTCATCGCGCACGCGCGCCTCACGCACGACGAGCGCGCCGGCCGCGCGAACGGCCGCGGCGAGCGCGATGCCGTTCGCGTCGGGGATCTCGCCGGGGCCGAGTTCGGCGCCGGGCGCGACGAGTTCGCTGCCGGTGCTGACGACGGCGACCCGCACCCGCTCGCGCACGAGCAACTCGGTGAGGCCGGATGCCGCGGCGGCGGCGAGGTGGCGCGAGCCGAGCTTCAGCCCCGGTGGCAGCACGTCGTCGCCGGCCGCCAGGTCGGACCCGGCCTCGCGCACGTAGTCGCCGGATGCGCGAGCGACGAGGATGTGCACCGCGCCCGCGTCGGCATCGCCTCCGCTCACCGGCTCGGTCTCCTCGACCGGCACGACGGCGTCCGCTCCCTCCGGCACCTGCGCTCCGGTCATGATGCGCACGGCGGTTCCGGGCGCGAGCGGCTCGGGTCGCCCGGGGGCGGCGGCGACCTCGCCCACGACCGGCAGGGTCACCGGGGCGTCCGTCGCGCCCGCGACATCCGATGACCGCACGGCGAAGCCGTCCATCTGCGCGTTGCGGAACGGCGGCAGCGCGATGGGCGACTCCGCGGGCGACGCGGTGATGCGGCCGAGCGCGTCGGCGACGGCGACCCGTTCGGTCGGGCGCGCCCCGAGCCCGGAGAGCAGCGAGCGCACGAACGAGGCGTGCTCCTCGACGGTCGAGCGCGCGCTCATCGGCGCGCTCCAGACGATCGGCCTTCGATGCGGGCGGCAGGCGAGCTGGTCATCCCCCGATTCTCGCAGGCATGCGACCGCTGGCAGGCGATGCTCGGCCCATCTGCGGATGGACTAGCGTGGAAGTTCCGCGAATACGGGAGAAACCATGACGCAGTTCCGCATCAGCGAAGCGGCAGCCCTACTGGGGGTCAGCGACGACACCGTGCGGCGCTGGGCCGAGCAGGGGCGCCTCGCGCTCTCACGGGGTGCCAACGGCATGCAGGTCGTCGAGGGCGCCGAGCTCGTCGGGCTCATGACCGAGCACGCCGGGGGCAACGCCCTGGCCGACGCCTTCCCCCTCGCGCGCACGTCGGCGCGCAACCACTTCATCGGCCTCGTCACCGCCGTGCACCGCGACGGCGTCATGGCACAGGTCGAACTGCAGGCCGGGCCGTTCCGCGTCGTCTCACTCATGAGCCGCGAGGCCGCCGACGAGCTCGGCCTCGAACCCGGCGTGCTCGCCGCGGCGAGCGCGAAGGCCACCGTCGTCTCGATCGAACTTCCCCGAGGAGCCACGCCATGACCCGAAACTCGCACACAGCCGCGAGGCTCGGGGCCGCCGCGCTCATCGCCTTCACGCTCACCGCATCACTCGCGGCCTGCGCCTCGAGCGGCGACGGCACCGGAGACGAGGACCCGAACGCCCCGGTGGCCGGCGGCCCGGCGACGCCGAACCTCGAAGCTGCCGAGGTCACCGTGCTCGCGGCGGCCTCGCTCACCGAGGCGTTCGACGACCTCGCAACGCAGTTCGAGCAGGCCAACCCCAGCGTCGAGATCACCGTGAGCTACGGCGGCAGCGGCGCGCTCGCGACCCAGATCATCGAGGGCGCCCCGGCCGACGTGTTCGCCTCGGCCGCCGAGCCGCCAATGCAGCAGGTGGTCGATGCAGGCCTCGCGACCGATCCGCAGGTCTTCGCGACGAACACGCTCGAGCTCGTGGTTCCGGCCGGCAACCCCGCCGGCGTCACCGGGCTCGACGATCTCGCGAACGCCGACCTGCGCATCGCGCTCTGCGACGAGTCGGTGCCCTGCGGCGCGGCATCCGCGAAGCTCCTCGCGAACGAGGGCATCACCGCGGCGCCCGACACGCTCGAATCCGACGTGAAGGCCGTGCTCACCAAGGTCTCGCTCGGCGAGGTCGACGCCGCCCTCGTCTACCGCACCGACGTGCAGTCGGCCGGCGACGACGTCGAGGGCATCGAGGTGCCGGCCGCCGACGACGTGGTCAACCGCTACCCGATCGCGGCGATCACCGGCGACGGCAGTGCCGACGACAGTGGCGATGCCTCAGGCGCGCAGGCCGTGGCCGCGGCGGCGTTCGTCGCCTTCATCACCGGCGACGCCGGTCGCGCCACGCTCGACGAGTACGGCTTCGGCACCCCGTAGTGGCACGCGCGGCAGCACGCAGCACCGGGCGCCTCGCCTGGCCGATCACCGCGATCGCCGTGGTGGCGCTCGCGGTGCTCGTGCTGCCGCTCGTCGCGCTCGTGGTGCGCGCGCCGTGGGCCGACCTGCCCGAGCTGCTCGCGAGCAGTGCCGTGCTCGAGGCGCTCGTGCTCTCGTTCGGCACGGCCGTGCTCGCGACGGCGATCTGCCTCGTGCTCGGCATCCCCCTCGCCGCGCTCGTCGCCCACGCGGAGTCGTGGCCCACGGTGCCCCGAAGGCTGCTGCGTGCCGCGGTCACGGTGCCGCTCGTGCTGCCCCCCGTCGTCGGCGGCATCGCCCTGCTCATGCTCCTCGGCCGCCGCGGGCTGATCGGGCGGTGGCTCGACGAGGTGTTCGGGGTGACGATCCCGTTCACGACGGGCGCGGTGGTCATCGCGCAGGTCTTCGTGGCGCTGCCGTTCCTGGTGTTCGCGGTCGAGGGCGCGCTGCGCTCCTCAGACCGGCGCACCGAGCTCGCCGCGGCGACGCTCGGGGCATCCCGCTGGCAGGTGTTCCGCCATGTGACCCTGCCGCTCGTGGCGCCGGGCGTCGCCGCGGGCGGGGTGCTCTGCTTCACGCGCGCGCTCGGCGAGTTCGGTGCGACCATCACCTTCGCCGGGAGCCTGCCCGGCACGACCCGCACGCTCCCGATCGCGAGCTACCTCGCGATGCAGACCGACCCCGACGAGGCGGTGGCGCTCGCACTCCTGCTCCTCGCGGTCTCGGTGCTCGTGCTGCTGACCCTGCGCGACCGCTGGCTCCCGGGGGCGACCGCATGAGCCCCGAGCCCCGAGCGACGGATGCCGCGGGCGGCCGCTCCGACGACGGCATCCGCTCCGGCGGGGCCGGCCACGCCGGCAGCCACGCCCGCCCGGGCCTGCGCGTCGACCTCTCGCTCAGCTTCGGCACGACGCGCATCGCCGCCGCGTTCGACGTGCAGCCTGGGCATCCGCTCGCGATCATCGGACCGAACGGTGCCGGCAAGTCGAGCCTGCTCGCCGCGATCGCCGGACTCGTGCCGCTCGACGCCGGCGAGGTCTCGATCGGTCCGCGACGCGTCGACTCGCTGCCGCCGGAGCATCGCCGCGTCGGCATGGTGTTCCAGGACTACGTGCTGTTCCCCCACCTGAACGTGCGCGACAACGTCGCGTTCGCGGCGCGCATGCGCGGCTCGCGCACCGCCGCCCGGGCCGCCGCCCGGCCTTGGCTCGAACGCTACGACCTCGTGTCGCTCGCCGACCGCCTGCCTTCAGAGCTCTCGGGCGGACAGCGCCAACGCGCTGCGCTCGCGCGGGCCCTCGCCGCCGAGCCCGACGTGCTCCTGCTCGACGAGCCGATGTCGGCCCTCGACGTCGAGGTGCGCGCCGAGATGCGCGACGAGCTCGCGACGCATGTGCGCGACTTCGGCGGCGCCACCGTGCTCGTCACGCACAGTCCCGCCGACGCGGCACGACTCGCCGACTCGGTGCTCGTGCTCGAGGGCGGGCGCGTCACCCAGCGCGGAACGCTCGATGCGATTCGCGCCGACCCGGCGACGCCGTACGTGCGGCGCATGCTCGCGGCATCCGACGACTGAGGGCGCTGCGCCTATCGCGGCGTGTCGAACCGTGCCGCGACCGGCGCCTGGAACTCGACCTCGGCCCACTCGTCGATGTCGAAGTCGAGCTCGAGCACCGCGCACGTCGGCATCTCACCGATCGACTCGGTGAGGTCGTACGCGAGGTCGGCCATGCCGGGGTTGTGCGCGACGATCATCGCGCGCCCGACCTCGGCATCGAGTTCGCCGACGACGCGCAGGATCGTCTGCGGCGAGGAGCCGTAGAGCCGGTCGTCGAGCTCGACGGATGCCTCGTCGAGGCCGAGCTCGCGCGCGATGAGCTTCGCCGTGGTCTGCGCCCGCAGGGCCGTGCTCGACCGGATCGCGTCGGGAACCGAGCCCCGCTCGCGCAGCCGCGCGCCCATCGCCGGGGCGTCGCGCAGCCCCCGATCGTTCAACGGCCGATCGTGGTCGGCGAGACCGGGCTGACCCCAGTCCGACTTCGCGTGGCGCACGAGTATCAGCGTCCTCATGCGCCGAGTCTGCCACCGGCGGGCGACGAACGCACGGGCCCGCTCGTTCGACCGCCTGACGGCCGGCGGACTCGGCCGGTCGTCGCGCTCAGTCGGCCGACGGCGCGCGCATCGCGAGCCCCGCCGCGAACTCGAGCACGCACAGTGCCGCCAACCGCACGGTGCGCTGGTCCGCGGCATCCGTCGTCGCGTCGATCTCGACGAGGTCGGCGCTGCGCACTCGGGCATCGGATGCCGCGGCGCGAACGAGTGCGCGCAGCTCCCACGCCGCGAGGCCGCCCGGAACCGACGCCGGGCAGGCCGGAGCGACCGATCGGTCGCACACGTCCACGTCGACGTCGAGGTGCACGGGGCCGCCCGCCGCACCGGCGATCGCCAGCGCCTCGACCATCACGTCGGCCGGGGCGCGTCGGTGCAGCTCGTCGCGGTGGATCACGGTGATGCCGAGGTCGGCCGCGCGTCGCGCGTACGCCGCCGAGTTCGCGAAGTCGGCGATGCCGATCTGCACGATGCGCGCCGGGTCGAGGCCGGCCTCCACGAGTCGACGCACCGGTGACCCGTTCGAGATGCCGTCGCGCAGGTCGTAGTGCGCGTCGATCGTGACGAGGCCGGCGCTGCCGAGATCCGCGCCCCACGCCCCGAGCGCCGTCGCCACCGTCACGGAGTTGTCGCCGCCGAGCGCCAGGAGCGTGCGAGCCCGACCGAGGGCGGCGGCGACCGCCGTGATCGTCCGTGCCTCGCCCTCTGGGCCGTCGGGCTCGTCGAGGTCACCGGCGTCGGCGATGGCGAGACCGCCACCGTCGCCCTCGCCGAGGTCGGCGCTGCCACCGAGGTCGAGCACGAGACCGCCGCGCTCGCGATCGGGCATGAGCGCTGGGCTGTATCGTCGCAGCGCCTCGCGGATCGCGGCCGGCGTCGCGTGCGCGTTCGTCGGCGACAGCGACGTGCGCCAGGCGGGAACCCCCAGGATCGCCAGATCCACGGATGCCGCGGCATCCGCCACGTCGAGCGCGGGCCAGGCGCCGGCGCGCGGCCAGCTGGGGTCGTGCGAAAGCGTGGACATGCCAGCACGCTACCGATCGTGCGGGCCCGCGGGCGCGGCATCCGACCCGGTTCTCGTCTGTGATTCCAGACGCGACTCGGAGGGCCGGTGGGCCGCCGAACCTCTACAGCCCAGCGCCGAGCACTCAGCACTCAGCACCCAGCAGAGCCCAGCCGTAACCCCCTCAGCCCCGCAGCAGCTCGATGAGCTCCCGCTCGCGCGCAGCCGTCAGCCCGGCGCCGCGCTCCCGGTCGAGGCCCTGTTCGCGCTCCCACGCGAGGGTCTCCTCGAGCAACTGCTCGAGCGGCCGAACCACCAGCCCGGCCTGCTTCGCAGCCGCGTTCGATCGGTCGAGGAACCCTCCCCACTCCGGGTCGCGGATCCAGAGCGGCAGGGACTCGGGCCCCGACCACTCCGCGACGCCCTGCTCCGCGAGCCACTGGGGCTGCGCGGCGACGACCTCGCCCTGGTACCCCGCGACCTCGTTCGCGGTCTCCAGCCACCCGCCGAACGTTCCGCGGTCGCCGACCGCGTTGAAGGCACCCGTCGTGCCGCGCTCGACCGAGTCGAGCGTGAAGCGCACGAGGTCGTCGACGTGGATCGCCTGCGCGGCGTCGTCGAGCACGTCGGGCACGAGCACCGGACCCCCGTCGCGCGCCGCACGGGCCGCCCGGGCGACCCAGTAGCCGCTCCGCCCGGATGCGTCGCCCGGTCCGGCGATCAGTCCGGGCCTGATGGTCAGCGATCGATCGCCGAAGGCCGACCGGTAGACCTGCTCGATCGCGGACTTCGCCTCGCCATAGGTCTCCGGCGTGGACTCGTCGGCGGTGAGCGGCGGCAGCAGCGCCGCCCGCTCGTCGGCGCCGGCCTCGTTCTGCGCGGCGTACACGTTGCACGACGAGATGAACGCCATCGTCCCGACCGCATCGGCGAGGGCCGCGGCCGCGCGGCGCGCGTAACCGGGCTGGCGGGTTACATCGATCGCGGCATCCCAGGCGCGCCCCTCGACCGCCGCGTAGGCGTCGGCTGCTGTGCGGTCGGCGCGAACGAACTCGACCCCCTCGGCGACGCCGCCCGCCTCGCCTCTGGCGAGGCAGGCGACCAGATGTCCTCGCGCGACCGCCTCCGCCGCGATCGTGCGTCCGAGCCATTGCGTGCCGCCGAGGATGAGCAGGTCCATGCCGTCATCCCACCACACCGCCGGTGCCGCGAACAGCCGTGTTCACGTTCCGCGAACCCCGAGACCGGAGTCCGGTGCACCCGGACAGGCGAACGATCCCGCGCCGGTCGCAGACGGTGCACCGAAGACCGTGGTAGGCAGGAGGCATGGGCAGGATCACCGCACGGAAGCGGGTCACTCGAATCACGGTCGGCGGTCGCACGAATCGCCGCGACGACCTCCTGGCGGTCGAGGAACCGCTCGAGATCCGCATCGGGCGTGCCCCGCTCGCGGTCACGATGCGCACGCCCGGACACGACGTCGACCTCGCCGTCGGCTTCCTCGTCTCCGAGGGCGTCATCTCCCGAGGCGACCAGGTCGCTGCGGCCATCCACTGCGCGAGCGACGAGGGCGAGAACACCTACAACGTGCTCGACCTCACGTTGGCGAACGGCGTGCCTCAACCGGATGCCGCGGCCAGGCGCGATCTCTACATCTCGAGCTCGTGCGGGGTCTGCGGCAAGGCGAGCATCGATGCCGTGCACACCCGCACCTCGCACCCCGTCGCCGATGCCGACCTGCGCGTGGATCCCGAGCTCCTGATCCGGTTCCCCGACCGCCTGCGCGCCGGGCAGGCGATCTTCGAGAAGACCGGGGGCCTGCACGCGGCCGCCCTCTTCGACGCCCGCACGGGCGAGATGATCGTGCTCCGCGAAGACGTGGGGCGGCACAACGCGGTCGACAAGGTCGTCGGCTGGGCGGCCCGCGAGGGCCTCCTCCCGCTCAGCGGACTGGTGCTGCAGGTCTCGGGCCGGGCGAGCTTCGAACTCACCCAGAAGGCCTCGATGGCCGGCATCCCCGTGCTCGCCGCAGTCTCTGCTCCGTCGTCCCTTGCCGTCGAACACGCTGCGAATGCGGGCATCACCCTGGTCGGCTTCATGCGCGGGGACACGATGGTGGTCTACGCGGGAGCCGAGCGCATCGCCGATGGCACTGCCGGGCAGGCGGTCGAGCGGGGCGCCGATCGCGTCTCCGAGCAGACGACGACGGCGGACTGAGATGACCACCGAACTTCCGATCGGCCCCGACACCACGCCCGACCCGTATCCCCACCTCGAGGTCGGCGCCAACAAGGCATGGGCGGTCGGCGCCCCAGGCATCCTGCACTCCATGGAGCCCGCGCTCAAACACATGGGGCTCTCCCGAACGGCGCGACTCGCTTTGGCGATCAACCAGAAGGACGGGTTCGACTGCATGAGCTGCGCGTGGCCCGACCCCGGTCACCGCAACGTGCTCGAGTTCTGCGAGAACGGCATGAAGGCCACGACCTGGGAAGCGACACCGATCACCGTACCGCGCTCGTTCTGGGCCGAGAACTCCCTGACCTCGCTGCTCGACCGCGACGAGTACTGGCTGGGTCAGCAGGGGCGCCTCACCGAGCCGGTCCACAAGCCGGCCGGTTCCGACCACTACGAGCCGATCTCGTGGGATGCCGCGTTCGACCTCGTCGCCCGGCATCTCAACGGCCTCGACTCGCCCGACCGCGCCGCGTTCTATACGAGCGGCCGGGCTTCGAACGAGGCCGCCTTCCTCTACCAGCTCTTCGTGCGCGCCCTCGGAACCAACAACCTGCCCGACTGCTCGAACATGTGCCACGAATCCACGGGCACCGCGCTCGGCGCGACCATCGGCGTCGGCAAGTCGACCATCGCGTACGACGACTTCGGCCGGGCCGACCTCGTGATCGTCATGGGCCAGAACCCGGGCACGAACCACCCGCGCATGTTGAGCGCGCTCGAGGAGACGAAGCGCAACGGCGGGCGCGTGATCTCAGTGAATGTGCTCCCCGAGGCCGGCCTCGTGCGCTACAAGAACCCGCAGAAGGTGCGCGGACTCATCGGCAAGGGCACGGTCATCGCCGACCGGTTCCTGCAGATCCGGTCCGGCGGTGACATGGCGCTCCTGCAGGCCGTATCCAAGCGCGTGCTCGACGCCGAGGCCGCCGCTCCCGGAACGGTGCTCGACCATGCATTCCTCGCGGAGCATACGATCGGCCTCGACGACCTCAGCGAGCATCTCACGTCGCTCGACGAAGCCGCGGTCGCAGCCGCGACAGGCCTGCCCGTCGAGGAGATCGACGCGCTCACCGCCGAGTACCTGGCCGCAGACCGCGTCATCATCACGTGGGCCATGGGCCTGACCCAGCACAAGAAGGGCGTTGCGACGATCCGGGAGATCGTCAACCTGCTCCTGCTCCGCGGCAACATCGGCAAGCCGGGGGCCGGTGCTTCGCCGATCCGCGGGCACAGCAACGTGCAGGGCGACCGCACGATGGGCATCTGGGAACGAATGCCCGAGAGCTTCCTCTCGGCACTCGAGCGCGAGTTCTCGTTCCCCGTGCCTCGCAGGCACGGCGCGGATGCGGTGCAGACGGTGCGCGGCCTGCGCGACGGCGAGATCGACGTGTTCGTCGCACTCGGCGGCAACTTCGTCGGAGCGATCTCGGACACCGCGGTCGCCGAGGCCGCGATGCGCGGCGCGAAGCTCACCGTGCAGGTCTCGACCAAACTCAACCGCTCGCACGTGGTGACGGGGGAGGAGGCGCTGATCCTGCCGACCCTCGGCCGCACCGAGATCGACCTGCAGGGCGGAGTCCCGCAGTTCGTGTCCGTCGAGGACAGCGTCTGCGCGGTGCACGCGAGCCACGGGGCGATCCCGCCCGTCGCGGATGGACTGCTCTCGGAGATCTCGATCGTGTGCCGGCTGGCGGACGCAACGCTCGGCGCGCGCCACGACATCCCCTGGACGGAGTTCGAAGATGACTACGACCGGATCCGCGACCGCATCGCACGCGTGGTCCCCGGTTTCGCGACCTTCAACGTGGACGTCCGCCGCAAGGGAGGGTTCGTGCTGCCGAACGGACCGCGCGACGAACGGCGCTTCGACACGGCAACCGGCAAGGCCATGATCACCGTGAACGAGCTCGAGCACCTCGCGCGACCGGCGGGCCGCCTGATCCTGCAGACGCTTCGATCGCACGACCAGTTCAACACCACCATCTACGGCCTCAACGACCGATACCGCGGCATCAAGAAGGGACGCGACGTCGTGTTCGTGCATCCCGACGACCTGCGCGAGCTCGGCCTGGCCGACGGCGACCGGGTCGACGTGGTGAGCGAGTGGACAGGACAGCCCGACCGCGTGCTGGCGAACCAGCGGCTCGTGTCGTATCCGACGGCCCGCGGATGCGCGGCGGCGTACTACCCGGAGGCGAACGTGCTGGTACCGCTCGAGAGCGCCGCCGAGGAGTCCAACACGCCCGTCTCGAAGGCCGTGATCGTGCGGCTCGAGCCGCGTCGCTGACACTCACGCGCACGCTCACGCAAGCCCACCAGAACGCACGAAGGGCCGACCCGTTGCCGGGTCGGCCCTTCTTCGCGCTCTTCGGCTGCGGTGTGTTAAATGCGAAGAGCCGCCCACGTGGTGGGCGGCTCTTCGGTAATGGTTGTCCGGCGGTGTCCTACTCTCCCACAGGGTCCCCCCTGCAGTA